>CANFIN010000172.1 GCA_947447155.1 Bacteroidota bacterium | reverse complement strand
AGGAAAAACCTCGTCAGTAATTTGTTTGCAAACATTTAAAGAATTTTCATTTTTCTTTTTAATGGCTTGAACCATTTTCTTTTCGATGTTTTCTAATGCATTAATTGTTTTCTGTCGCTCTGCCTGAATGTATTTTTCTATTGAAGCATCAATTGAGATTGCCTTATTTGCTAATAAATCAAACTCGCGAGAAACCACATCGATATTTCCTTTCGCAGAAAAATTATCTGTCACTGTTCTTTCTAACACCAATTTTATCAAATCCTGTTCATCTTGAAAAATCTCTTCTTCGTTAATTCCAATGTTAGCACTCTTCTTTATTAGCTTTTCAGAAATAATCAATGCATTGTTTCTATTAATCAACATTGGAAAAAACAATTGATGATATTCAAATAGAGACTTTAACTGTAACCAATATGCTAATTCTCCTGCACCACCAATACAGGCTATGTTTGGCAATATTTTTTCCTGATATAGCGGACGCATAATAACATTAGGACTGAATCTTTCCGGATATTTATCAAGCATTTCGAATAAAATATCGCTAGGAAAAAAAATATCAGTATTCTTAATATTGTAAGTTCCATCTTCAAGTTCGACAATCCTTTCTCGTAAATTATTTTCTTTGTAAAATAAATTCACTTCTCGTGGAAAAACTTGCGGCTTATATTTTTGTGCTAATCGCTCTGACGTTTCACTAACTTTTTTATGCGCGGAATGATTCGTTAATTCATCATGCATAACATCAATAAAAAATCGTTTAAATCGTGCATCAGCCCCATCTATAACAACAACACCATATTCACCTAAGATTGCATAGACTAATTTTCGCGTAGCAGCTGCAAGTGTTAATCCTGTTTGATAACAATCAGAAAGTATTTTATTTAATTCAATTGCATTCGCTGATTCACCATTGATTTTTTTCAACTCCTCGATTAAGTCATTTAATGAATTGGTAGACAATTCTCCGCATGCTCCAGAAGCATCCTTTAAGCCCCAATGTAATTGATTATTAAAAACACGAATACTTGCAATTTCTGCAAAGTCATGATCTTCAGATGCCATCCAAAAAACAGGAACAAATCGCTCATTCGTATTCTGATCATTTAATTGCTTTGCAAGTTTAATAGTGGTGATGATCTTATAAATAAAAAATAATGGTCCGCCTGCAATACCTAACTGATGACCAGTGGTAATTGTAAATGAATTTTCAGATTTTAATGATTGTACAATTTCCTCTAACCCATTAGACTTTAAAAATTCTTTATTCTGATCAAGTAATACATCAACCAATAAATTTCTGTCAATAGGAAAATTTTTACGGTCATTAATTGCATGAATAAGATTTTCAAATTTCGGTTCGTATTGATAAAAGGATTTCAAAAAGTCAGACCCTTTCAAATAATCATCTAACAGATTATTTTTCCAATTACTATTACTTAATGAAATCGAATACTTGCGCATTATTTATTTTATTAGCTCGCCAAATAAATCAAATTCAGAGGAAGAAACAATTTTCACATTCGCAAAATCGCCAACACGCACATAAGCATCAGTGGCATCAATCAGCACTTCATTGTCCACTTCTGGTGAATCAAATTCTGTTCGTCCTACAAAGTGATTATCTTCTTTTCTATCAAACAACACCTTGAATTCCTTTCCTACTTTTTGCTGATTTAATTCTGCAGATATTGACTCTTGTGCTGCCATCACGGCTTGTGCTCTTTCAACTTTTATTTCTTGCGGAACATCATCTACTAACGAGTACGCATGTGTGTTCTCTTCATGTGAATAGGTAAAGATGCCCAAACGATCAAACTTCAGATCCTCCACAAATCGCAACATATCTTCATGATCTTGCTCTGTCTCCCCTGGATATCCAGCAATCAATGTTGTTCTTAAAGCAATCCCAGGCACTTTTTCACGAATTGTATTTACTAAGTTATACGTCTTCTCGCGGGTTGTACCTCGGCGCATCGACTTCAACATATTATCACTTACATGCTGCAGAGGCATATCTAAATAATTACAGATATTGCTAGTTGATTTCATCACATCTAACACATCCATTGGAAATCCTGCGGGAAAAGCATAATGCAAACGAATCCACTCTATGCCATTCACATCTGCTAAGCGCTGCATCAACTCAGCAAGCTTTCGCTCTTTATATAAGTCGAGTCCGTAGTAAGTAGAATCCTGCGCAATTAAAAGTAACTCCTTAGTTCCATTAGCTGCTAAATTTTTCGCCTCCTGAACCAACTCTTCCATCGGCTTAGAAATATGATTACCACGCATTAAAGGAATCGCACAAAATGAACAAGGTCGATCGCAGCCTTCTGCAATTTTCATATAAGCAAAATGACGAGGGGTAGTAAGTAATCGCTCCCCTACTAACTCGTGTTTATAGTCGGCGCCCAATGTTTTAAGAAGCAAAGGCAAATCACGCGTACCAAAGTAGGCATCTACATTAGAAATTTCTCTTTCTAAATCTGGCTTATAGCGTTCCGACAAACAGCCTGTAACAATGAGCTTTTCAATCTTACCGGCTTCCTTTTGTTTTGCAAAATGGAGAATAGTATCAATACTCTCTTGCTTGGCATTATCAATAAATCCGCAGGTATTGATGATTACAATTGAAGCATCCTGCTTTGTACTTTCATGTGTTACATCAAATTTATTGGCCTTTAGCTGACCCATTAACACTTCCGAATCGACTAAATTTTTAGAACATCCGAGTGTTACTACATTAATTTTGTTTTGCTTGAGCGTTTTTGATTTCACCTTTCTAAATTTCTTAGACAAATTTACCAAATCGTTTCGTGAAGCCGGCCTTATTCTTCAATTCTTTATAAGAAGATATTTTAACATAATTAGAGCAGAATTTGGGCTGCAGTTGTTGTCAAAACAAGTCTGATTGATGATTTTCAAAAAACAAATCGCCCAAAAAAACCTGCCTTTTACCCTAAAAAAACATGGCTTTTACAAAATCTATACAGTAGATATGAGTATCTTGAATAAATTGCTTCAAAATTAAAAACACATGAAAAAATTAATTATCGCCTTATTACTAATCAGCAGCGTAAACTCATTCGCTCAGATTACAGCTCCGCACGGAATCTTT
>CANFIN010000171.1 GCA_947447155.1 Bacteroidota bacterium | reverse complement strand
GGAAATATTTTTACTGTTGGAGGTTCGAATTTGCAAAAATTCACAAAAGCATCTAGGTTTATACCCAATGAGGGAGGAGCTTATACAGTAACGTATTCCAACGAAACTTGCGCTACGCCTGTATCTGCTTCAATTACGGTAACGGATCCTCTTACAATTACCACACAACCTTCTACTGTGGGGCAAACAGTTTGTAAAAATTCAACAGCTACTACATTAACTGTTGCTGCTACGGTTTCAGGAACAACCATTAATGGTTATCAATGGTATAGCAATACTACGAACTCAACAGTGGGTGGTACAGCCATCACTAGCGCTACCAGTAGTTCTTATACTCCTACTACTTCAGTAGCAGGAACTACTTATTATTATGCAAAAATTATTACTGCAAGCGGTTGTAGTAAATTGAGTACGGTGTCGGGCGCAATAGTGGTAAAAGAAATACCTACCGCTTTGACGGTAACCAGTCCGCAAACATTTTGTAGTGCTGCTATTGCCAGTCCTACAATAAATAATTTAGCCAACGGCACACCAACTGGAACCAATTCAATCACCTGGTATACTGCTTCAACAGGAGGCACTGCATTATTAGGAACGAGTACGTTGACAACCACTACTTATTATACAGCTCAATATGATGGTACTTGTGAGAGTCTTCGTAGTGCAGTAGTAGTGAATGTAGTGGCTACACCAGCAGCACCTATTGCATCAAGTGCGCAAAGTTTTTGTTCTGCAAATAATTCAACAGTAGCTAATTTAACCTCCTCTGCAGTTGGAACTAATACAATTAAATGGTATTCATCTGCTTCATTAGGTAGTTCATTACTGAGTGGTACAGTTTCATTAACAACTGGTACTACTTATTATACTACTCAAACTACTTCTACAGGTTGTGAAAGTGGCAGTGCATCGGTGACGGTAACTATTAATACAACACCATTAGCACCTACGGCAAGTACACAAAATTTATGCGCATCAACAATACCAACGGTTGCCAATTTAGTAGCAAACGTTGGTGTAGGAAATACTGCTAAATGGTATACAGTAGCGATTGCAGGAGGCGCGTTATCAAATACTGCTACCATTGTAAACAGTGGAGTGTATTATGTAGCTCAACTATCGGCTGATAATTGTGAGAGTGCAAGAACATTAGTGAATGTAATCGCAGGACCAACTACTCCATTGATGAGTGCAGGAGTATGCGTAGGTAATACCATTACTGCATCATTAGTAGATAGAAATGCTAGTTCTTTAAGTTGGTATAGAAACGGATCCTTGTTAAGTAATGTCAACACATTCTCTGATACTTTATCGAATGTGGCTAACATAACTGGAGGATACCAAAATCTATTTATAGATTCCACTGGAAATATTTATGTGGCAACCACTTCAAATAATCATTCCATTTTAATGTATGCACCAGGCAGTAGCACGGGTGTAATTGTAGCAGGAGGTAATGGACCGGGTAGTGGTTTGAATCAGTTGAGTTCACCCGCAGGTGTTTATGTGGATAATGATAGAAATATATATGTAGCTGATGCCGTCAATAATAGGGTAATCAGATTCCCTAATGGAAGTAGTTCGGCTACTAGCGGTGTAGTAGTTGCTACAAACGTTCCGGGTGCCTATTCAGTGTATGTAGATAAAAATGGTAAAATATACGCTGGAACTAATTCAGGGCCTGCACAAGTGTATAGGTTTCCTGCAAATAGCACTTCCACCACCGTGGGAACAAGGGTGGCATATGGTTCTAACAATGCTGCAACTGCTGGTATATTTGTAACACCGAATCTAGATATTTATTTTAGTTCTTATGGAGAACATGTAGTGTATAAAACCCCTGCTAGTAGTACTACTGGTATAGGTATAGTCGTTGCAGGAACTATCAATAGCCTTGGTACATTATCAACCCAGTTGAATAGTCCAAGAGGTATTTATGTAGACAGTGCAAATAATTTATTTGTAGCCGATTTTAATAATAGTCGGATTATGAAATTCCCTGCTGGTAGTACTACTACTACACAAGGAACGGTTTTAACTACTTTAGCTACCAAACCTTATGGAATTTCAATAGATCCAACTACTAGTAACTATTTTACACTGACGTCAACCAATCTTCAAAAGTTGACAAAAGCGGCTAAGTTGATACCAAATGAAGGAGGTAATTATACAGTCACTTACACCAACGGTACTTGCGCCACGCCGGTATCTGCTTCTATTACGGTAACTGATCCAATTACAATTACTACACAACCTTCTACACTAGGTCAATCTTTATGTAGAAATACTACTGCCACCTCATTGACTGTTGCTGCTACTACTTCAGCAACTACTACTTATCAATGGTATAGTAATACTACTAATTCAACAGAGGGAGGTACAATTATCACTGGTGCTACAAGTAGTTCTTATACCCCTACTACTACTGCAGTTGGAACCACCTACTATTATGTAAAAGTAATTTCAGGAGGCACATGTAGTAAATTGAGTACCGTATCGGGAGCGATCGTTGTTGGTACACAACCTATTACTTTACTACCTACCGCTACACAAACATTTTGTAGTGAACTTAATGCAAGTCCTACTATAGCTGATTTAAATTATGGAACAAAGGCAGGAACTAATTCAATTAGTTGGTATAGTGTTTCTACAGGAGGTACTGCATTGTCTGGATCAAATACGCTGACCAACACTACTTATTATGTTGCACAATCGGATGGTGCTTGTGAAAGTGTTCGTGCCGCTGTTGTAGTGAATGTTGTTACCACACCTGCAGCACCTACTGTTACTAGTGCCCAGAGTTTTTGTTCGGTAAACAATGCTACCGTTGCAAGTTTAACTGCAACGGTAGCTGGATCTAATACACTCAAATGGTATTCTTCTTCGTCATTATCATCTTCAGTGTTAAGTAGTACGGTTTCTTTAACTACTGCCACCACTTATTATGCTACACAAACCACTTCTACCGGTTGCGAAAGTGGAAGTGCATCAGTGACAGTAACAATTAATTCAACACCAGCTGCACCTACTGCTGCTACTCAAAATTTCTGTTCGGAAAATAATCCTACCATTTCAAATTTAGTAGCAACAGGAAATGTAGGAAGTACTTTCCTTTGGTATGCTGCTGCTACTGGAGGCGCTTCTAT
>CANFIN010000170.1 GCA_947447155.1 Bacteroidota bacterium | reverse complement strand
TTTTCCGTTTGTAAGCGTTGAAGTTCAGCGCTCATGCGTTCCAATTCTTTAGAACGTTCCATTTCAGAGAACTTGCGCTGTACTAAATCATTCACTTCCGCTTCTCCCAATCCAGAATAACCCGAAAGAGCACGTGGAATTTCATCATCTACATCCGTCCACTCAAAAGTCTTTGCCCAAATTAAACTTCCAGAATCCTGGTCTTTGAATTCGACTTTAACCTTGTCAGGGTTTTCCGATTTATCATAGCTCCTAACTAGGTGTGAAAAGTTCGCTACATCTGCCTGATCAATGCTATTGAGCTTCTTACCGTTTCGATAGAAGACAGCATTAAAGACCACATTGCTGTGTCCCTGTTTAGGGAAGGTTTGAATCATTTTCTGACTTACCTGTATGAGGTGATATATCTTTTTCTTACTCATTACTCCTTGACGATTTGTATGAATTCTATATTGGGGTATTCTTGGGTGTTTGCAGGCAGCTCAATGGCAACTAGGCCACTGAATTCCTCCAGTCCTTCCAATCCGTTTTGACTGGTTAGGACTTCTAAACTATTGGTGTCCGAAATAATCCGCGTACCTATGGGCAGAGCGAACGAGTTGGTGAGTAATAAATACTCATTGTATGCCTCAATTTCGTATCTCAGAATACCAGGCTTTGTTACCACGTTTTTAAAACGCTGCAACTCAATTCCAATGATTCGCTGTTTGAACTGTTGATGGATATGAATTAAGTGATCGAACATAATTGGTCTGGGTTTATTTCTTCACTTGTTAATTCTTCTTCCTCAAAATCCTCTTTCCAAATACTTTCATCAGTTGTCTCTTGTAGCTTATGAACCAATTCAGTAAATTCCTTTTTTGGCAAACTTTCCTGTGTAAGAGGGCTACTTAAAATTTCCGTACAGCGCAGATAAAGGCTTACGATGTAAGGCGCAAATGCATTTGATTTCATAGTGTCAACATATACACCCACCACTAATTGTCCTCGAAGCAGCTCAACATCTAAGGTTTGGAACTCATGAGTTACTTCAGGTTCATAAAAGGCTTGAGCCGAAACAGGCGTTACAATTGCTTCTTCCTTCAAACTATTGAACGATGCTGTAAACCATCCAATTTCAGGGATATACAGATCCGTTTGCACACCACGAACATGCACAGCTTTAAATCCTGTACAGCGTTTTAGGTTGCTAGGTATTTTGTGTTGAAACCGAACAATTTGTCCTGGTCTCTCCACTTGAAGGCGAATGATATTGTAGCGTATTGCGGCCATTACTTTTATTTTTCATTGTTAAGCCACAAATAGATTTTCACTTCATAAGGATAGCCGTAAGCTGAATATCCATTTTCTACCGAAGCAGATGGCGCAATACTAATCGCAGGCTGTCCATCTGTAAACCTTCCTTCAACCGTACTTCCAGCAGCGTCCAAGAGCTCCTCAAAAAAGAAATACTTCTGATTGGGAGCTACCTGGTTGCCACTTGTGAGAAGTTTCACCTCATGCACATCTTCAAAAATGTCCTGATTATTCACTTTTAGACCCAACAAGCATCCAGGAACAAGGCGTTCTTCAGGAATAGAAACATAAATGCCTCTAATTCTTGCGTATTGCTTGTCGGTTTGTGCATTGAATCGAATACTGTCTCCAGGCTTGGTGACAGTTACTCGAATTTGCTGAAACTTGTGGTTTTTCATGGTGAATTGGATTTATCGTTTACGCTTTGATAACCGCTGTTCCGCGAAGGATTGCCTTCAAATATGAGTTTTGAGGCGCGTTAGCAGACCATTCGATATTCAATTCAATGGATTGTTGGTCACGGATGATTTTTGGATTATCCAATACCCACAAACCTTTGAAAGTATCTTTTCCAGTTGTTTGAAACACCTCGCATGATGTGTTTGGAACTAGCACCGTTCCGTTGGCTTTGAATTCAAATTCACCGTTGCGCATGTAATCTGGAACCACATCGTAGTTTACTGATCCAGGTGAGTCGTTGTTGTCTCCAACACCGCCCAACAACTGCAAACCGTACAACAAGAAGTAGTTTCCTTTCTCCAATTTACCACTAGAGATATTGCTTGATCCAACAACTTTGTTGTCGTCATCTTTGAACATCTTAATGACTTTAGAGCCACTGATAGTTTTAACTACATAGTAGGCAGTATCAACAGCTTGCAATGATTGATTTGCCAATCCAACTTGGATTTCTTTTGGCAACATTGAGATGCGTTTTTCAAACTCTGCGCGAGAGCGTGAGCCTGTTGCATTGGTAGCAACACGTGTTTGGTTCTGCATTTTGCGGAACAGTTTTTTCTTGTCATTAGGGCCACTAAGGTCAAGAGCTTGCAAAAAGTCATCTTCTGACATTGCACCTAGTAAGTTGTACTCACTGTTTTCGATTTGTCCGAGCGTTAACATATTTCTGATTTTTTAATTGTTTATGAATAATTATTAGGGTTAAATGATTTCGATGTAGGCTAAATCTTCTTCTGCTACACCTTCAACCATTGCTGAATGCGAAGCGAATTCCTCAGGATTGTAGGCAGTTGGAGAAGACAAAGCAGGTAAGTCTGGGTTGTAGCGTTCTACTGACAAGTTCATCGGTTCGCGATACACGGTCGGTTCTCCCAATCCGTCTATGCCATTGAAGCTAAAGTCAGAAAGTCCAGCCAATAGATCCTTTTTCAAGAACACTTTTACTCCAGATAGTAAACCCGATGCGCCAACACCCGTTGCCAACATTTTCATGTTCGGGTCTTTTAGCATTAAGTTTCCAGCAGTACCAACACCCAAAAGGACAATTGGTCGAGCAAGAGCTTTGGCATTGAATCCAGTTGCAGTTGCATCTACATTCAATACTTTATCAATCATTTTTCCGCCCAATGAGCCGATGACAACACCGCCAGTGAGCATAGCCAAGGTTTTGATTTCTCCCATCACAGCTTGGCTACTGATTTTGGTTTTTTTTGTTTGAGTTGCCATGATTTGCGTATTTATTGATTAAAATAGTTTTACAGGGGTAATATTTTTTTTGCTTCTACCTTGGTTTGCTCGAGTTGTAGTCGTTGTTTTTTTAGGTAGTGTTTTTTTAGTTGTTGTTGCTGGTTTTCGTTTGGTGCGATAACCAGATAAGCCAGTTGCTTTTTTCTTTGGTTT
>CANFIN010000169.1 GCA_947447155.1 Bacteroidota bacterium | reverse complement strand
TATTTGATGCTAAAGAAGGGGCCGCATTAAATGCCGTACGTAAAACAGAGTCATCATTAATGAAGTTAGTGGAGAAGGGTAAAATGTCGGCTGACGAAGTGCGTAATATTATTGAAAGAATAATAGTCGTAAATTCATTAAACAGTTTTTCTGATAGTCATTTAATCATTGAAGCTGTTGTTGAGATTTTAGAAGTTAAGAAAGAAATTTTTAGCTCATTAGAAAAAATTGTTAGTTCAGATTGTGTTTTAGGTACTAATACTTCATCGCTGTCTGTAACATCTGTTGCAGCTGCTTGTGTCAAACCTGAAAGAGTAATCGGTCTCCATTTTTTTAATCCCGCACCGTTAATGCCTTTGGTAGAAGTTATACCTGCGTTGCAAACTAAAGAAGGACTTGATCAGGAATGTAAAATGCTAATGCATAGTTGGGGAAAAGTTCCCGTGATAACTAAAGATACACCGGGCTTTATTGTTAACCGCGTAGCACGTCCTTATTATGGAGAAGCATTAAAAATTGTTGAAGAAGGTATAGCAGATATCGCTACCGTTGATGCAGCAATGAAAGACAAAGGCGGATTTAAAATGGGACCTTTTGAATTGATGGATTTAATTGGGAACGACATTAATTATACTGTCACAGAAACAGTATGGAAACAGTTTTATTTTGATCCTCGTTTTCGTCCTTCTTTAATTCAAAAGAAAATGGTTGAATCGGGTAGGTATGGACGAAAAACAGGAAGAGGATATTATGATTATAGTGAAAATGCAGAAAAGCAAGTTGCTAAATCGGATGATGTTTTAGCGAGTGAGATAGTAATACGTATCTTATCGATGCTGATTAATGAAGCTGCCGATGCATTGTATTATCAAATTGCCTGTGCAGAGGATATTGATTTGTCAATGACTAAAGGTGTAAATTATCCAAAAGGATTGCTTAAATGGGCTGATGAAATAGGGATTGAAAAAGTATTATCAATCTTAGATTCTTTATATGTAGAGTATCATGATGATCGCTACCGTGCATCCGTTTTATTGCGCCAGATGGTTCGAGATAATAAATCTTTTTTTAATTAAAATTATTGATGGAAGATAATCAAGCTAAGAAAATTGTATCAAGAATGTATGGCCATGACTGGTTTAGTCAATGGTTAGGCATTGATGTGCTTGATGTGAAGGCTGGTTATTGTAAATTAAAAATGCAGATTCGCAAGGAGATGTTAAACGGATTTGGAATTGCACATGGCGGTATTGCTTTTTCACTTGCTGATAGCGCATTGGCTTTTGCTTCAAACTCGCATGGGCGACAAAGTGTTTCTGTAGAAACATCTATTTCACATACGGTATCATTAAAGGAGAATGATATTATTTATGCTGTTTCAGAGGAAAAAAGTTTGACAAATAAAATAGGAATTTATTCTATTACTGTAACAAATCAACAAGATCAAATCGTTGCGCTCTTTAAAGGCGTTGTTTACAGAACATCTAAAGAATGGTTCCCAGAAGAAAAATAATATGATCAAAAACGCATACATCGTTAATGGTGTTAGAACACCAATTGGAAATTTCGGAGGTGCATTAGCTTCTGTTCGTGCTGATGATTTAGCAGCTTTGGTATTGCGTAAGCTTGCTGAAAAAAATGCAGGCATCGACTTATCACAAGTAGGCGATGTTATTATGGGTTGTGCGAATCAGGCAGGTGAAGATAATCGTAATGTAGCTCGCATGGCTTCATTGTTGGCTGGTTTGCCTGTCACAATTCCAGGTGAAACTGTTAATCGTTTATGCGCTTCTGGTCTTTCAGCCGTAGCAGCTGCAGGTCGTTCTCTGATGCTTGGTGAAGCAGATTTAATGATTGCAGGTGGAGTAGAGCATATGACTCGCGCTCCTTGGGTGATTTCTAAAACTTCTACTCCTTATGGTCGTGATGCGCAAATGTTCGATTCTAGTTTTGGATGGCGATTTGTAAATCCATTGATGAAAGAACTATATGGTGTTGATGCTATGGGTGAGACAGCAGAAAATTTGGCTGTTCGTGATAGTATTTCTAGAGAGGATCAAGATCGATTTGCATTATGGTCGCAGCAAAAAGCAGTGGCAGCACAAAATGCGGGAAAATTCGAAAATGAAATTGTAGCTGTATCAATTCCACAGAAAAAAGGTGATGCTGTTTTGTTTACAGAAGATGAATTTATAAAGCCTGGTACTTCATCAGAAGGCCTTGCTAAATTAAAAGCAAGTTTTCGTAAAGACGGTACCGTTACAGCAGGAAATGCAAGTGGTCTTAATGATGGTGCTGCAGCATTATTGCTGGCTTCCGATGATGGTATTCAAAAAAACAATTTAAAGCCGCTAAGTAGAATTGTTTCTATTGGTATTGCTGGCGTTGAGCCTAGTATTATGGGAATAGGTCCTGTTGAAGCAGCAAATAAAGCGCTTAAAAATGCAGGCCTTTCTTGGTCCGATATGGATATTATTGAATTGAATGAAGCTTTTGCGGCTCAGAGTTTGGCTTGTATCCGAAGCTGGGGCTTAGCTGATAATGATTCAAGAATTAATCCGAACGGAGGTGCTATTGCGTTAGGTCATCCTTTAGGTATGAGCGGTGCACGAATTGTTTTATCAGCCTCACATCAATTGGCAGAAGGACATAAGAAATATGCAATGGTAACTATGTGTATTGGCGTTGGACAAGGATATGCAATGATATTAGAGGGCGTATAAAAAAAGAGCACCCTCGCAGGTGCCCAATTTCAAATTTAAACAGCTATCTTTTTAATATTTCTAATGGTATTAATTCTTTTTGATATGCTTTTGTAGGCAGGCTGAAAAAGAAAGTTGTTCCTTTACCTACCTCGCTACTTAACCAGATGTTTCCGCCGTGCGCTTCAACAATTCGTTTAGCAATAGTTAATCCTAATCCTGTACTTTTTTCTCCATTAGTGCTTGACACACTCGTTCTAGCAAATGGCAAAAATACTCGGTGAATATCATTCGAAGGTATTCCTTGCCCTTGGTCTTTTACAGAAACAATTACTTCCTGGTTCTTTAATCCAACATTGATTTCCACATGCGTATTTCCAAAAGAAAATTTAATCGCATTGGATATTAAATTGTTTAACACTTGTTGCAAATGAATTTTATCGAAACATACGTTAGGCAAGTTGTCTGCAATATTATAATCTAATATTATTTGTTTTGCATTAGCAGTGCGAATATTGTCATT
>CANFIN010000168.1 GCA_947447155.1 Bacteroidota bacterium | reverse complement strand
TTGAAAATATTAGTTGCAAAAGCGAGTATAGGAATAGTGCTTAAGCAAACCAATGTCACTTTCCAATCTGTATAAAGCATAACACCTATAATTACTATAAGTTGTAGTAAATCGCCAATTATTATAATTAAACCTTCCGAAAAAATATCTGCAATTGTTTCCATATCAGAAACGCTTCTTGTGATAGCTGTTCCTACTGGTGTTTTATCAAAATAGGTTAATCTAAAATGAATTAGTTTCTGAAACAACTGAGTTCTTAAATCTTTAATTACATATTGTCCCAATAAGTTTGTATACCAGGAATGAGCAAATTGAAAAACAGATTGCAATATTAGAATTGCAATCATCAGTATGGTTAGATTTGAAAGCACATTTCTTTTATCATAATTTAAGCAATTATCTAAAAGATACTGTGTAATTATTGGTCGTAATGGAGATAGTACTGCTAATAAAATTGTAAGCAATATGCTGCTGTAAAATAATTTTCGATACGGCTTAACAAAGTTCAATATTCGAACAAGCAAGTTTTTGTCGAAGGCTTTTCCTGATACGCTCATATTTTAAATGGCGATTGTGACAATTTCGTTAAATAAGGATAGGTGATTTGCTCTAAAAATAATCCTTGCGGCGGAGCTGCATGTCCTGCTTTAGAACGATCAGCGCTATTTATTATATCTAATAATAAAGATGCTGGCAATTGTGATTTATTAAATTCATACATAGTGCCTACAATAGCTCTTACCATTCCACGTAAAAAACGATTTGCAGTAATTGTAAATTGATAGCTATGTTCATGTTCTATCCAGATTGCTTCTGTTAGTTCGCATTCGAAGGTAGAAGGCTCTATGCCTGTTTTGCTGAAGCTTTCAAATTGCTTAACAGATTTTAAAATTTCAGTTAAGGAGTTCAAGTAATTCACATCTAATTTAAGAGGAGTAAACCACATTAAATCACGGAGAAAAATGGATTTGTGTTTAGCAATATAGTAACTATAGCTTCTTGATGTAGCATCAAACCGCGCGTGTGCATTGGAATTCACAGCGTGAATATCAAAAATGAAAATATTGTTTTTTAAAATAGAGTTTAATTTTCTAATCCAAATTTTTATTTCTTCTGGTTCAGCAATTGAATCAAAATGAGCATAAAATTGAGATGCATGTACGCCGGTATCAGTACGACCACAGCCCATAGTTTCAATATTTTCTTTAGAAATAATTCGCAATGCATTGTTTAAATCTTCTTGAACGGTTATCGCATTGGGCTGAATTTGCCATCCATGATAATGAGTGCCTTTATAAGCTAACTCAATAAAATATCGATTGGTGTTATTATTCACAATTAAACTTATATGAATTATTGAAATGCCTTTATGATATTCATAAAGTTTCTCGATTTTAAAGATGCGCCACCTATAAGTCCACCGTCAACATCAGGCAATGAAAATAATTCATTTGCGTTTTGTTCGTTACAACTTCCACCATAAAGAATAGAAACTTGCTGTGCGACATTCACAGAGTACTTTTCTGTGATTTTATTTCGGATAAACGCATGCATCTCCTGCGCTTGATCTATCGTTGCAGTTAAACCAGTACCAATAGCCCAAATTGGCTCGTAAGCTATTACACACTTAGAAAAATGATCAGCGTTTAAATGGAAGATGCCTTCGTTTAATTGCTGTTCGATAATTTCAAATTGCTGATTAGCGTTCCGCTCGTTTAATGTTTCACCGATGCAATAAAATGGAGTGATATGTTGTTCAATTGCAAGATTTATTTTTTCTGCACTTGTGATATTTGTTTCTTGATAGTAAGTTCTTCTTTCGCTATGACCAATCAGCACTGCTTTACATCCAACCGAAGAAAGCATCCTTATTGATGTTTCTCCTGTATAAGCACCAGTACTTTTATTTGAGCAATTTTGTGCTCCTATATGAATTGAAGTTTCCTGAGTTTGGCGAAGTAAGGTGTTTATGTAAATAAATGATGGGAAAAGGTATACTTCACAATCATTTTTCTTTTCATCTGCAATCATCCCAATTAATTCTGCAACTAAACTTTGAGATTCTTGCAAAGTTAAATTCATTTTCCAGTTACCTGCTACTATTTTTTTTCTTGTAAGATTCATACTTTGCAAAAATATAAAAAGTGAGTGGATAATCAGCGGTTGGATTTTTCTAGATAAAAGAAGTACATTTGTTAAAATAATTAAGATTATGGGTAACGAGAAAAGTTATCAGCGTTTGCTGGATGGAAATAAGGAGTGGTCTGCCTCGAAGTTGTCCTCCGATCCTGAATTTTTTAATAATCTAACGAAAGGACAAACGCCGCATTATTTATGGATTGGATGTTCTGATAGTCGTGTGCCAGCCAATGAAATAACGAATACAAAATCTGGAGAAATTTTCGTGCATCGTAATGTAGCCAATTTAGTCGTGCATACCGATTTGAATTTGCTGACGGTTCTTAATTATGCAGTTGATGTATTACATGTCGAACATATTATTGTATGCGGACATTATGGTTGCGGTGGAGTAGTAGCAGCAATGGATAATAAAGATTATGGTGGTGTGATTAACAAATGGCTTCGTAATATAAAAGAGGTTTACGCCTTACACGTAGATGAATTAAATGCAATTGAAGACTTAAATGCCCGCTCAAATCGTTTGGTAGAATTGAATGTGATTGAGCAAGTAAAAAATTTAGCGAAGACTTCAGTAGTGCAAAAAGCCTGGGAAAAGCGTGCGTTAGCAATTCACGGCTGGGTGTACGGTTTTAACAACGGAATCATTACGGACTTGAATTGTATGATCAACGAATTAAATGACCTTGATCCGATTTTCCGATTTAAAATCGCAGATAATTCTTTTTAACGAGTAATCTTATTAACGGCTTGTTGTAAAATAACTAAGTCGTTTAATAATTCTTCTACACGATTTAATTGTATTGCATTGGCTCCATCTGATAAGGCCTGCTTCGGGTTTGGATGTGTTTCTAAAAATATTCCTTTTGCTCCTGTTGCAATAGCTGCTTTAGCCAGTGTAGCAATTTGCGCTGGTTGTCCACCCGTAACTCCTGTTGTCTGATTTGGTTGTTGTACGCTGTGTGTAATATCCATTACTACTGGACATCCAAAACTATTCATTGTTGGAATGCCTCTGAAATCAACAATCAAATCGGTATAACCAAAACTGGTTCCTCGTTCTGTTAACCAAATACGATCATTACCTGCAGCTTTAATTTTGTTAATTGCAAATTGCATT
>CANFIN010000167.1 GCA_947447155.1 Bacteroidota bacterium | reverse complement strand
TGAAGACAATTTGAGTGTTTTACAAAAAACATTAGAGCAAGCAATCAATGTATCAGATGTAATTTTATTAACAGGCGGCATCAGTGTAGGCGATTATGATTTTGTTTTGCAAGCAGCAGAAAATTGCGGTGTAACAAAATTATTTCACCGAATAAAACAAAAACCTGGCAAGCCTTTGTACTTCGGTAAAAAAGAAAATAAATTAGTTTTTGGTTTACCCGGAAATCCCTCTTCGGTACTGACTTGTTATTACGAATATGTACTTCCTGCATTACAGCAATTAAGCAATCAAATTGTAGGAATAAAAAAAATAGAAGTCCCCCTGTTGAAATCGATTGATAAAGTGGCAGGACTTACTCAATTTTTAAAAGGTTATTACGATGGAGAAAAACTAATGCCTTTAGGAGCACAAGAAAGTTATCGGCTGAGTTCATTTGCCCATGCAAATTGTTTGATTGTCTTAGATGAAAATACCACCCATTGTGCCATAGGTGAAAAGGTTACCATTCATTTATTACCAGTATAAAGTAAGCATATGGCTGAAAATTTAATTTTATTATACGGTCTACTATTTTTAGTTGCCTTTTTATATGCATCCGTTGGACATGGAGGCGCAAGCGGATATCTTGCCCTGATGGCGTTATTTAGTTTCACCCCTGAGGTAATGAAACCTACGGCCCTATTGCTAAATTTATTTGTATCCCTTACTGCATTTATTCAATTTTACAGAGGAAAGTATTTTATAAAAAAAATATTTTTGCCACTAGCATTGGCTTCTATTCCGATGGCTTTTGTCGGTGGATTATTGATATTGGACGGTGCTTTGTATAAAAAAATATTGGGATTATTATTACTCCTACCGGTAGCAAGGTTTTTATTGTTTAGTAATACCCCTGCTAGTGAACAAAAAAAATCAAGCACTTCCCTGTCATTATTGATTGGGGCATCAATAGGGTTTCTTTCTGGATTAATTGGTATTGGAGGAGGCATAATCTTATCGCCTGTACTATTATTTTTAAAATGGACTGATCAAAAACAGACTGCTGCCATCAGCGCATTGTTTATTTTTGTAAATTCCCTAGCGGGTTTAGCTGGACAATATACCAAGGGAATTCAATTTAACACCGCTATGATAGGCTATGTATTGGTGGCATTTGCAGGTGGACTGTTGGGTGCATATCTTGGCGCAATAAAATTTAAGCAAACGATATTAAAAAATATTTTGGCGATCGTGTTATTGCTTGCTGCGGTAAAATTAATATTTACTGGCGCATAAAGTGTCTCTAAAAAAATAGAATTAAAAAATAAAATAATGACCGTTCATATTATACTTTTTGGACAACTCACAGATATCACCGGAGTTGATAAAATAACAGTAGAAAATTGTTTAGATTCGGATAGTATGGTAAAGTCGCTTCAAAATACTTATCCTGCTTTAATTCAATCAACTTTTGTAATTGCAGTAGATAAAAAAATCATTTCATCCAATACCTTATTAACCGATCAATGCACGGTGGCATTGTTACCACCTTTTTCTGGAGGATAAAAAATGAAAGACGAAACTCCATCATACGAAAGATACCAGCGACAGATTCTTTTAAAAGGATTTGGTTTAGAAGGTCAGCATAAACTACTTCAAGCAAAAGTATTGGTGATTGGTGCAGGCGGATTGGGCTGTCCAGCCCTTCAATACCTTGCAGCAGCTGGCGTGGGCACTATTGGCATTGTGGATGAAGATATTGTTTCCATTACCAATCTGCATCGACAAATATTGTTTACTGTTGATGATATTGGTCTTCCAAAAGCTTCCATCGCTAAAGAGCGTTTAGCAAAATTGAATCCCGAAATTACTATCGCTGCTTATAACGAAAGGTTAACTACTTGCAATGCACTAGCGATAATTAATGCCTATGATATAGTGATTGATGCGACAGATAATTTTTCCTCCCGCTACCTTATCAATGATGCCTGTGTATTACTAAATAAACCTATCGTATATGGTGCCGTTTCGCAATTTGAAGGACAGGTAGCTATTTTAAATTATCATTCAACTATTGGTATAGCTTCGGCTAATTACCGTGATTTGTTTCCTACGCCACCTATTGATGGAGAAGTGCTCAATTGTGCAGAAGCTGGTGTGCTAGGCGTTTTGCCAGGTATCATTGGTAGTATGCAAGCGAGTGAAACCATTAAAATTATTACCGGAATCGGAAAGCCATTAGTCAATACCGTATTGACTTATCATTCTCTTACCAACCAAATGTATGAAATTGAAATAGTAGCTAAAGAAGTAATTCGTTCTTTAATTCCTGCTAATGCTGCTGATTTTATTACAATGGATTATGCATGGTTCTGTGCTTCTCCCAATAATAAATTTGAAATTAGTATTGAAAATTTTAATCGAATGACTAATTCAGCCGATGTTGAAATCATCGATGTAAGAGAATTAGGTGAAAGTCCAATCCCAACTGATTTTAATTATGTTCAGATTCCACTTTCGCAATTCAATAATAAAATAGCTGCCATAAAAAAAGAAACGATTGTAGTATTCTGCCAATCTGGAAAAAGAAGTTTGCAGGCTGCTCAACTCTTATTTAATACATTTGGTGAAACAAAAATAATTTACAGTCTACAAGGTGGCATTACAGAATGGGTTAAAAACAAATCAACTTAAAAGAGATGATAGAGAAAAAAATAAAAAACATTTTCATAACTGGTCCTGTGACTGCTGATTTTATAGGAAAGAGTATTCAAAATCACAGTAGTAAAAAAGATATTGGCGGCCATAGTATTTTTCTAGGGCAGGTTAGGGCGGATAAAATCGATGGTCAAGAAGTAGCTGCGATTGAATATACCTGCTATGAAGAAATGGCGAATGAAAAAATGCATGAGATAAGAGAAGCTATTTTTGCAAAATATGACCTTACCTGCATGCATGTATACCACAGTTTGGGTAAAGTAGCTACAGGTGAAATATCTTTGTTTGTATTTACCTCCTCCAAGCATAGAAAGGCTGCGATCAATGCCTGTGAGGAATTGGTAGAAAATATAAAATCGTCATTACCCATTTGGGGAAAGGAATTATTTACTAACGAAAGCTATCAATGGAAGGAGAATAAATAATTATGGTAAACATCACACATAAAAACAATACGCTTCGAAAGGCAATTGCCACGGCGATACTCACAGTATCTAAGCAAACCACTATTGATGCCATTAGAGAAAAGAAAGTGCCCAAGGGAGATGTGTTTGAATTTTCGAGAGCCGCAGGATTATTAGG
>CANFIN010000166.1 GCA_947447155.1 Bacteroidota bacterium | reverse complement strand
TATATCGTATCTAGTTGTTCCCCTGCTAATAATCGTCGTAAAAAACTAGTATCTCTTTTAGTATCAACTTTTAGTTTTTCAAAAGCATGTTTTTTAATAATCAAATCTAACAACTCTTCTGTTTTATCAATGTAATTAACCTGAATTGGTAGTGAATTTTCAATCCAGTCAGATACAATTTGAATGTTTTTTTTCTTAAGATTTTTTAAGACACTTACACCCATCGATTTTAAAACAGCCGCATTGCAATGTTGTTCAAATTGATTTTTCATTGGAATAACCAATAACTTTTTCTTTAGGAATAAAGCCTCTGAAGTAGTTCCAAATCCTGCATTAGTAATTACTCCTTTGCAAGTAGCTAAGCTCTCAATAAAAGGTTCGTTCTTTAATGGAAATACTGTGAAGTTTCCTTTCTTGTAAGCAATTTTTGCATGTTTACTAAAAATTTGAAAAGGAACTGTTGATGCGTATTTTAATTTTTCAATAATGTATTTATCATCATATGAAGGAAGATAAACCGTAATATGATTTAACGATTTTACTTCTGCATTTCTGATGGATTGTCGGATGATAGGAGTAGAAACTGTTTTATCAAAGCTGATGAAATGAAAGCCGTAAGAATGACTAACGGGGGCGTATTTACGTAATACTAGTTTTCCAATCGGATCGCTGAATTTAGGTTGTGCTGCTTTTGGATGTAGTGCTGCGGCTTGATTACTTAATCCAATACATGGTTTGTTCTTTAGCTTGGCGGCCCAGCAAGAGATAGGCTCAAAATCGCTTATGATTAAATCATATTTTTCAACGGGCAGCGATTTGATTTCACTGATTAATTTTTTCGTATCAAGATTTAAGTAAGTCTTAGTAAAATCAATTCCCCCTTTTTTACCAAATGCGAATCCAAGTCCGTTTAACTTATACTTAATATCAAAAGGCAATTCTAATTCCCATTGCGAAGAACTTACCAATATATCCACATCACCTTTCTTTTTAAGGACAGGAATAATTTCAAGTGCTCTGCTTATATGTCCATTGCCGGTACCTTGTATAGCGTATAATATTTTCATTCTTGATGTTCGTGGTCGTGATTAATTTCTTTGATTAAAAGTTGAAATAAATCTTTGTTATTTAAATGTGACAATTCATCTTCTTCGGATACTTCTATCGTATTAGCTTGATCGTGCTTATAAATAGACCATTTCCCTTTGTTGTATTCTAATGCTGTAAGATTCTCAATCCAGTCTCCAGAATTTAAATAAACAACACTGCCTTCATCGTTAGCTATTGTTTTTATTTCTGGATGATGGATATGTCCGCAAACAACATAATCGTATTTTTTTGCAATGGCAATATCGGCGCAAATCTGCTCAAAGTCGTTGATAAACTTTACCGCTTTCTTCACACTATTTTTAATTTTCTTTGATAATGAAATTTTTTCGCGACCTGTTTTTTCTAAAATAAAATTGGCAAATCTGTTTAATAGGATTAAGGTGTCATATCCGATAGCGCCTAGTTTGGTAAGCCACTTCGCATGTTGCATGGTAACATCAAAAACATCTCCGTGAAATATCCATGCTTTCTTGCCATCTAACTCTAAAATTATTTTATTTTCGATAAACAGGTTTCCAAGATTAAATCCTACAAAACGTCTCAATAATTCATCATGGTTACCTGTTATGTAATGTACAGGAACACCCTTTGAAGCAAATCGGATTATTTGTTTAACAACCTTTAAGTGTGACTTAGGAAAATAATTTTTACTGAACTGCCAGATATCAATGATATCTCCATTCAATATTATTACTTTGGGCTTGATAGTTTTTAGGTAACTGACTAATTCTTTAGCGTGACACCCATAAGTTCCTAAATGGATATCGGATAAAATAAGAACATCTATTTCCCTTCTTCCTTTGAAGTCAGTCATATTTTTCAATTACAATTCTTCTGCAATTTCAATACGACTAGTTAGATGTTTTAAAGGCGACAAATATGAGGTCATGCTTTGTATAAAAAGCCACTCTGTCGATTTCCTGATAAATTGGATTAGTAGTCTTTTGAATTTCACAATACAATTTTAGCCTATCATTATTAGGATAAAATCATCGTATCGTTAATCAATTATTAATTCCGTAATAAACTTACTCCACTACAAACCAAGGATTCAATAAATTCTCCTTGTTATAAATTAGTGGTTCATTGCTATCGGTATGTCGTACCGTTAATCCTGCACCCAGTGCGATAGCATGTCCTGCAGCTGTATCCCATTCCATGGTAGGAGCAAAGCGCGGATAAACTTCTGCAGCACCTTCGGCTACTAAACAAAGCTTTAAAGAGCTTCCTTTTGAAATTAAATTAATCTGACCATGCTTTGCTTTTAGTTCATCAATAAAAACGGTCGTTTCTTCGCTCATGTGACTTCGACTTGCAACAACCGTGAACATACGATCTCCTTTTTTCATCGGTAGTTTATCGCTTTTACTTATCAGCGAATCAATAAAATTTTCATTGATCACAATTGCAAGCAATTTATCTATTGAGCAATTTAATTTGAAAGCACCAACACCTTCAATTGAAAAATATAAATCGTTAATTACAGGTGCATATATTACTCCACCAACAGGCGTCTGATTTTTTATTAAGGCAATGTTAACGGTGAACTCTCCATTGCGTTTGATGAATTCTTTAGTTCCATCTAAAGGATCCACCAACCAAAATAATTCCCAGTTTTTTCTATCGGAGTAATCAATCGTTTTACCTTCTTCACTTAATAATGGTAAAAACGTATTTTCTAAAAATTGTACTATCGCAGCATTAGATCGTTTGTCAGCTTCAGTAAGCGGACTCTTATCGTCTTTCATTTCAACGATAATATCTCCTTCGTAAACTTTTAATATTTCTTTCCCTGCGTGTATAGAAGCAACAATCGCGCGCTCAATAAGTGTAGTGTAATTCATCTTAAACAATCATTCCTGCTGCTACAGTTTCATTGGTAGCTTCATCAATTAATATAATACTTCCAGTATGACGATTTTTTCTATAAGCATCAAAATATAATGGAACCGTTGTTTTAACATTGATTCTTGCAATATCATTCATTGCAATATTTTTATCTGATTCATTACGATGCATCGAGTTAATATCAATTTTATATCGGATATCTTTAATCACACAACGCGCATCTTTTACGGTATGACGAATAGCATACTTTCCGCCTACTTGTAAATTGTTGGCATTCATCCAGCAAATCATCACATCAAATTCCTGTTCCATTGAAGGCACATTA
>CANFIN010000165.1 GCA_947447155.1 Bacteroidota bacterium | reverse complement strand
TTCCCTATTACTACTATACTAAGTACATTAGCACATCATCCTACTAAACAACTTAGCATATTACTAATTACTTTAGCATAGCAATAGCACAAATGTTCCACGTGAAACACTCACCTCTTCCCAAGCATACTGACCTACTACCTACCGCCTTTCTCCGTTCCACGTGAAACAACTAAGACGATTTCAAATCTCAATCCAAAAACCAAAACTCGCACCCCCCTTGCCTCTTATTTGCCCGTTCCCCCGCCGACCGACCGCCCCCCTGTCTCTGCGTACAACACATAAGAGACCAAGTGTTCAAAAATTCCCTATATTTGTATCCTCAATGTTTTAATTGCAAATTTAGTTTAGTGTACAGCCTGGCATTTCTATGCTGGGCTTTTTTATATCTTTATTATATGGAAAAAGAAAAACTTAAAGTAAAGTATAATTCAGGTCATGGAGCAATTCTATGCTCTGGATGTAGCGTAATCTTGAAGGTAGGATTTGAATATACAGACGAAGAGCTTAAGTATTCTAGAGGCGAAATAGATTATCTTCCCCCACAATATTGTGAACAATGTGTATTAAAATACACAAAACAGCAATAATTGTTGATTATATGCTACATTATTTTTTATTTTATACGTGATTTATTTTTTAATGATGGTTATATGCTGCATTTTAATTAGTTTTTTGCACATCAAACTTGACATTTTTACGTACATAAAAGTGTACAACCAATCACATTAAACTAAGGATTTGCATGAATTCTTCCGAATAATTCATACTTTATCGGAAATTTTTCCATTATAATGTCATTTTCTGACAATATTTTCCATTATAAATAAGTCTCAATTATTTTAAGAACTGTGACGCTTTTGTAACATATTTACCCTAATTTTGTGACAGCACCGCCACATTGATTTTGTGGTAGAGATTAATCTGGCGGTGTTCAACCACTTAAAAACGGTTAAAAAGTCCCTTCACTCTACCACGTTGGGACTTATTTTTTTGTATGAACACTAAACTATTAGAATTCGGAGAGCCTATCTTCCAACGAATCAAAGAGGCAGCATCACAAGAAAAGTATGCACTTGCAAGGAGTATCATCGAGTCTACACCCCCACCTGCTGAATGGGTAGTAGAGCTACCCTCTAAGTCAAGGAAAGGGGAGACCTACAAGACCATCCCGCTGGACATCATGGAGGGCGCTATGAAGATTATCTTTGAAGAGGCAGGGATATCTGGGATATCTTCCCCAACAATCACACAGGACAAGTCTGGACGCTATGCATCTACGGTACTAATAGAGTACTACTACAAGCCATTTGATGGATTCCAATGCACCTTGCCTGGGATAGCCACTGTGGTATGTCCAGATATCACAATGCTTGAGATGGCTACACCTAAGGCATCGTCTATGGCAGTTAAGAACGCTATAAAGCAGATGGGAGACCTTTTTGGAAGAAGCCTTAATAAGATGGAGGAGGAGCTAGATATTCCCGAACACAAGGCAGAAGAAGAGGCAACCCCAGAACAGCTATCAAGTCAGCTAGTAGCCTGCAACACTGTGGACGAACTAAAGTCATACAGGCTGGTTGTCTATGCCAAGAGTTCCCCAACAGAACTACAAGAACTATACGAAACAAGATTAAGGTCATTTAAAACTAAGAAATAATGAACTGGAACGAAACATTGATAAGATGCTCCTGCATAGGAAAGATAATGGCAGATGGCAGAGGCTCTGTATTAACAGACAAACAGCATGAGATGATGCTTGAGCTACAGATGAAAGACTCACGAACTCCCAAACAACAAGAAACACTTGACAGCCTGATATTCAAGAAGAACGCACCACCATCCCTTGGCGACACCTGTATATCATACCTCAAAGAGGTCTACGTATGGGAGAAGTATGGCAAAGAGCCAGTAGGTGGGGCAGAGAGGAGCAAGTACACCATGAAGGGCAAACTTGTAGAGGACGATAGTATTACTATGCTGAGTCGCATAGATTCCCTGTCTTACAAAAAAAATGACTTACGCTTTACAAATAATTACCTAACAGGAGAGCCAGATATAATTGTATCTAAGGACGGGATAGCAAGTAAGATTATAGACATCAAGTCTAGCTACGATTTTGCCACGTTATTGTCTAATATAGGCTCACCACTCAATTCCCTCTACAAATACCAAGTACAGGGCTATATGGCACTCACAGGGGCATCAGAAGGGGAGGTATGCTATTGCCTAGTTAATATGCCCCAAGAAATTATAACTGCTGAAAAGAAAAGAATATTCTATGCCCTAAATGCAGCCACAGAAGAATCACCAGAATATGTAAGGCAGTCAAACAGACTAGAGAACAGTATGACCTTTGACGAAGTGCCTATAAAGGAACGAATAGTAAGATTTCCCATACAAAGAGACGAAGAACTAATATCCAAGATATACAAGAGAGTAGAACAATGTAGAGAATGGTTAACAGAGTTTGATAGTTTTCATACAATGATGAATAAAAGTAAGTAAATTTACTTATTGTAAGTAAATTAAATTACCATGAGTAAAAATGTACAGGTATGCTTTACCATATCTCAAGAATTAAATTCATCAATATTAAAAATAGCTTCCCAAGAGTCAAGGACACTGTCGCAAACGGTGTCTTTGTTATTAATGAAGGCTATTAAAGAAAAAACAAGAAAACGTGGAAAGAAAGAAAGTAATATTCAACATAACACCCCAAACTAATGTAAGGGCTACCCAAGGTGATAGGATTTTCTTTAGAATTCCTAGAGACAAGTTACGCCCTGCTGGTCTCAGCCGACTTCTTAGATTAGAGAGATATAATGATTACAAAATAAGTATAAATGCCCTTGGCAAACAGCATCGCTTTGTATTGCCAGAACAGAACGTACATATAATATTTTACATACCAGTTCCCAAGACATGGAAGAAATATAAGAAAGAAGAAATGCATATGAAGCTGCATCAGTCAAAGCCAGACATTGACAACTTAGTTAAAGCCGTTTTCGACAGTCTATTTACAGAGGATAAATACATAGCCGACTTTAGGGCTACCAAAAGATGGGTAAATCAAGAACATGGATGGATAGAGTTTATAGTCAGCACACCCGAATTTCCAAGTAACGATAATTTATTGTAGAATATTAAGCAAATGTGCTATTTGTTTTTGGTAAAAGTCTATTTAACATAATGTTTATTATAGGAATAGTGTATTCCCAATGCCGAGCCGTTGTTCGTGAGTATTCTATACTGGTTTTTGCATCATTGTTGCAAATAATTTACAATCAAACACTTAACTGATGCGTATTC
>CANFIN010000164.1 GCA_947447155.1 Bacteroidota bacterium | reverse complement strand
CCAATAGGTTTCAGCGTATCAGTTGCTACCCCTTTGGTAAGAAATCTTGGTGATAAATAACTAAAACCTAAATCAGGGTCAATACCTGGATCAATTTGAGCTTTAGCCACAAAGGGTACTATTGTAGCTAAAACAACAATACAAATCAGTCTAAGTAAATTATATTTTTTGACCATGATAATTTCTAAATAAATAAAAAAACTTTGTTCAATATATCCATTAGCCTAATTCAATTAGCCCAATGGGTTAATAAAATAAATCATTAAAAAACGCGCTGCTTATTTTTAAACAATGGATCCCTAAAGTCCCTATTGCTATACTCTTTTAAGAAAACTGTACTCTTATTTTGTAAAATTTGAATGGAGAATCTATTGTCACCCTTTGAATCGGGTTGACTATTTACTGAAAAACTATACTTATTTTTTTTCGTTAAGTCAATGACTCTATGCTCAAAATTATCGTTGAGGTAAACGGTAGTGCCCTCAGGTAAATTGTTATTATTCACTACCAAATTATAAGTGCCATTTTCTGCAGTAATACCCAAAGGAATTCTAGTATGTAAACTGCTTCTTGTATCCACCGCCAAATGAGTTTTATCTTCGGCGATTGTATAAATATTTATACCAGTATTATTTATTTTTTCTAAATCGTTGAAGTCTGTTCCTTTATCAGTTGCATGGGCAGCAACACTCACAAATAATTTATCTTGAATAACACCTGAATCAGTCACCGCCAATTCTATATGTTGTATTGACTTCTCAAAAGCTACATAATTGGAAACCGGTGTTCCCCGGGGACGTAAATCATTGGTTGTGAGATCAAAAGTTCCTGCAGGCTGTTTCCATTGAATAACTCCCAAAACAGGGATGGTGGTAACCGTATCTGAAAGTAATACTGGACTCCAACCTCCTCTTTTTGTTCTTTTATCTGTATCAGTAGATCCTTGATTTATTTGGTAAACATAATAAGCTCTTCTAACGCCACCAGTTAATGCCATGGAGGTGATTGGAGCAGCAAAAGGATTGCCTGTTAAACTGAAATTATTCACATTGGTTGGTGCAGGAATGGTAACCGAACTATTTAAAGGAAGCAAGGTTCCTGAAGCATAATAATCTATTCCAGAAGGTCCACTAGTATAGGTTTCTCTAGTTGCTTCATCTACAGTACCTCTTATAAATATGGCATGATTGGTTTTAGAAGCAATATTTGCATCGGTAAAATTAGTCCAGCTGTTAGTTGAATTATTAAATACACGCGTATCAAGAGTAGGATTGTTAGGATATCGATAACTCGTATTAATTCGAATGAAATTTATATTGGCATTTTCTTGGATATTTTTTGGGGTTGAAAATGGATTGGCAAAAACCCGCCAACCCCTTTGAGGAAGCAACTTTTGCCCTAGATAAACGTAACTGCAATTTACCGTCCCTTTACCTATTAAGGATCCTCCTGGCTCAATGGTAATACATTCCGCAGTAAGGCTTCCTCCACTAGCTATTTCTAAAATTCCACCTGCTTTTATTCTAAGATTACTAAGATTGACAGTACAAGTAATAATCGGCCAAGGATTGGGCGAGGGAATAGCGGGGATCAATGCATTCATTGCACCAGTAGGGACTACATTATTGTCCCAGTTTGTATTTTTACAAAAATCATAGTCCGAACCTCTCCATCCTCCCTTAATTGAGCCAGCCATTACTCTACCAAATCCATCTGCAGCTAAGTAAACACTATCACTTTTATCAAATGCCAGTGAATTCGATGCAAAAGTCTGTTCACTTGCTGGAAGACCGTTTTGAGTAGCGAAAGTAAATCCTTTGCCGTTTGCATTAATTATAGAAGATATTTTTTTCGAATGCTTTGCAACTTTAAGCACTTTATTACCAGAACAAATAAAAAGATCCCCTTCTCCATCAATATAAATTTGATTCGTTATAGATAGTTTATAAGTGGTTGCAAGGACATTAAATCCGCCGTTGGGGTCACTAGAATTGGAGGTTTGATTATCAGCTAATCCGGTTATTTCTCCCAGCGAACCTGCGTACAAACTCATTTTTCCTGTTGCCCTAGATATCTTCCAAATATATTTCTGAGCTGAAGCAAAAAATACATTCAAACTATCATCCACTGCGACAGCACTTAACTGATCAAAATTGGGACTTTTAACTCTTTGGGGACTAAAAGAATTGATAGGAGTTAAAGCTTCATGTGGATTGGAGGGGGTATTTCCAATCCCATCAAAACCTGCAATTGAATTTAATATCCCAGTAGACATAGTTAATTTCCATACTCTACTCCCTGCAGGGTCAATATAGGGAACACAAGCATTAGAAAGAGTTGTGTGAGAAGAACCCCATTCGGTGATATATAGATTTCCATATTTATCCAAAGCCAGTCCCGCAGGTTGGCTAATGAATGCATTGGTTGCAAGTATCCCGTTACCATCATCACAAGCATTGGTTGTTCTCCAACTTCCAGCTACTGTAGTAATGATATTATTATTTAGTGTAATTTTTCTGACTCTATTGTTTCCATAGTCAGCTATATAAAGATTATTATTTTTATCAATTAAAATATACCAAGGTTGATTTAAAAGTGCACTCTTAGCATCGCCCCCATCGCCTGCAAATCCTGGTGTATTAATCCTCCCAGCTATCGTTTGAACTGTTCTGTTTTTTATATCAATTTTCCTAATTATATGACGCCCCGCGTCTAAAACATAAACGAATTTACCTGAGGTATCAATAGCAATTGATTTTCCTCCTGACTCTGTAGAATCAGAACTTGTAATCTGATAAGAATTGGCACTATAACGTATTTGATCCATAGTTTTTGTAGCACCTTCTATCGAAGGAGAAAAGGACCAAATGTTTTGTGCTTGAGTGCATTGCGAACATAACAATGCCAGTAAGAAAATTGCGAAAATGCGTGGGTTTTTCATTTTACCTTATAATTAAGCAGAAAGTATCTAATAAATTTTAGCCGATAGATACAAAATTCTCCTTTCAAGCCATAGAACTTGCTTTTTACACCTGCAACTTTGCAAAACGATAATAATTTTTTCTGATAGATTTGAAAAAAAATTCAATTTTTTTTCAATACAAGATTAAGTTGATCCACCAATGAAATAGGTCGAGGATAATTAAATGAACGTAATGGAAGCGTTTGCTTTTAAGAAAAAGCAATACAGATGGTAGTATATTTTATTAAGAATATATCTAATCTAATGTCTATTTGCAGAACCGGATTGAAAACAAAAATTTGAGAGGAGGGAATGCTGATTTTAAATAAATAATAATATATAATTGATTATTTAT
>CANFIN010000163.1 GCA_947447155.1 Bacteroidota bacterium | reverse complement strand
TTTATCAGCATTTAGACAACCGAATACAAATCCATCTGCCCCCATACTATCAAATGCTTTAATCTCATCAACCATCTGATTAATTAACTCATCATCACAAAAAAAATCACCTGCCCTAGGGCGAATCATAACCATGATAGGACCTTCAAATATTTTTCGTGCTGAAATAAAATTATCACTGGAAGGAGTAATACCGCCTACTGCATAATTATCACATAGCTCAATGCGTGAAACCTTACATGATTGCGCAGTTGCTACTGAATCGCGATGAAAGACGGCTAATTCAAAAATCATATTACTATTTTAATAAGCAATCTGCTTCTTTAATGACATCAACACCATCAGGAAGTTTATAAGTATACGTAAATCCTTTTCGTAATGCAAAAGCTCCGATCTCACCTTTTTTATTGACAGCTAAAAAACCAATTTGCATATCAGCAATTTTATCTTTTCGCAATTTATACATTCTTTCAGCTCCTATCTTACATGCTTCTAAAGGAGATTTACCATAGCGCATGGCTTCAACAATTGTATGCGAACCACAGATACGAATTACTTCCTCTCCTACTCCAGTAGATGTTGCAGCGCCTACTTCATTGTCGACATACAAACCAGCTCCAATCACAGGTGAGTCTCCAACACGACCATGTAATTTAAAAGCCATTCCACTCGTTGTGCAAGCTCCACTAAAATCACCATTGGAATCCATAGCAATCATACCAATCGTATCATGATTACCTTGTCCGCCTTTTCCTTTCTCGTCTTTCTGATCACGCATATACTTGATGGTATCCATCGGATTATAATTATGCGTTTTCAACCACTCCTTCCAAATTTGTTCGCTCTTTGGAGTCAATAAATTTTCTTGTTTGAATCCGTTCTGCAATGCAAATTGCAATGCACCATCACCAACCAAAATCACGTGTGGAGTTTTTTCCATTACCATGCGAGCAACTGAAATAGGATGCATGATGTTTTGAAGAAACATAACGGAACCGCAGTTACCCTTTTCATCCATGATGCACGCATCGAGCGTAACATTACCATCTCGATCAGGCAGACCACCGTACCCTACACTTGTATCATCTGGATCTGCTTCAGGAACGCGCACACCTGCTTCTACAGCATCTAAGGCTTTACCACCTTTTGAAAGAACTTCCCAAGCTGCTGCATTCGCTTTTACATTCGGCGCCCATGTTGAAATAACTAATGGGAATCCTGCCCTTGAATCGCCAGCTGATTTTTTTTCAGCTGCTGAAGATTTTCTTAATAACATTAAGCCACTTGATGCCAAAAGTGACTTAAAAATAAATTGTCGTCTTTGCATAATTTTATTTTTCAGATACTGTTATTTCATCACAGAAAATATAAGCTTCGCCACCTGCACCTAAATGCCAAGAAGGTAATTCTCCGAAGTTATAAGCCTTTACTTTCATATACTTTGCCTTTTGTGGAGTAAACAATAATTGTGGGTGCGCTAACTGCGGAGTATAATCTTTCGGATCAATTTTTACATCCATTTGACCAGCTAACGACCATGTATTACCGTCATTAGATAAGAACACTTCAAACTTTGTTGGCATTAAAATCCATGCGCGTGTATCCTGCAAGAAGCCAGGCATTACGCGACCGATTGTTTCTTCTTTATCGAAAGTAAATACTACTTCCATATTTTGATCTTGATAGCCATGCCAATCGCCTTTTCTCCATTCAACACTTCCATTTATTCCATCAATTAAACTTTGCGGTCCTTCAGCAGCATATTGGCGACCAGGTGTACTGATTAATTTTACCTGCCAGTTAGGATGAGGTAGTTTATTAAAGAATCCTGTTGCTCTGCCACTTTTAAAATTTGCATTATAAGATACAGCAGTTACTGATGAAGTACTGTAAATATAGAAGGGTTTAGTATAATCAATAGCTTGAGTTGAGTCATTATTTATCCAAAATCGCATTGATAATGAATCAGGATTTGAAATTGCAACCAGCAAACTATCTGAAAAATTTCTTTTGTTCGTACTGATGAATGGAGCATAAATAAATCCATAAGAAAGCAAACGACCACTCAATTCAGGATTAAGTCCACGACCTTTATTTGGATAATCTTTTAATACAGCATTTAAATAGCAACCAGCTCTTAAGCGATCATAAGAAAGTAAATTGTTATCATACACAGCACCGTTATAACGAAGTGTTTCAATATAAAAAGATTTAGGCGATTGCTTATTAGCTGTAATATCGATTTTATTTCCATTCTCAAGATTGATTACAACATGATTAAATAAAGGAGTTCCGATTGCATATTGCGTACTTCCAGGAGTAACAGGATATAAACCAATTGCACTCCAAACATACCATGCCGACATTTGTCCGCAGTCTTCATTACCAGGCAATCCATCATAAGTAGTATTATACAAACTATCCACTACGCGATGAACTATTTCCTGAGTTTTCCAAGGTTTACCAATATAATCATACAAATAAGCCATATGATGACTAGGCTCGTTACCATGCGCATATTGTCCAATTAATCCAGTGATATCCGCTTGCTGTCGTCCGGTAGTAGACGTTGGTGCGTTAAAAAGGCCATCCAACTTTTTATCAAACTGATTAGCTCCTCCCATTATATCAATCATTCCTGGAATATCTTGCGGAACGAAGAATGAATACTGATAACTATTTGCTTCGGTGAAATGATTATTAACTTCTAAAGGGTCGAAAGGAGAAAGCCAATTACCATTTCTACGAGGGCGCATAAATCCAGTTGAATGATCATACAAATTTCGATAAGAAGAAGCAAGACGATTGTAGTACAATGCATCTTCCGTTTTACCTAAGTATTTTGCTATTTGCGCAACACACCAGGCATCGTATGAGTACTCTAATGTTTTGGAAACAGATTCTGATTCATCATCAATCTGCAAATAATTGTTAGCATTAAATGCAGGCAGTCCTAAATGATTCCAATTAGCACTTTTCTTTGCTGCTTCAAACGCCAAAGAAACATTAAATCCTGTTATATCTTTTGCTAGCGCATCTGCGATTACGGAGACTGAATGATAACCAATCATACAATCCGTTTCATTAGCACCAAGCTCCCATACTGGCAATCTTCCACCTTGCTCATACTGTGCTAAAAATGTTTTGATAAAATCCAACGAGCGTTGCTTATCAATCAAAGCATACATGGGATGTGCTGCACGGAAAGTATCCCACAAACTAAAAACTGAATACTGCGTATAGCCATAAGCGATATGAATCTTATTATCTCTTCCACGATATTTTCCATCTAAATCAGAATAAACATTCGGAACTATCATCATA
>CANFIN010000162.1 GCA_947447155.1 Bacteroidota bacterium | reverse complement strand
TAGTCGATGTGGTATTGGGTAGCTTTTGTTTTGATAACGGATAAATCCGAAGTATAATATCCACTGGTGATTAATAATCCTCCTGCATTTAAAGAGGCCGCATATTTATCTAAATCATTCAAGATAATATTCCTGTTAATATTCGCTAAGATGATATCGTATGATTTACCTTCTAACAATTCGCTGCTTCCTAGTGCGACTTCAATTTGTGGATAGCCATTTCGTTGTGCATTCTCGATGGAATTATCCACCGAGTTCGGATCATAATCGATGGCATATGCTGATCTTGCTCCGAGTTGCATTCCAAGAATCGCAAGAATTCCGGTGCCACATCCCATATCTAATAGTGATTTATTTTTGAAGTCGATATCTAGCATCGCTTCCATTACTTGCGAGGTGGTTGGATGATGACCTGTCCCAAATGCCATTCTAGGTTGAACAATGATCTCGTGTGGATAAGATGGATTCGCTTCGTGGAATTCAGCGCGGACATAAATTTTGTTACCGATAATTTCAGGCTGATAATTCTTTTCCCACTCGGCGTTCCAGTTTTGCCATGGAATATCCTGAATGCTGTAAGTTACTTCGCAATTCAGCTCTTTAATGCCTTCTATAATTTCTAGAACAGCATCATTATTAAAGTTAGCAGTTTGTATGTATGCTTTGAATCCTTGCGGAGTATCTTCAAACATTTCAAATCCGACTTCTCCTAATTGGTAAGTCAGCATTTCGCCAAATAATTCCAGCGGATTTAGTTGTAGGTTTAGTTCTGTATAGTTCACGAAATAAAAGTATTATTTTAGATGGGCAAGAATTGATTAGTTTCAATCATGTTTTCAACATTTTTATTATTGTTATTTTTAATAATTATCAGCATTCGGTCGTGAATTAAATCATGAGATAGTGCATTTTTATTCCATTACTTCTTGATTATCTTCGTAGCCTATTGTTGTATTATGAACAGAACGCTAATTACCAATATAAAAGGACTCGTACAGGCGAATAGAAGTCATGTAATCATGGGGGCCGATATGAATGAGCTCCCCATTATTGATGATGCCTGGTTGCTTATTCAAGGAGAAGAGATTACTGCGATAGGACATATGAGTAATATGCCGCATTCAGATGTGACAAATGTTATTGATGCTACCAATCGTTTTGTTTTACCTGCTTATTGTGATTCGCATACGCATATTGTTTTTGCTGGCTCGCGTGAAGGTGAATTTGTAGATCGTGTTCATGGTTTGACTTATGAAGAGATAGCAAAGCGTGGCGGTGGAATCTTGAATTCGGCTAAGCGATTACAATCGACTTCTGAAGATGAATTATTTGAAGGTGCTATGTCGCGCATTCACGAAATGACCATGACAGGCACAGGTGCGATTGAAATTAAAAGTGGCTACGGATTATCGTATGATGCAGAGATAAAAATGCTGCGTGTTATTCGCCGTTTGAAAGAAGCATCCGACTTAACTATCAAAGCAACTTTTTTAGGAGCACATGCATTCCCTGCAGAGTTCAAAGAAAATCGTTCTGCGTATGTGGATTTATTAGTTGATCAATTAATTCCTTTTATTGCGGATGAAGGTCTTGCAGATTATAACGATGTGTTTTGCGACCGTGGATTTTTTAGCGTTGACGAAACAGATAGAATTTTAGAAGCTGGAAATAAACGCGGACTAAAACCAAAGATTCACGCCAACGAATTAGATTTTTCAGGCGGAGTGCAAGTTGGCGTGAAGCATCACGCGTTATCAGTAGATCATTTAGAATGTGTAGGTGATGATGAAATCAAAACGTTATTAGGAAGTAAAACAATGCCTACGTTATTACCTGGAACTGCGTTCTTCTTGAAGATTCATTATCCGCCAGCTCGTAAAATGATTGATGCAGGTTTGGCAGTTGCACTAGCCAGTGATTATAATCCTGGTTCTTCTCCTTCGGGAAATATGAATTTCGTACTAACGTTAGCTTGTTTGTATTTGGGAATGTCGCCGGAAGAAGCCATCAATGCAGCAACATTAAACAGTGCTTATGCAATGGGTGTAATGGATGAGTTAGGATCGATAGTTCCTCATAAAAAAGCAAACTTGTTTATCACGAAAGAAATTCCTTCTGTTGGATATATCCCTTATGCGTACGGAAGAAATGTAGTCGATAAAGTGATGATCAACGGAAAGTTGAAATAATAAAATTAAAAATCGTTTATAAAAGATATGAAACAATTAATCGAGTGTGTTCCTAATTTTAGTGAAGGAAATAATTTACAGGTTATCAATCAGATTACGGATGCTATCAGCAGTGTAGAAGGAGTGAAGTTGTTGAATGTTGATCCGGGTAAAGCGACTAACCGTACCGTAGTAACGTTAGTAGGTGAGCCTGCAGCTGTTGTGGAAGCTGCATTCCGTGGCATTCAAAAAGCAGCAGAATTAATCGATATGTCGAAGCATCATGGTGAGCATCCTCGAATGGGTGCAACAGATGTTTGTCCGTTTATTCCTGTTGCAAATATTAGTATGGAAGAAACGGCAGCATGGAGCCAGAAGTTGGCGAAGCGAGTTGGAGAAGAGTTAAATATTCCCGTTTATTTATATGAAGATGCACAAGCTGATAAGTCGAGAAGTAATCTTTCGGTAATCCGTGCGGGTGAGTATGAAGGATTTTTCAAAAAGATAAAAGTGCCTCAATGGAAACCTGATTTTGGTCCTGCAGAATTTTCTGCAAAGTCTGGCGGTACAGTTATCGGTGCTCGCGACTTTTTAATTGCTTACAATGTGAATCTGAATTCTAAGTCGGTGAAACGTGCAAACTCAATCGCATTTGATATTCGCGAAGCAGGACGTATAAAGACGGATGAGAAAGGAAAGAAAGTGTTGGATGAGCAAGGAAATGAAATCAGAATTCCGGGATCGTTAAAAGGAGTGAAAGCAATTGGATGGTACATTGAAGAATATGGTCAAGCGCAGGTATCTATTAATATTACACAATTCAGAGAAACACCATTGCATATTGTTTTTGAAGAATGTTATAAGAGTGCCTTTAATCGTGGAGCACGAGTAACGGGAAGCGAATTAGTTGGCTTAGTTCCGTTGAGTGCAATGTTGGATGCTGGTAAATACTTTTTGAAGAAACAACGGTTATCCGCAGGTGTTAGTGATGAAGAGTTAATTCATATTGCTGTGAAATCAATGGGCTTAGATGAATTAGGTCCATTTGATCCGAAGCAACGTATTATCGAATATGTCTTGAACGAAGGAAATCAAGCGCCATTAGTGAATATGAAGCTCAACGCATTTGCAGATGAAACTGCAAGTGAGTCGCCAGCACCTGGAGGTGGATCTAT
>CANFIN010000161.1 GCA_947447155.1 Bacteroidota bacterium | reverse complement strand
GGTGTAATAATCGAAGAGCCAAAACCAAGTTTTACGATATCAATAAAAGGCCCTGATCCATCAACAAGGTTTTCACATTCTTTAATACTAAGCCCTTTGTCCATAACCATCGTTAATCCCGATTGCCTTGGTTTGTCCGTTCTCTCTGGAACATGCGATAAGTGAAAATTCATCATATTTTTTTATTTGTATTAATAATCCAATTTGTTCGTTCATCATTTTGCATCATAGGTGCAATATCAAATAGTAACTGGTGAAGGCTGTAGTCGAGGTGAAGTGCGTTTTCAAGTTCTATCATGCTGTCTTCAATTTTACCAGTTAAAAACAGATAAGCTGAAAGTCGATATTGTAATTCCGCATTTAAAGGGTTATGGGATATACTTTCTTTCATTATCTCCGTTGCCTTTAAATCCATATTGAAATCATGCAACAAATCACAATAAGCCATCCATGCGTCCGCGTTATCAGGGTCTAGCTTTACAGCTTTCTTGTAACAGTCTTCTGCTTCAGGTTGATTTCGCAATTGGTATTCACAATCCCCTAAAGCTAACCAATACTCACCATTCGCATCATCATTTTCTATCGCCTTTTTTATGTAATACATTGCTTCATACCATCTCTCTTCTTCTTCATAGGTAACGCCCATGCCATACCAAGCTTGCGCCATAAATGGATCCGATTTGATAGCTTTTTGATAATAATCTCTTGCCTCATCCCATTTTTTTAATTGCTCATAACATTCACCTAAGTTATAATAGGTATAAGAGTCTGGATGGCAATACTCAAATGCATTTTTATAGGTTTCAATGGCTTCTTCGAATTGTTCATTCATTAAATAAACCTGAGCCATATCAAGATATGCTGGTGCAAAGCGATCATTAATCAACAAACAATAATCAAATGCTTTTAAGGCATTCGTAAAGTTGCCTTCTTTTGTGTAAAGTTCTCCTAAATGATACCATGCAATGTAATGGTATGGATCCTCATCAATAATTGAATTAATTAATTCAATTCCTTGGTCAAACAAATCGCCGAATTCACAACAAGAAACTAATTCACTTAAACAACCTTCGTTATGTAGATTGTCTTGCAAACAAAGTTTGTAATTGTCTAAAGCTAAATTGAATTGTCCAACACTCTGATAAGCTAATCCGATACGGAAATAAATATCATCCTTTTGTTCATCGGCTAATGATAATGCTTTTTTGTAACTGACAATTGCCTGATCATAGATTTGAAGTATGGAATAAATATTTCCTTTGATAACAAAAACCTCAGGGTCGAATGGTGTAACCCTTTCAACTTTTTCGAGTAGTGTTAACGCGCGATCTTTTTTACCATTCATAGCCAATAATTCCGCTTCTTTCAAAATAAAGCTGATACTGTCTGGATGAATATTTCGTGCGTACTTTGTTACTTCTTCCGCACTTTCCAAATCTAAAATTTCTAGATAATGGTCAATTAAATTCAAAAGCGTATCAACATCAAAAAAATACTGGGTCTTGCGTCTTCTCATCTCTTCGAATTTCTTCAAAGAATGTCCTAAAAATTCATTGTCCTCAAATTGGCCCTGGTCTTCTGTCATATCCACTTTTTCTGCTCTCACAAATTTAGTAAATAATACCTGAAATTCCTTATGATTTTTATCTCATTTTAGAATTAATACATGTTAAAAGTTAAATAGTTTTTAGATTTGTATTCTGACAAAACCCTTTTAATATGATTTCCAACTCTTTGACTCAAAAAGTATTGATTGCCGGCGCCACTGGCTTGGTAGGAAGCGCCTTGTTAGAGATTTTAACAAATGAGATTACTGTGCAGGAAATTATTGTTCTCGGACGTTCCGAGCCATTGTTGAAATCTGCAAAAATAAAGTTTGTTAAAACTGATTATAAAGACCAGAAGATTATTAATGCCTATTTCGAAGGGGTGCATACTGTATTCTGTTGCATCGGGACCATCATAAAAAAGGCGGGATCTAAAGATGCTTTTAGAAAAGTGGACTTTGGAGTTCCTGAAACATTGGCCCAGCTAGCCGCTAATTATCAAGTGAAAAGTTTGATTGTTGTTTCTTCACTTGGGGCAGATTCGAAAAGTAGTAATTTTTATCTGCGTACCAAAGGAGAGATGGAAAATGCACTATTGAGTTATAAGATTTCTAAAACAGCATTCTTGCGACCCTCGCTCATAAATGGCCCTAGAAAAGAGTTTAGATTTATTGAACTCCTCTCTAAAGTGTTTTTAAAATTATTTTCTTTTTTGCTTATTGGAAAATTAAAGCGCTATAAATCGATTGATCATGATGTAATTGCTATGGCCATGTGGCGTATCTCCAATAGTGCAAATAATACAACTATCTACGAATCAGAAGATATTCAGTGGATTGGTGGCTAGTGCTTTGAATTCGAATTTGTTTTTATTAGCTTAGAACCCGTGAAGTAACACAAGTTTTTAGACAAATTGTCATCTTAATTGGGTTGTTTTTAATTCTTAATTTATTGTTTGTATAATGAAAATCAAGTGTAGTGGACCAGCCTTTTTATATGCCTTAATGGTAGTATTCTGCTTGTCTGTATTTAATTTTTCTGCAATTGCCCAATCAAATGAATTAAAGTCGGAAGGTGTTAGTCGCATTTCTGAAAATGAGGATGGTAAAACCAGAGTGGTCAAAACAGATTTAGGTTATCAATTATACCGTAACGGGCTTCCTTATTATGTGAAAGGTTTAGGGGGTGAAGTAAATTTAGAATTAGTTGTGAAAATTGGAGGGAATTCAATTCGTACTTGGGGAATTGATAATGCACAACAAGTATTAGATGATGCGCAAAAACACGGACTGACTGTAATGCTAGGACTTTGGTTGCAGCATGAGCGTCATGGTTTCGATTATAATAATGCCGAGAAAGTAAAAACGCAGCTTGAGCATTTTAAAAAAGTAATCGATCAGTTTAAAAATCATCCTGCTCTATTAATGTGGGGTATCGGTAATGAGCTCGACCTTCAATACACGAATACGAATTGCTGGAATGCTGTCCAGGATATTGCAAAATACGCTCATGAGGTTGATCCTAATCATCCAACAGCAACGGTTACTGCAGGACTTGATTCAATGGAGGTGCAGCTAATAAAACAACGTTGTCCCGATATTGATATATATTGCGTGAATACCTACGGTGATATTGCTAACGTTCCTGCTAATATTTGTCGTTTTGGTTGGACAGGCCCATACATGATAACTGAGTGGGGACCTAACGGATATTGGGAGTCACCTAAAACTAATTGGGATGTTTCTATTGAACAAACAAGTACAGAGAAAAAGCAGGTTTATTTTGATCGATACAATAATTACATCAAGCCAAATTTTAATTACTGCTTAGGTTCCTATGCGTTTTTGTGGGGGGCAAAGCAAGAGTACACCGAGACGTGGTTCGG
>CANFIN010000160.1 GCA_947447155.1 Bacteroidota bacterium | reverse complement strand
TGGTCGTTTTGACGCAGCTTTACCGAATGGTACTTACAAACTATTAGCAAAGCATGCAAAGCTTGGTAGAGCAGAAGAGATTACGCTCACCGTGAATGGCGAATACAAGCAAGTGATAGAAGTTAAATTTCCAAACTAAATTAATATGTTGTTACAATTAACTAAGCCTTTGGCATTTTTCGATTTAGAAACAACAGGAATTACTGTTGGAAGTGATCGTATCGTTGAGATTAGCATTTTAAAGTTAATGCCGGATGGATCTAAACAGGTGTATACAAAAAGAGTTAATCCTGAAATTCAAATTCCTGAATTTGCATCGAAGGTGCATGGCATCTATAACAAGGATGTAGAGAACGAACCGAATTTTAAACAACTGGCTTCTGAGATTGCAGCGTTTATTGGTAATGCGGATTTAGCAGGATATAACTCAAATAAGTTTGATGTGCCGATGCTAGTGGATGAGTTTTTACGAGTGGGTGTCGACTTTGATATGAGTAATCGTAAGATGGTAGATGTGCAAAATGTTTTTCATAAGATGGAGCAACGTACTTTATCTGCAGCGTATAAATTTTACTGCAATAAAGAAATTGTAAATGCACACAGTGCAGAAGCAGACATCACTGCAACGTATGAAGTTCTAATGGCGCAGTTAGAACGCTATGAGTCGCTGGCGAAAGATATTCCAGGACTAGCAACCTTTACTGCTATGAATTCGAATGTTGACTTAGCAGGACGAATTATATACAACGACAAAGGACAAGAGGTATTTAACTTTGGTAAACACAAAGGAAAATCGGTAGATGATGTTTTTTCAAACGAACCTTCTTACTACGAGTGGATGATGAATGGTGATTTTCCAGCGGAAACAAAAAAGACCTTAACAGCTTTGAGGTTAAGGCACAAGAATTCGAGGTAAGAATAGAATTGCCTTTATTTAATTAAATATTTATTCTAAACTTATTCTAAGGATGCAAGGCATTTCCACATTGACCTTATTTCGCTTTAATACTTTTTCGAGTAAAATATGGGCGTTTTTTCAGATGCAATTTGCTCATGCGCACATAAGCAAAACGAAAGGACTAAGTTTCTATAAACTTATGGGGAGTGGAAAAGGTCTTGGTTTCAATCCGCTGCCAGATTGGAATGTGTATGCCTTACTTTGTGTTTGGGACAATGAAGAATCTGCTAAACACTTTTTTCAAGAAGCGGAGATTTTTAAACGCTACCAAGATCATAGCACTGAGGACTGGACTATTTTCATGAAAGTAAGACAAGCCAAAGGACTTTGGGCAGGAGGAAATCCATTTACTCCATCAACAGATATAGATGAGTCGAACGAGCTTATTGCTGTAATTACACGTGCCACCATCCGTAAAAATAAGTTGATTAAATTTTGGCGTTATGTTCCTGTTTCAGAACAGCCCATTAAAGATGGTTGTCCTGGTCTTATATACACTAAAGGAATTGGCGAAGCTCCGTTGGTGCAGATGGCTACGTTTAGTATTTGGAAATCAAAAGAAGATCTTAAAAACTTTGCTTATAAAAGTCCTGAGCATCAAGTAGCAATTAAGAAAACACGAGAGTTAGATTGGTATAAAGAAGAGATGTTTATTCGTTTTCAGCCTTATAAATCAATTGGAAAGTGGGGAGGTGTCGACCTTCTGGATTCTTATCTCACATCAAATAAATAGAGTAAGCATTGCTAGGCCACACAGGCCGATGAAGGCAGAATCAATGTTTAAAGTAGAAGTAGAAGAATACAAAAAAAACGAATTGAGAGGCCAAGTGGTGAATAGGAAATGAATCTGACTTTTCTGGTAAATCATTTATTACAATCATCTGCAAAATAAATGAAACAACAAACCAGTCAATAAAATTTCTTAGTGGAGCATATCCTAAGTCCCAATGCCAAAAATCAAAAATAGGAGCTATAGGTTCGATAAAGAAATCAAGTCCTACCATTAAAATAGTTCCAGTTAGGATAGCCAGCCATCTGTTCTGAATATAACGTTTAGATATATTAGCTGTAAGGAAGGTGAGCACTACCCAATTAATACCTATTAAAAGAGGAACCCCAACTATTTTTATTCCGAGATTTCCCCCATAGTGATATTTTCCGAAAAGCAAACCTGTATTGACTCCGATGAGTTCCACAGTCATTCCTATCAAATATACAATCAGCCAAATTGACCAACTTTGCAAACCATTTTTAGGTGGAAAATTCCAATACAAAAGTGATATACCCAAAATAAGATTCATCGGTGTTTTAGATATGAACCAATCTAAATGTCCTAAATAAATACCAATCAAACCTGAAATGGTTACCAGCCAAATAGCAAAGATTGATATCACGTTTTTATTAAATATAGAATTTATCATTTAGCGGAATTGATTAATTCAGAGGTGATTTTTGCAGAAAGAAGACAGAGCGGTATCCCGCCTCCAGGATGAACGGAGCCACCTACGAAGTATAAATTTTTTAGCTGATTGGAGAAGTTTGGATGTCTAAGAAAAGCGGCAAACTTTGAATTACTCGCTGCACCATACAAAGCGCCTCTATAGCTACTCGTGCGCAGTTCAATTTGAGGAGGCGTTAATACATCTTCAGCTTCGATAAGAGATTCTAAATTGATTACTAGCAAGCGATTTAATTTTTCAATTATGTTTTTACGAGCTTGATTAACTAATGCTTCCCAATCTTGACCATAATCACCAGGAGCATTTATCATAACAAACCAGTTCTCACATCCAGCAGGAGCATCACTTTTATTATCCTTACTTGTAATATTAATATAGATAGTTGGGTCGTTAAATAAAGTTTTATGATCGAAAATATGTGTAAACTCTTCGGAGTAATTTCCACTGAAGAAAATATTATGTAAATCTAACTCTGGAAACATTTTTTTTACTCCCCAATAAAAAATAACTGCTGAACTCGAACGCTCTTGGCTCAAGGTACGTTTAGGGTGTGACTCGTTTGGTAATAATTTCTTGTAAGTAGAAAATATATCCATATTCGATATGATGTTATCTGCAAAAAAATCTTTTTGATTTGCATATATACCTATCGTTCGATTATTTTTCACAATGATTCGCTCTACTTTATGATTAAAGTTAAACTGAACGCCTTGCTTAACGGCCAATTGATAAAGGCTCATCGTAATACTATGCATTCCGTTTTTTGGGAAATAGGTACCTAGGTACAACTCCAAATGCGGAATCATGCTCATAATGCCGGGTGTACGATAAGGCGAAGAGCCGTTATAGGTAGCGTATCGATTGAATAATTGAACGAGATGTGGTTCCTTTATTTCTGATTGATTAAGCGAATTGAGATTGGTGAAAATGCCCATATCAGACATTTGCAATAAAGCCTTGAGCGTATCTTTCGATAAATACGTGCTGACCTTATGCAAGGACTTTTCAAGAAACAAAGG
>CANFIN010000159.1 GCA_947447155.1 Bacteroidota bacterium | reverse complement strand
TGAATACGTGACATGTTATCTAATGTCGTGTATTTCCAAACCACATCTTCCGCAGCTAATTTACATGAACCTGTATCAATAGTGGGACGAATGTAAAATGAAAGCGAAGGATTAGGAGATAAAGCAATTGCAGTTATTTGATTAGAAAGAATTGTATTTGTAACACAAGAATTAAGTGACAACTGACATGTTAAAATATCGTTCGTATTTAATGCTGTATTCGTATATACATTACTGTTAGCACCAACATTTAGTCCATTAACTTTCCATTGATAAACAGGATTAGGTCCAGTATTATTTGCGTAAGCAGTGAATGTTCCATTCGATAAATTTTTGACAACTGGATTTACGATAGTAGCACCAACATCAAAAAGTGAAACGTGAACCAACAATGGTAATACAGGAGTTACCGCGCTGGAATAAAACAATACTCCGTTTTTATAATACTTGATTTGTCCATTTTCAACAGAAACTCTAAAAAGATCGTTAGCATAATAATTTCCAAAATTACCTTTACTAACACCCGACTCATAAATTGAAACTGTTGCATTATTTTGCAAGTAAATTCCAAACTGAACATTTGCCAAAGCTAATCCTGCAAAAGTGTTACTTAATCCTACTATTCGGGTTTTATTTGTTTCAACTGCATTAAATTCAAAGTAACCATTATTGCTTACTGTATTAAGTGAAGCAGCGCCCCCATCCCAAGCATAAGAGTTTATCTTTTGAAGATTATTAAAATTTTCGAGAATATTAAATTTAGTAGCGCTGTTCCAAATAACTTGTTCACTTACTAGTTTACATGATGTAGGATCAGGAGTAGCTGTGATGTAAAAATCCAAACCTGAAATAGAAGTTGGTAAACCAAAATAATTTCCTTGGTCGCAATGCAGCAATCTTTTTTCAGCAGGTGTTAATGCGGATGGAAAAACAATGCCTTCAGAAATATCCACATCTGAAAAATAATCGTTTACCAATCCTGGATTATACAATTGACCCATACCCACCCCGGTAGATGGAGTTAATGGAGCCTGTCCTAAATTAGCAACACTTTCCAATCCATCTTTTGCAACCAATACCTGCGAAGCATTTTGTATAGCTGTATAGATATGATGTGTTTGTGCTACACTTGTATTCACTCCTGTTGTAAGCACATCGTTTGCCCATGTACCATAACCTACATCGTTATTAGGACTTCTTAAAAAATATCTACAACGACGAGTATCACCGGTAGTTCCAATTGCAAATGGGATATCGTTATTAAAAGTTCCATTGAACGATTTCCATTTCGTAACCATATTAATAGAACTATTCGCTGCGGATATAGACGAGGTTGCATTTAATAAATATGATGAACCTGTATAACTACCATCTCCTGCAAAACGAATCGTCGGTCGTAAGTTGGAAGTACGCAAAATCCGACCAGAATCAACAATCAATGGTTGGTTATCTTGGTTAATTTGAGAAATCAATCGATTATTTCCACTTTGATCATACCAGGTATAGACATAACCGTTAGGAACAAACAATTGAGGTGTTGCTTGCGTAGGAGTATAACCTGGATGAGTCTGACCTTTCTGAAGTTGCGCTCCCCATAACGCAGTAGAGATTGCTGTATTTCCAAAATAAACATTAGCTAATGGAGTAACCTCCATAAACTGCAAACGGAAAATAAGATCGATGGAAGGAGTTACCGTAGCTCCTGTTGTATAAGTACCCTTAATTAAAAACCATCCTAATGTAGATGGAGTAATTGAAACATTGGTCCAAGCAGTACCCGAAGTTGAAATTAGTGCTCCCGTATTCAAATCAAATGTACTGTATGAGCTACCAGTACCATCAGCAAATACACCTCGAAGAATAAAATAACGATTACTATTATTGATTGGCTTCACATAAATACTCATCGTATAAGGTGAAGCTGCTTGGGGAGTAGTGTAATTATAATCGATGAAGTGTTCGTTATTACCAACTAATTCAGTAAATGCTTCAGCCGTCAATGAACCATTTGGAGCCGCAACTGTATTTGTAGAAATTGACCCTCCTAGTCCACCCCACACCGAATTATTAAACTGTTCTGAGTAGGTAAACAAATTAGGACCACCAATAAAATATTGTAGTGAACTAGTATCTAGTTCACCATTGACACCGTAAGTAATATCTTGCAAAGCATCATCTGATGATCTTCGAACCCTGATTAGAGGGTTGGTAACGACAGAAGGAACATAACTGGAATTTACAAATGTTGGGTAAGAAGGTGAGGTAAGCGAATAAGCTGATCTTAATTTTCGTAAAGAATAAGATGCTGATGATGGAGAAAGATTATCTAACACCTGCGAATTAGCAAGCTGACAAAAAAGGAAAAGAAAAACAATTAAAAGACTTTTTTGTAAACGCATTAGCTCTGAAAGTAGGTTTAAAAATAGGAATACAAATTTAAAAAATTAAAAGATGCTAGGAAAGAAAAATTGTTTCCTTAATATTTACTTAAAATGAAAAGTTTAAGCCTTAGCATTATACCGAAAAAAAACACTAAAATTTGAGTGTTTACACCTAAAAAATATCGAAAAAAAAGAGGCTATTTGCACTATGACAAATAACCTCTGTAAACATAAAAACAGGATCTTTAATTAAAACCAGCCACCACCAAGTGCTTTGTAAATATCCACCATGGCATTATAGCGATTTTTCATTGTTTCATTTAATTCAAGTTTTGCATCCAAGGCTTCTCGCTGCGCAGTTAAAACCTCTAAATAATCAGCTTTTGCTGACTGAAATAAATCGTGGGCAATATCAATAGATTGGTTCAAGGTATTAACCTGCTTGGATTTTAGAGAATAACTAACCTCAAGATTATTGATGTTCGACATTTGGTTAGCCACTTCGCGATAGCCGTTCAGCACGACATTCTGATAAGCATAGGCTGTTTGCATCTGACGCGCATTCGCATTTGCATACTCAGCTTTGATAATTGCGCGATTAAAAATCGGAGCTGTAAGTCCTCCAAGAATTGAATACATCATCGATTCAGGAGTAGAAAACAATAAGCCCGGTTTGTAAGCACGATAACCCCAGCCACCTTCTAATTCAAGCGCTGGAAAGAATTCTGCTTTCGCCACTTTCACATCTAAGCCTGAAGCCTGCATCTCATGCTCAGCCTGACGGATATCCGCACGGTTAGTCAATAGCTGAGAAGGAATTCCAATATTCACCATCGAAGGATTGCCATCAGAAAATGAATTTGAAGAACGCTCAATCTTTTGAGGGTAACGGCCCATTAAATAATTGATACGGTTTTCATTTTCTGAAATCTGCTGAAGAATCAGATTCTCCATACTTTGTGCATTGTAAAGCTGAGCTTCAAATTGCTTAACCGCTAATTCAGTAGCAATAGCAGCTTCTTTTTGAACCTTCACAATTTCAAGTTCGCGTTGTTGCAACTGAATTGATTCACGAACTATTTTTAACTGATTATCGAGCGCTAATAATTCGTAATAACTGTTA
>CANFIN010000158.1 GCA_947447155.1 Bacteroidota bacterium | reverse complement strand
CTCGGAGAATTTGATTGGGCGAAAGACCAATTGAAAGTTTTAAAGGCTGCAACTAGTCAGTTGATATCGAATGATGCATTGCAACTTGGATTGATAATTACCGATAACACGAACATGGATACAACAACAGATGCGCTGTTGATGTATTCGCGTGCCGACTTACTCGATTTTCAAAATAAAGATAGTCTGGCGTTAATTACGCTTGATTCATTATTAAAAGATTTTCCTGATCATTCTCTAACGGATGAAGTGCTTTTTAAGAAAGCTGGAATCTATAAAATGCAGGGAAACTATTTAATGGCTGCTACGCTTATGCAAGAGATAGTGGATAAATTCCCGGATGATGTTTTAGGTGATGATGCAATGTATCAATTGGCTTGTTTATATGAAGATCAACTCAATGACAAGGAAAAAGCAAAGTCGCTATTCGAATCATTTTTATCGAAATACCCAGGCAGTTTGTTTGTAGTTGATGCACGAAAGCATTTTCGTAGTTTAAGAGGCGATAAACTCTAAAACTATTTTCTACCTTTACCCAACAATAATTTACTTATGATTATTTATAATGTGACAGTAAACGTTGATCATGACGTTGCTGAAGACTGGTTGAGTTGGATGATAGATGCACATATTCCTGATGTGTTAAATACAGGTATGTTTGAGAGTTATTCTATTTTACGTTTGGTGGGCGATGAAAAGTCTGGAGGGATTACCTATGCGATTCAATATCGTGCGCATAACATGGCCATGTATGAACGCTATAAAGACGAGTTTGCTGCTGCCTTACAAGCAGATGCTATGCAAAAGTTTGCTGGAAAGTTCGTAGCATTCCGTACATTATTAGAAGTTATTAAATAATGGCGCAATACGATTCGGTAAAAGCCAAGAAAAGTTTTGGTCAACATTTTTTGAATGATGATTCGATTGCTGCTGCTATCGCTGATGCCTTACCGAAGAATGAGAATAAAACAGATACACTGGAAATTGGTCCGGGTATGGGCGTGCTAACAAAGTTTTTACTGGAGCGCAACGACTTAAATTTAAGTGCTGTTGAATTGGATAAGGAGAGTGTAACTTATCTAGAACAACATTATCCTACCTTTAAAGATAAAATCATACAAGGTGATTTTTTACAGTTAAATCTGAAAGCGATTTTCCCTCAGCCTTTTTATTTAGTTGGAAATTTCCCTTACAATATTTCAACGCAGATATTATTTGCTGTATTAGAAAATAAGGAGCATATTCCTGCAATGGTCGGTATGTTTCAGAAGGAAGTGGCTAAACGAATCGCTTCTGGTCCTGGGAATAAGGACTACGGGATTCTAAGTGTTCTTTTGCAACCTTGGTATGAAATAGAATATTTGTTTTCTGTCGATGAAAATAAATTTAATCCCCCGCCAAAGGTAAAGTCGGGTGTTTTGCGAATGATTCGCAACGATCGCCAAGAATTAGGCATTGAAGATTCTTATTTTAAGATGATTGTCAAAACCGGATTTAATCAAAGACGCAAAACATTACGTAATGCACTACGTCCTTTGTTGCCTGAAGATGTGAGCGTGATTCCGTTTATGAATTTACGCGCAGAGGCTTTGTCGTGGGAGCAATTTGTGCTTTTAGCGAAAGCTATTCAAGCTTCTAAAACAGCAAACTGATTTGACCCAAAGCGTTGAATGGTGCTTGAGGGTAAAAGAAATTTTCCTGTGTACGACTTCCTGCTACATTATACCCATAGGTGTATCCGTTAGAGGAATACATCGAGCTTCCGATATTATTCAACAATACATTAAATCCAATTTCTTTACACCAGCTAGTTGATTTCTTATAGCTTAATCTTGCATCGGTTACCAAATAGGCTTTGATCACACGACTTTCATTAGTTGTATTATCAAGATATTGTTTATCGATATAGCGCTCAATTACTGATGCTGATAAGTGTTCGTTAAATTGGTAGGTGAAATTGATATTTCCAATTACAGCAGGGGAGAAAGCAATGTTGGTGTTGTTGAATACAATCTTCGATTGCCCAGCATAATTATAATCAGCATCATATTCATCCGTGTATTCTACAAACTCTTTTATTTTATTTTCGCTTAATGTTAGGTTCATGCCCATATTGATTTTGTCATTCGGTATCCATTTCGTTTGAAGCTCGATTCCACGACGATAACTTTCTGCGACATTGCTGCGTGTATAATTTCCAACATCATTTACTGCCCCAGTTAATACTAATTGATTGCGGTAACTCATATTGTAGAAAGTTACCTGGCTATAAAAGTGTTTGTCAGTGTACTTATAATTCAACTCAATATCTGTTAACTGCTCCGACTGCGGACGGCTCTTAGTAGTTGATTGCGTATAGTCGTCGCGGTTAGGTTCCTGATTCGTCATGCCGAAACTTACGAAAACATTATTCTTCGAATTAATAGTATAGGCAATTCCTGCTTTCGGATTAAAGAACAATAAGTTGGCATTATCAGGTTTCGTAGTACCATTGTCATTTAATCCTGTGAAGTAATAATTTACATTTCTAACTTGTAAATCAAGATAGGTGTTGATTTTACTATCATGGAAAAAGTTCTCTAATCGAATAAAATTATTCCAGTCACTTTTATGAGCGGAGTTGTTATAGTATTTCTGATTGATTTCTGAATTGCTAGCATATTGCGCCCAGATGACAGTCCCAAAATGTCCACCGAAATAATTATTCCAGCCACCACCAATTGTAAGCTTTGTATTTTCTGAAATCACTCTTCTGAAATTATAAGTGGTGCCATAAAAATCATTATCTAACCATTTCTGACGAATAAGATTTGATGAAGTAATCGTATCAGCATTCATATAAATATCAGGAATACTATAGCTGGCTAGTGCTTGATTTTTCTGATACTCTTCATAAAATCCTTTACCTCTTGTATAATGAAGGTTTATATCCAAAGATGTTTTATAATTAAATCGTATAGTATTTAAAAACTGATAATGATCCTGCTGATAATTATCTATCTGATTGGCATAGGTGAAGTAGTTGTAATTTCTTCCGCTGTTTAAAAGATTACTTGCTTCTTCTTGATCTAATCCATTACGAATGATGTAATCATTCATCGCATTCACATCTCCATTAATTCTTGATTCAGGTACTCCATTCCAGCTTTGATAGGTAATTTCTTTTCCCGAAAAAATATTAACGCGTGAATATAAATGATGACTATTGTAAGATCCAGAAACGAAAAATGATTTTAAATCGGAACTGCCACGATCAATATAGCCATCGCTTTTAATTCTTGATAAACGTCCTTCAAAAGCAAAATGCTCATTTAGTAATCCACTTCCGAAAGAAATATTGTTCTTAAGCGTATTATATGAACCAATGGAACATTCACTTTTTGCAAAAGGAGTAGTCGATAAATTTTTACTGGTTAAATTGATACTTCCACCAAATGATCCAGCACCGTTCACGCTCGAGCCAACTCCGCGTTGCACTTGAATATTTTCAGAGGAGGAAACGATGTCTG
>CANFIN010000157.1 GCA_947447155.1 Bacteroidota bacterium | reverse complement strand
CAGTGTGACTAAACTTAATAAACGATAGGTAATTTTTAATTACTTTTAACATGCTGCTAAAATACAATTTTGAATATACAAGCGGCGAATTGCTGTAAAATAATGACTCGAAAACTAATCCTCTTCTTTTTCTTTACGTTATTATGCAATATCGTATTAGGTCAAGTTGTTTTAAGTCGTGATACAACTGTTAAAATACTTACATCAAGTGGAGCTATTTTGAAAAATGGCTGGGCTTGTGGTTTTAACAATCCTGTTTTTGCGGAGATCGATTTAAATAATGATGGTGTGCAGGATTTAATTGTGTTTGATGGACAAGCTGCGCGATTAAATTGCTTTTTGTATTCATCTAACGGTTATGTCTATGCCCCAGAATATAATTCGTTGTTCCCGCAAAACTTAGAAGGGTGGGTACGGACCTATGATTATGATAATGATGGCGACAAAGACCTATTTAGTTATATTCAAGGTAGTATCCGTGTAGATAGAAATGAAAGTACTATTGCTACAGGATTATCATTCACTAATGTCACAATGCAGTTAAACTGTCATTACGCTGGAACATTTCCAAATTTGTTCGTTACTCGCATAGATATTCCTGCATTTACGGATATCGATAACGATGGAGATATGGATATACTAGCATTTTCAATAAATGGAAGCTGGATTGATTTAGATAAGAATTTATCAATGGATTCGTTGGGAAATAACAATCAGTTTTTGTTGTACAATGTTCCTGGATGCTGGGGGTATTTTTATAAAGAGTCATCCTTCAATAAAGCAGTTCTTCCAGTGAATACATCTTGTGCATTACTGCCTGCTCATCCTTTCCGAATGCAAAATAATTTCGACTCTGGTTCTGCAATATGGTTGGAAGATTTAGATGGCGATGGCGACAAAGATTTTTTATGTGGTGATAAAGTTGGTCGTAATTTGTTGAAAGTCGAAAATTGCGGCAACACCGATTCAGCCTATGCTTGTTCACAAGACACTTTGTATCCTTCTAATACAATTCCTGCATCTATGCGTGATATTGCTGCTCCTTATTTATTTGATTTCGATAAAGATGGAGATAAAGATTTGCTGGTTGCTAATTTTAATTCAAGTGGAGAAGATTATAATAATACCATTTATTACGAGAATACAGGGTCTACAAGTAATCCCGTTTTTACCTATGTAAAAAATCGATTTTTGATTGATGAGATGGTTGATGTTGGAACTTCATCACATCCTGTTTTTTTCGATTGGGATGGAGATGGTTTAAAAGATTTATTGATTAGTAATGATGGTTATTACGAAGGCGGTAATTATGTAAGTAAGGTTGCCTTGTATAAAAATGTTTCGCAAGGAAGTAACTATCAATTTCAGAATATTTCGGATAGTATTTTGAGTTTTCGTAGTCTTAATATCATTGGAACACGACTCGCATTTGGCGATTTGAATAATGATGGTGATCAGGATTTATTGGTTGGTGATGCAACAGGAAGACTAAGCTATTTTCAGAATATTGGTAGTGCAACAAATACTAATTTGATTTTCTCGCAAGGTTATTTTCAAAATATTGATGTTGGTTCTGATGCTGCTCCGCAATTGGTAGATGTTAATCGTGATGGCTTGCTCGATTTATTAGTAGGCGAGCGTAATGGTAATATTAATTACTATCGAAATACTGGAAGCTTATCGTTCCCTGTTTTTAGTTTTGAAACAGATTCTTTCGGGAAAGTAATAGTTGGATTAGCCACTTATGGGATTGGTTATAGCGCACCATTGTTGTTTGATGTGAATGGCAATTATGAATTATTAGTAGGTAGTTATAAAGGAACATTATTTCACTATAATAACATCGATGGAAATTTAACGGGCGCATTTCAATTAGTCGATTCGACATATCAAAATATAAAAGAACCTATAAAAGCATATCCTGCTATGAATGATGTTGACGGAGATGGTAAGTATGATTTAGTCGTCGGAAATCAGAGTGGGGGAGTGGTTTTTTATTCGCAGTATTTGAATAGCTCAATTGCTGAAAATGCAAATCCGAATTCAAAAATTAAAGTGTATCCTAATCCTGCTGATGATTATTTAACTATAGAATCTATCAATGAACAAGTGCTAGAATTGTACTCTATGCAAGGCGAATTAATTGAACGAATAACTATCGGTAGTGGAGTAACGAATATCTCAATTGCAAATCTTCCTTCAGGAGTTTATTGTTTGAAAACCCAATTTGGTTTCGCTAATAAATTGATAAAACTTTAGTTTACTTTTGAATAATCAACTTTTCAGTTTGCGTTTGATTTCCCTCTGTAATTTGTAAAATGTAAACACCATTTTCATATTTCGAAACAGTCATTTCATTTTCCTGATTGCTGGTCTCGAATTTATTTAAGCATTTTCCAAGAACAGAAAAAAGTTCAATGGTTCTTTTCGCAGGTGATGTAAAATTCAAATGAACTATATCGCGAGAAGGATTTGGATAACAACTAAAATTTGAATTGTTCAACGCTGTTGTACCTGCAGCACTGCAGCCTGTCATTACCAACATCGCATCAAGCTTACCATGTCCCCAACTATTGTTTGGCAAATTGCTCCCCGTAAATTGATCTGCTTTGGAGCAATACATGATTTTATTTTTTACATCCTGCCAATTAGCTGTAGGAAATGCTTCAAAATATAGCGCTGCAACTCCTGCTACAACTGGCGCAGCTGATGAAGTTCCACCATCACGAATATGTTTTCCATCATATGCTAGTTTGAAAGGTTGATTCGCAATAAACCAAGCTTGCGCAGACGCGGGCAAAGCCGACATAGTATATTCACCTGTTGAGGTAATATCTGGTTTTGTTCTACCATCTCTGGTAGGGCCTTTACTTGAGCTTACAGCCAATGCTCCTTCTGTTGTTGGAAAGGTTTGGAGATTTCCGTTGTAATCAATGTAGTTATTACGGTTGACGTATTGCCCTACCGTTATAACTTTATCGCTCGCCTGAAAACTGCTGCAAATTGTTTTGTTATAATCTGGTAAAACATAATTGCTAATGTTTGGATAGGTGCCCGGAGCAGGTAATCCATAGTTAATCATATCAAACGACCATACATCAAACTTGCCATTTCCAGTGCTCATCAAACGAAAATAGTTAAATGTTGAATCAGGAAGTATGTAAAAAATAAAACTGTACTTGTTCCCTATCAATTGTCCATAGGTTTGATACCTCGCTAAACGATTACCAGTAAAGCTCATGAGCGAGTCATTTCTTAATACTCCCACATTACTATTTATACCCATCCATTGATCTTGAGCAACATTAAAATAAATCGGATTTAATGCATCTGCACCAAGAGCGAATTTTACATTGCGAAGGTCTGCTGTATCGGCCCACAATTCAATGTAGATCGAGTTTGAACTATTGTTGACAAACCAAGTAAATAAAGTATCAGTTGCAGTTGGTTGATGTAATAAATGATGTGCGATATTTCCTGCATTTCCTGCAGCTGCAACAACCGTTCTTCCGTTTTT
>CANFIN010000156.1 GCA_947447155.1 Bacteroidota bacterium | reverse complement strand
GTTTGATAATATTAATGGGGCATGTCCTAGTTGTGTTGAACAATCTTACATAGGCTTGGGTGGAACATCAAACACAATTCAGTGTGAACAATCGATAAATAATGGTTATGCAAATACATTTAATGGTTCTTTTATAGCTCCAACAACTCCTGGTGTATATTATTTAACACAGAGCGAAACATGGGATTTTACTTGTCAGCCAATGAACTATTTAAATAATAGTAGTAAAGCCATTGGTTCTATTATAGTAGGGCAAGCAAATAACACTACAACTTTTACGGGAATTGGAGTTTTTACTGATATCACATTTGTTGGATTAGATACAACATTGTACTATACGGTTACATCAAACTTTGGATGTTCAACAACTGATTCGATTGTACTTTTGCAAGCAGCTCCATTATCATTTGATTCGATTTCTGTTACCAATGCAAGTTGCGATAATATTGCTGATGGTGCAATTGTGATTAATGGAGTAATTGGCGGAAACTTACAAGGTAGCTCTTATAGTTATGTGTTATCTGGTCCAGGAGATTATTATAGTCAATCAACGGATAGTGTTTTTTCAAATTTATATGCTGGAGAATATTTTTTAAATATTACCTCACTTTCAGGATGCACATTGGCATCATCACCAATAACAATTCAGAGTGGTGGAACTCCAGTTTCTATTTCAGCTAGTTCGTTATTAACTGAATTATGTCCGGGAGAAACAACTTTTGTTGTTTTAGAAATTAGTGGTGGAACAGGTAATTACACATTGGGAGGCGATGATACTTTGAATATTTCAGTTGGTACATTTACTTATATTGTTACTGATTTAGGCGGTTGTCAAAATACAGATACTGCAACAGTAGAAATTATAGCATCAACAGCATGTATTGCTCCTTCATTTCCTGCACCTGACGGTGGTAAAGTTGATGAAGTGATTGGTGCAGAGTTAACTTCTTTGTTTGATAATTTCAATACCATTATAACTGATTCGACAGTTGTAACTGATTCCACTGAAGCTTCAGAAGTTACTGCTCCTGTTAATCAAGTGTTCTTATTAAGAAATGATAGTGTAGTTATTGAAGTCATTGCTAACGATGGTTATTACTATGATTTGTTAGCGTTATTGCAAACTTCCGATTATGGAATGGTTAATATTATTGACAATGGAGATCAAGAATATATTATCACAGGAAAATACCCGATTGCTAAACTTAAAAAGTTAGATAGTATTCCTGATATGATCAACTTTGTTCGTCCATATTATCCTCCAGTTTCAAATACAGGATTAATATATACAAAAGGGGATATGGCGCAATTTTCAGATTCAGCCCGTAAAGTATTTAATGTATCTGGTGATGGTGTGAAGGTAGGTGTTATATCAGATAGTTATAATACCACTAAAGGAAACAAAGCATTAATTGATGTAAATAATGGTGACTTACCAGGAGTTGGAAATTCAATTAATGCTACTCCAGTACAAGTTGTTAAAGAATATCCTTATGGACGAAAAACAGATGAAGGTCGTGCAATGTTGCAATTAATTCATGATGTTGCTCCTAAAGCAAAGCTTGCTTTCAGAACTGGTTTCATTTCTGCAGGTGATTTTGCTGAAGGAATAAAAGATTTAGAAACGAATGGTTGTGATATTATTGTTGATGATGTTACTTTCATTACAGAACCATTCTTCCAGGATGGAGTTGTGGCAAAAGCTGTTGATTATGTTGCATCACAAGGTGTATCTTATTTCTCAGCTGCTGGTAATTTTTCTGGTAAATCTTATGAAGGAAATTATAATGGGGTAGCGGTACCGTCTGGTTATTCTGGTACAGCTCATGATTTTGGCGGTGGTGATATTTTACAAGGTGTAACGCTAGCTGCAGGAACCTATACAATCGTTTTACAATGGGATGATTCTATTTATTCATTAGGTCAATTGCCAGGTGCAGAAAACGATTTAGATATTTATTTAACAGATGATGCAGGTAATAAGTTGTTCGGTTATAACAGGAATAACAGATTCGGGGATCCAATAGAAGTATTACCATTTAGTGTAAATGGTGGTGGTCATGCAAATATTTTAATCAACCGTACTTTTGGTTCTGGGTCTTTACGATTCAAATATGTTGTTTTTAGAGGTGATATCACTATTGAAGAATATTTATCAAGTGGTTCAACTATCGTAGGACAAGCAAATGCCGAAGGTGCAATGGCGGTAGGTGCAGTGTTATATGCAAACTCACCACGCTTTAATGTTAATCCTCCAACAATTGCTTCATTCTCATCTGTAGGTGGAACTCCAGTTTATGGTGTAGTGCGTGAGAAGCCAGATTTTGCGGCCCCTAATGGTGGAAATACTTCGGTTAATTTCAAATCACCAGATTTTGATGGTGATGGTCTTCCTAATTTCTATGGTACATCTGCTGCTGCTCCACACGCTGCTGCTGTAGCTGCTCTGTTGGAAGAGGCTAAACAAAAATATTTATTACAAGACATTACTCCACAAGAAACAAGAACTGTTCTTCAAAATACTGCAAAAGATATGTATACAGCAGGATTTGATTTTAGGAGTGGTTACGGGTTAATACAAGCGGATAAAGCACTTATGACATTTGCTTCCCCTTCTGCTGTGATTAGTAGTGTTACTCTTCCTTACGCAGTAACTCCATCTGCGATAACACCAACATCACCAATGACGGTTACAATTAATGGTAATTATTTATTACCAACGACAATGGTTTATTTGCGTGGTATATTGCTGAATTCAACTTATATTAATCAGTACCAGGTTTCTGTTGAGATTCCATCTATAATCGGAAATCCTCCTATTGTTGCATATAATCCTCCTATAACATCAAGCAATTTAGATGGTGGTTATTCGGATACGTTATTCTTGTTTAGTCCTGTTAAGAAGCTGGTAGAAGTAATTGCAGATACTAAGAATAAGTATTACGGTGAGGCAGTACCGTCATTCACTTCAACGGTAAAAGTTGATGGTGTTTCTTTAGCATCATCAGGTTATACATTAACGGATTTAGGGTTGACAAACATATACTATAATTCAACTGCAAGCTCTTCAAGCAATACGGGTGATTATGCAATTACTCCTTCTTCAGATCCTTTAGATTTGAATGATAATGTAGATTTAGCATTGTCTGAACAGTTTACGTATAAATTCACGCAAGGTATTTTAAGAGTTAACAAATTGCCTTTGCTTATAACACCAAAAGATACATCAGTTGTTTATGGAAATGCAATAAAAAATCTGAAATTTAATTATACGTATGATGAAACAAATATTCCTGTTGCAAATCGCACAGCCTTCTTAACAGCATTGGAGTCTGAACATGTTGATTCAATAGCTGAGGCAATAGGGCTTATGGATGATCAGACATTAATTAACGGGCGAGCAATTGTAAATAGCGATTTAATTAATATGAGTTTCTTAACTAGTGGACGTGCTATTGTTAATGGACGTGCAATTGTTAATGGTCGAGCTATAGTTAATGGAGCTCAGTTTGCAGATACTAATTTGGTTATTGATGTTTCTCCTGCTTCAGTTTTT
>CANFIN010000155.1 GCA_947447155.1 Bacteroidota bacterium | reverse complement strand
TGGGGCTGGAGAAGGTCCCAAGGGTTCGGCTGTTCGCCGATTAAAGTGGCACGTGAACTGGGTTCAGAACGTCGCAAGACAGTTCGGTCCCTATCTGTGATGGGCGCTAGTAAATTGAGAGGACATGACTTTAGTACGAGAGGACCGAGTCGTATGTACCGCTGGTGTATCTGTTGTGCCGCCAGGTGCAATGCAGAGTAGCTACGTACAGCCAGGATAAACGCTGAAAGCATCTAAGCGTGAAACCTTCCTTAAGATGAGTTTACTTTTAAGGGTCGTCAAAGACTATGACGTTGATAGGCTATAGGTATACAGGTGGTAACATCAAAGCCGAGTAGTACTAATTGCCCGTAAGCTTTATTTTTTATTTTTAACTTCGGTTATTAATAATAATTACTCTTTTTTATAACTTATTCCAATATGTTAATTTAATTAAAGACTGTTTATTAAGTTTAACAGGTTTTAAATGTTTAATAGGTACTAAATCAATCCTTTTAAACCTCTTTAATCTTTTAGCTTTTTCTACATTCTTACATTCTTATGGTGGTTTTGCCGAGGGTGTTCACCTCTTCCCATACCGAACAGAGAAGTTAAGCCCCTCATGGCCGATGGTACTGCACAACAATGCGGGAGAGTAGGTAGCTGCCATATTTATTAAAAAAGCCTTTCAAGAAATTGAGAGGCTTTTTTGTTTTATGTAAGTGAGGATTTTTGTGATTGCATAACACTTCACAATCTCGATAACCTCCAGAACTGGTAGGTTTATTTTTTCATTGATCTTGCTCATTTTTTTTTATTCTGTCAACATGGCCTGGGTTAACGAATGATCAATTTAATATAGGGGCAAAAAAAATCCTTCAACTTTCGTTAAAGGATTTCAATTAGCTATGAATATGGTTGAATGAAATTAAAAATCTCTGTTATAACCACCGCCACCACCACGACTTCCGCCACCGCCATAGCCGCTACCGCCGCCACGACTTCCGCCGCCGCCGCCATAACCACCACCGCCACGACTTCCACCACCGCGACTTCCGCCACCGTATCCACCTCCACCACTAGGGCGTTTTTTGTATTCGCCTTCTTGACGAGGTTGAGATTCGTTAACGATTAATTTACGACCTTGAACTTCTGTTTCGTTAAGGTTTGCGATGGCAGTTTTAGCTGCTTCATCATCTTCCATTTCAACAAAACCAAAGCCTTTACTACGGCCATTCATTTTGTCCTTTAAGATTTTGCCACTGGTTACGGTACCGTACTGAGTGAATAGATTAGTTAAATCTTCGTCCGTCATTGACCAACTAAGATTTCCAACATAAATGTTCATTGTGAAAAACTGTTTAAAAAAATTAAAAAAATAAATGATTTAGCTGTTACAACGAACTGAACTGAACTTTTAAAAGTTATTTCAACTTATGGTAAAAAACTAAAACCACTAATACCTAGTAAAGATAGGGCTTTCAAGTTAATCAGGTACATTTAACTTGAAAATTTTAGAATATTTGTACTTGAATGAAGGGTGCACAAAAAAACCACCCGCTAAAGGGGTGGTTTCCAATGATATACAAAAGGTGATTATTCAGCGACTACCTCAAATTCAACTTCAGTCTCGTTGCCGTTTCCAAAATCAATTTTAGCTTTATAAGTTCCTAGTTCTTTCACTTCATCAATGATGCTAATTCTACGACGATCGATTTCATATCCTTTTTGCTCTTTAATTGCACGTGCAATCTGAACAGAAGTGACACTTCCGAAAATCTTACCAGTAGTACCCGTTTTGGCACCCACTTTCAATGGGCCATTGGTTAATACGGTAATTACATTATTGAGTTCAGCTAATAATTTCGCTTCTTTTTTAGCTTGTTGTTTTAATTTCTCATCCAATTGCTTCAAATTGCTTGGACTTGCCTCCACCGCTAATTTTTTTGGAATAAGATAGTTACGACCGTAGCCATTTTTAACAGTGATCAATTCATTTGATCCTCCTAAATTGTTAACGTCTTGAATTAAAATTACCTGCATAATGTTTGCATTTTTACCCAACCTCAAATGAACGAGGCTTTCTTCCAAAATGGTTTTTGAAATTAGGGTGGTGAATAAATATTGTTATTTTAATAAATCTGTAACGTAAGGAAGAATTGCCATTTGACGACATTTCTTTACAGCCTGACTTACTTTACGTTGAAACTTCAATGAGTTTCCTGTAATACGTCTAGGCAATAATTTTCCTTGCTCATTCAGAAATTTTTTCAAAAAATCTGCATCCTTATAATCAATATAACGAATGCCCATTTTTTTAAAGCGGCAATATTTCTTTGGACGCTTTTCAGCCTTGATAGCTGTTAAGTACTTGATTTCATTTGCTTTTGCCATGATTATGCCTCCGCTTTTTGTGTTCCTGAATGTACACCACTTCTCTTTTTCGTATTGTACTCAACGGCGTATTTATCGAGTACAGTGAACATGTGACGCATAGCTGATTCGTCACGTAAAAGTTGAATTTTCAACTTTTCATTGAAGCTGGTTGGCGCACTGTATTCCATTACCCAATAAAGACCAGTAGTCTTTTTGGCTATAGGATACGCCAGTGATTTTAGTCCCCATGGTTTAGAGTGCAATACGGTTCCGCCGTTTTCAGTTACAAGCGCTTCGTATTTTTTCTGAGCAGATTTATATTCTTCCTCAGATAGCACAGGAGTAAAAATCACCATCAATTCGTAGTTGCTCATTTTCCTGTTTTTTTGTGATTAATAAATTAAATAAATCCCGCATTTTAATACGGGGTTGCAAAGGTAGCCAATTTTGTCTGAAAAACGCTCTGTTTAAGGGTTTTTTTATGCCTTAACCTTACTCCATTCTAAAGACAGGATAGGTCATATGTGATTTTTCGTAATATGTTGAGTTTCTGTAAATAAAATCTAATATTTTTTCAGAATCACCCGCAAAACCAGGCTCTGTTGCTTTCTTTTGCTCAATCTTTTCTCTTAAACTGGAGTCGGTTTTCAGCACTTCCGCCGCTAGATCTTCCCAACGGTAATCACTATAGCCCTCTTTCTGTTGTAAAATACCATCAAAAAAGTTCCAAGCAAAAAAGCCATCGTCGCCAGTAGGTTCTAGCATTTCAATGAGATATCTATCACTCAATTGATTCAAGTAAATGATATAATCGCCTTTTAAAAAATGATGATATCCCGACGACACTGAAACTTTTACTCCATAATTTTTGTGATGCTTTTCATAAGCCTTTGGCAAACTTTTATAATCATCTACATGGTATTGAGTAACTAAAATATTGGTGTCACATGTAAACTGATGCAGTGTAACCTGATTCATTTTTAATCTTGCTATCACCTCTTCCCACCCCGAAGGAATAATATAAGCCTTCGGCTTTTGTATGATCTCTACCCCTCGATAATGATTAAAATATTTAATTTTTTTTGTAAAGGGTTTTGAATGATCAAAGTACATTTTAGTTAACCCTGTTGCCTCACTATGAGTAGAATCCTTTTCATATCCTTGAAATAGAATAGTACTATTACTACTATCTATGGGCTCCCATTTTAAGGGAAATTTTTCTTGAGTTATGCTTGC
>CANFIN010000154.1 GCA_947447155.1 Bacteroidota bacterium | reverse complement strand
TTAATTTAAAATTATATGGCAACAGATTTTACCCATGATGAAATCTTATTAAAAGAAAACAAAGATCGCTTTGTATTATTCCCAATTAAGTATGATAAAATTTGGGCAATGTATAAGCAAGCAGAAAATAGTTTCTGGACAGCAGAGGAGGTTGACCTTTCTGCCGATTTAAAAGATTGGGAAAAACTAAACGAAGGAGAAAAACATTTCGTTACTAATGTACTTGCTTTCTTTGCTGCAAGCGATGGTATCGTAAATGAAAACTTAGCTGTTAATATGATGAATGCCGTGCAGCTTCCTGAAGCTCGCTGTTTCTATGGCTTTCAAATTATGATGGAGAATATCCACTCAGAAATGTATTCGTTATTAATCGATACGTATGTAAAAGACAATAACGAAAAATCAAGATTGTTCAATGCAATTGAAACTGTTCCATGTGTAAAGAAAAAAGCAGATTGGGCTTTACGTTGGATTGAAAACGGAACATTCGCTGAACGCTTAGTAGCATTTGCTGCGGTTGAAGGAATTTTCTTTAGCGGTTCATTCTGCTCTATCTTCTGGTTGAAGAAACGTGGTTTGATGCCAGGTTTAGCAACATCGAATGAGTTCATTTCTCGTGACGAAGGTTTGCATTGCGATTTTGCTTGTTTGTTATATAGCATGTTAAAGAATCAGTTGTCGCTATCAGACGTTAATAAAATGATTGTAGATGCGGTTAAAATCGAACAAGAGTTTGTTACTGAGGCTTTGCCTGTTGACTTAATTGGAATGAATGCTCGTTTAATGGCACAATACATCGAGTTCGTAGCGGATCGTTTATTAGTAAGCTTAGGATGTCCTAAACACTTTAACAGTGAAAATCCGTTTGACTTTATGGAGACTATTTCATTAGAAGGCAAAACGAACTTTTTTGAAAAGCGCGTTTCTGAATATACGAAAGCAGGTGTTGGGAAAACTCAAGAACAGCAGGAGTTCAAACTTGACGAAGATTTTTAGTGGTATAATAAGTATAAAAATTTCAATCGACAGCGATTACTTATCCGTTAAGTACGCTGTCGATTTGTTTTTCTAAGTCAGGAATTTTGTTTTTGATAACATCCCAAACAATAGAGTAATTTACTCCAATATAATCATGAATTAATCGGTCTCGCATCCCTGCCATATTTTTCCACTGAATTGAACTCCATAAAACTTTAAAATCGGCTGGAATTTTTTTTGTTGCTTCTCCAATAATTTCTAAACTCCTAACAACAGCTCTTTTTAATGTTTCGTCATTATAAAATTCGTCATAAGATAAACCCTCGCTAACCCCTAACAAATATTTACATTCATCATGTATGTGTTTAAGAAATTGCTCGGGTTCTTTAGACATATTGAACCTCCATTAGAATTTTTGGACCAATGTATGGACTTAGTCCATTCTTTGTTACAACTTCAATTTTTTCATTTTTAAAAAGCTGTTCAAATAAATCATAAGTGGCCATGAAGTTGTCGAAATTTTCTTTGTTAGGTTCAAAGTCTACGAGAATATCAATATCACTTTTAGATGACTGTTCATTACGGCTATATGATCCAAACAACCCAATAGAATTAACTCCCAATTTTAAAAGTTGAGGTTTTATTGATTTTAATTTTTCTAATATAATCTCTTGGGTAATCATAATTTAGTTAATCAAAGGTACAAAACTAACCCCACTTATCAAATGTTCAAATCCCTCCCTATGCTTCTTTGGCTATCGGAATTAAATCTTCAAATCTTCAAATTCTCAAATTAACACATCCATTCACATTTCATTTATTATTTTTGTCAAATGAGCAATATTCAAGTTAAAAAGGTAAGTGGCGAAGAGCAATTTAAAAATGTAATCAGCCATGCAAAGGAATACGGATTTATTTTTCAGTCGTCTGAGATATACGACGGACTAAGTGCTGTATACGATTATGGTCAAATGGGTGCTGAACTCAAAAAAAATATTCGTGAGTATTGGTGGAAGTCGATGGTGCAGTTGCACGAAAATATTGTGGGTATTGATGCTGCTATTTTTATGCATCCAACTACATGGAAAGCATCAGGACACGTAGATGCATTTAATGATCCGTTAATTGATAATAAAGACTCGAAGAAGCGTTACCGTGCTGATGTGTTGATTGAAGAGTATGTGGCGAAAATTGAAGTAAAAATTCAAAAGGAAGTTGAAAAAGCAAAAGCCCGTTTTGAAAATTTTGATGAATCGATGTTCCGTACTACGAATCCTCGTGTGATGGAAAATCAAAACAAAATTGATGAGATTAACACGCGCTTTAAAACAGCGTTGAATGATAATAACCTGGAAGATGTAAAGCAAATTATTCTCGACCTTGAAATTGCTTGTCCGATAAGTGGCACTCGCAACTGGACCGACGTTCGTCAGTTTAATTTGATGTTCAGTACGCAGTTGGGTTCTGTTTCGGATGATTCAAATACCATTTACTTACGACCAGAAACAGCACAAGGAATATTTGTGAACTTCTTGAACGTTCAAAAAACAGGTCGTATGAAAATTCCTTTTGGTATTGCACAAACAGGAAAGGCTTTTCGTAATGAGATCGTAGCTCGTCAGTTTATATTCCGTATGCGCGAATTTGAACAAATGGAAATGCAGTTCTTTGTTAAGCCAGGTACTGAAATGGAATGGTATGAGCAATGGAAAGCAAAACGTATTAACTGGCATCGTAGCCTTGGATTCCCAGAGGGGAAATACCGTTTCCATGATCACTTGAAGTTAGCGCATTATGCGAATGCAGCCTGTGATATTGAATTTGAATTTCCATTCGGATTTAAAGAGTTAGAAGGAATTCACTCTCGTACCGATTTCGATTTAAAAAGTCACATGGAGTTTTCTGGAAAGAAATTGCAATACTTTGATCCGGAAGACAATGAAAATTATATTCCTTATGTAGTAGAGACCTCTATCGGATTAGATCGTATGTTCCTGGCCGTTATGTCGATGGCCTTAAACGAAGAAGTATTAGAAGATAGTAGTTCACGTGTGGTGATGAACATCCCGGCATTTCTAGCTCCTTATAAAGTGGCGGTGTTACCATTAATGAAGAAAGATGGCTTACCTGAAAAAGCGCGTGAAATTTTAAACCGATTAAAATTAGATCATAACTGCTTGTACGAAGAGAAAGATGCAATAGGAAAGCGTTACCGCCGTATGGATGCAATAGGAACACCGTATTGCATCACAGTAGATCATCAAACATTAGAAGACAATACAGTGACCATTCGCGACCGCGACACCATGCAACAAGTACGTGTAAGCATTGATCAATTACCGGCAATGGTAAATGAAAAGGTGAGCATGAGTGGACAGCTTGGGAAATTGGTGTAAAAAACAACATTAAATAAAAATATCATTCAACAGCGATGGGTTTAAACCCATCGCTGTTTTTGTTAAATCAAATTTGGAATCGTATCCCACCATTTTTAGCATCGGGATTAATCCCGATGCTAATTAAAATTACAAATCATTTTGTATGTAAAACAGCCTCAAGTTTTAACATGAGGCTGTTTTTATATTAATTCAATAAGAGTCTTGTGTGTTGAGAAATTTGTAATCAAATCAAATTAGCAAATTAGCCCATCGGCTCATTTTCAAATTAAATTATTCGGTCCAACTCTTCCTTCACCGCACTCAAAATTTCTTTCTT
>CANFIN010000153.1 GCA_947447155.1 Bacteroidota bacterium | reverse complement strand
ATGCTGTATCAAAACCTAGTGTAAAATCAGTACCTGCTAAATCATTATCAATCGTACCTGGAATACCTACAATTTTAATATCAGGATGTTCATTCGTAAATACTTCAGCCCCAGAAAATGTTCCATCGCCTCCGATAGCAACAATACAATTGATATCATGTTTCTTTAAATTCTCATAAGCCTTATCACGACCTTCTTTCGTTAAGAATTCTTTACTCCGTGCAGCCTTTAAAATTGTTCCGCCACGTTGTACAATATTCGAAACAGAACGAGAATCCATTGATATAATTTCTCCATCTATCATTCCTTGATAGCCGCGCATGATACCATAAACCTGAATATTATTGGCAAGTGCGGCACGCGTGACTGCTCGTATACAAGCATTCATTCCTGGAGCATCTCCTCCTGATGTAAAAACAGCTATCCGATTCATACCTTGATTATTTGAATACGAATATAAAAGTAAAGCGAACAACTTTTTCAATTTCAATAAATGAAATCGATAATTTTGCTGCATGACAGAACAAAATCCCTGGATTACAAAATCTACCGAGACAAAATACGATAACCCTTGGATACGCCTTGATGAGTCGCAGGTGATTAATCCTGCAGGCAATGATGGTATTTACGGTGTGGTACATTTTAAGAATAGAGCGATGGCCATAATTCCGCTAGATGAAGAAAACAACACGTGGATTGTTGGACAATTTAGATTCACTACAAAAACGTACGAGTGGGAAGTCATTGAAGGTGGTGTTCCAGAGGGAGAAGATTTATTAGAAGGTGCTAAACGTGAGCTCGAAGAAGAGGCGGGCTTAATTGCCAGCGAATGGGAATTAATTATCGATGGTTGTCAGCTTTCGAATTCTGTTTCTGATGAAATAGGCTACGCTTACATTGCAAGAGGACTTACATTCACAGAAACTAATCCTGAAGAAACGGAACAATTACAAATTCGCAAACTATCATTTGATGAATTAGTAAAGATGGTGATGAATGGAGAAATAAAAGATTTACTCTCTGTTGCATCTGTGCTGAAGGTGAAAGTATTAATAGAAAGTGGTTTGATTTGAAGATTTGAAGATTTGACAATTTGAAGATTAATTATTTTTAATTATTCGAATAAATTCGCGTTTTCAAATTAACACATTTTCAAATTATCAAATTAGCAAATTGAATTAATCTACCTTAAACTTTCTTCCTTCCAACGCCAACTCTGTATTTACAAAAACAGTTTGTGCTTCTAACAATAAAGGTTGTAAGTCGCGGTAACGAGCGGAGAAATGTCCGATGATTAATTTACTAACCTCTCCTTTTTTTGCAATCTCTGCTGCTTGTATACAGGTAGAATGGAATGTTGCTGCTGCACGTTCTTCCTGTTCGTGTAAAAATGTTGCTTCGTGATAAAGCAAATCAACACCTCTAATTTCATCAGCAATACTAATATCATAAATAGTATCCGAGCAATAAGCATAGGCGCGTGATGGCGAAGGTTCTTCTGTAAGTTCCTTGTTCGGTATCACCTCACCGTTATAAGTCCTGAAATCTTCTCCTTTTCTTAATTTATTGAAATAAGTAAAAGGGATATTATGCTCTTGAAGCCTATCAATTCGCAACTTTCTCGGACGAGGTTTTTCTTTAAAGATAAATCCTGTGCAGGGTACTCGGTGATTCAATACTACAGAACGTACCATCACTTCTTCGTCTTCAAACACAACTTCAGGTGCATAATGCCTTACAGAATGAAAAATCAAATTATAACGAAGATGCATATTCGAAATCCGCAATTGAATTTCGATAATATCCATCAACTCTTGTTGTCCGTAAATATGCAAATCGCTGGTTCGGCCTTGAAGATGAAAAGTAGATATTAAGCCTACAAGCCCTAAATAATGATCACCATGCAAATGACTAATAAAAATATGAGTAATTTTATGATACTTGATTCGGTAATTTAGTAATTGTGTTAGAGTACCTTCTCCGCAATCAATTAAAAAATGATGATCGCGAATTACAAGTAATTGAGAAGTAGGATGACGATTAAAAATGGGAGTAGCAGAACTACTCCCTAATATTGTTAATTCAAAGCCCATTTATTTTTTGGAAATCACCATTCTCTTTGTAACAGACTCTCCGTTAACAGAGATGGAATACATATATACTCCAGGTGTAAAATCACGAACATCTAACTTTATTACATTCTCACCTTGATCTCCATTATATGATCGGTGATAAACTTCTTTACCAATCATGTTGTGCATATAAAATTCGACTTCATCTGAATTTGGTAAATTATAAATGATGGTTGTAAAGTCTTCTGTTGGATTAGGCATATTCTGACTCATACTTAACGTTGGTAATCCGGCTTCACTTAATCCTGAAGCTGTACTTACTGTAAGATAGTAATAGTTAAGTGTGTCATATTGTGCATTAGGCACTCCGAAAATAGTAGCGTTAGTTTTTGTAATTGCAGTAATTTGATAAACACCAGCTACAGTTGGTGTACCTGTTACAGCAACGCATCCATTAGACCCTCCAGGGAAAATACAATTTGCCGGATTACATGTATAAGAAAGCCCAGCAGGCAATCCAGAGAAAGCAATCAATTCAATTGATGTAATTGGAACCGTAATGGGTAACGGTCCAATCGAAACTACTGTATCAACTGGAACTTTCAGTTGCATATCCTGAACGTAAGGTTGGTTAACTACAGCTGGAGTCAAACCAGTTGCACTATCTGGATAAATACCAGGTTGAGTAATTGCAGGATTAGGAACGCATTGCGATAACGCAATTTTACTTGAGAGTATTACAAAACTTGTTATGAGAGTAATTATTTTTTTCATTCGTTTGTTTTTTATGACTGATCTTCGTTGATGTTTTTTTCCATTTCACTTGCAATAACAAATTCAACGGCTTCTTGGTTCGATGATTTAATATTTAACACCTGGTCGAGTTGAGATATTTGAACAAGCTTTTTCACAGCATCATTCAAACCAGTAACTACGAAAACACCACCTGCATTTTTACATAAACGGTTTCCTACTAGAATAGCACTTAAACCAGATGAATCGCAATACATCGATTCAGATAAATCAACAATAATGTTGTTGAATCCTTGTGTATTTGTTAATAATAATTCTGATTTTAACTCTGCAGCAATAAGCGTATTTAACTTTTGCTCATGTAGTTTTACAACTACATATTTTTCGTTTTTATCTAAAGTAAACTGCATCGGCTATTGGGAGTTTAAACAAATATACAATTAAAAAGGAATAATAGGTAATTTGGATAAAAGGGTTTTTAACGAATTATTGTTTAAATCCTATATTTTGAGCTAAAAGATACAAAACAGCCATACGAATTGCTACTCCGTTTTCAACCTGATCAAGAATAATACTTTGCTTACTATCGGCCACATCACTCGTAATTTCAACTCCTCTATTTATCGGACCTGGATGCATCACCACAATCTCCTTCGATAATCCGTCCAATATTGTTCGATTTAAGCCATACAACATGCTGTATTCACGTAATGAAGGAAAGTATTTAATATCCTGTCTTTCGAGCTGTATACGCAGCATATTAGCCACATCACACCAGTTCAATGCCTTTATTAAGTTATGTTCAACCTTTACTCCTAAATCACCGATATATTTTGGAATAAGCGTTTTTGGTCCGCAAACCATTACCTCAGCTCCTAATTTTTGCAAGCAAAAAATATT
>CANFIN010000152.1 GCA_947447155.1 Bacteroidota bacterium | reverse complement strand
ATTACTACTCCACTTCAAAAATCGAGTTACCCATATCATTTTAAATATATGTATTCAATAGTAGGTCTCTACTATTTTACCTCTTATATTTTAGGGCATAAAAAAAGCCTAAGTAATTGATACTTAGGCTTTACATGCGGACCGGACGGAAATCGAGATATTTTTTATATAAAACTATATTTTTTTAATTAATTGATATTCAAATAAATATGAAATCATTTCTTTAGTATTATCTCTTATAAGCAGCAATTTTGTTTTACACTAAGTTTTACACTAACTTTAGTTTCAATTGAAAACAAGTGGACAATAATTATTCAATTTATCCTGTTTTACGTTCGGATAAGCCAAATAAGAGCGGCTTAAGCCCATTATATCTTAGGTATACCTATAAACGGAAGTGGAAGAATCTATCACTAAAAAAGACATTGGAGCCCAAGTTTTGGAATGTTGACGAAAATGAACCAAGAAAAAATTGTCCAAATAGGACTGAAATCCTAAACTTGATCCGCACTCAAAAGACCTATATAGAAAGTAAAATTCTGGCGTATAGTAGGGAATTTGGGGACTATCCATCCCCAGATGAACTTCTTGATATTGTTTCAAATAATAGAAACACGAAGAAAGATTGGGATTATTATTTTGACTTATTTGTAGAAAGCCAGAGGGAGAATAATAATGTAGAAAAATCATCCATTCAAGTATATGGCCAATGTAAAGAAAAAGTAACCTCTTTTTTAAAGGATAAAAAAATGGTGTGGTCATGGAACACAATTGGACTTGATTTTTATAACCAATTCATATATTATCTGAGAACCATCAAACTAAGAAATGGTAATATAGGGCATAAAGACTCTGCAATAGGTAAGCATATCAAAACCCTTAAGACTTTCTTCAATTTTGTTTCAACCAGGTATGGTCTACTAAATCCTAATCAATATAGAAATTTTAAAACTTTGAGAGATGAACCTGATTTTGTAATTCTAACTGACGCTGACATAGAACTAATGAAATCAGCTGTTGGAATTTCTTACATTCTGCCAAATAATATTAAATTGTCCACTAGAGAGTCTTTGATTGTAAGGATAATGATTCTACTTTGTAAAACAGGTTTGAATATTGGAGATTTGATTGATCTGAAAGTCACCAACATCTTTAAATTTGAAGAATTAGATAAGGAAGAGAAAATAAATAATAATATGGTGGTGGTTAAGAATGCAAGTTTATTTATTAAGAAGAATCGCCAAAAATTAAAAAAAGTAACTAAGAAAACAATACCTATTATCCCAATTACGGATGAATTAGCTAATCTGATTAAGTTGTCATTTGCTACATGGGAAGAAAGTCTTACCGCTGCAAATAAATTATATCATTCAAAACCATTCAGGTTGCCTGATGATTTCTCGGTTAATACATTATCAAAGCTATTGGATAAGTTAAAAGAGTTGAATGATGTAGAGAAAAAAGAGCAATTAGAATTCTATCCCCATCTGTTAGGAAACATCAGCGAACCAGCATTTAATAAAGAAATTAAACTGGTACTTAGAAAGATAGGGTTGGATTATGATGTTGCGCTTTATGAAAATACTAGTAAAAATAAAGTTAAAGAAGTTCTAAGTGCAAAATGTGACGTTGTGACTTCTAGGACTGGAAGAAGGTCATATATCACAGGACAACTTGCGAAAAATGTGAGTAGTTCTGTTATAATGAGATCTGTAGGTATTTCAAAGCCAGATACCTTAAAACGTTATGACAATCTGAGCGATAATACTATTGTAGATCTTATAAAAAAAGCGAATAAAAATCCTCAAAAGTTTGGTGAATATGACCCTGAGCCAGAAATCGGGAAGAATGAATTAGAAGATGATTTGTAGTTATCTGAATTCAACTTGACATTTCCTAGAACAGAAACCGCTTGGTTTGCCTGCGCAATAATATATACTTCCCGATCTAATTTGGTTAATTGTTGTTTTTAATTCCTTAGAATAATTTTTTATAATACCTGCAAACGCATTAGGCGTAAGTGCTACGGTAAACATTAATTGACCATCAATAGCTACTTTACCTAAGTCAGAAAACATAAATTTTATATCATGTATGTTTGAATTATAAGTCTTTTCATACCTATAATTTTTACCACAATACTTACAATTACTATAACCATACCCACATTTGTTTCCGGCTATATGTTGAGGGTCAGAATCCATCGTCTTAATTCTTTCAAGATAATTTTTGTCTGAAGAATTAAAGTCTTTTAAAATTGCGTCATAAACATTAGGTTTCTTCTCACTAGAAGAATTTGATGATTCATTACTATTACTTTGTGAATTATTCTGGCTACTTGTTGAACTTTTTTTTCTGATTTTTTCATTTTCCTTTGCTATCCAATCATTATTTTCTTTGATTTTAGCTTGGTCTATAAGATATTTCTTTTCATTAATATTTGGGAGTATGTCTAACATACCATTCAATTTTACTAAATTTTCTGTTTGTTCTATTCTCTTGAGTCTAGGAAAGTCTTCATTTTGAAATTTCATGTTATTGGCTTCTTGGAATAGAAAGAAACTAGATAAAACCAAGCTATAATCAATCTCAGGATTTTTTTGGTTTAGATTTTTAAGAGGACCCACTTCAATTTCTTCCCCATGATAATTTTTAAAAATGCCACTCCAACCTGTAAATTCATCACCGGATGAAATAGTTTTTGCAGATTCTCTAGAATATGATGACCATCCCCAATTTGGGTCGTTCATAAACATATTATCAGTTATGAAGTGTCCTCTTATTTTCGATATCACAAATTTTCTTCCATCAGTACTTTTGAAAAGTTTTAACTTGATTTCAATCTCATTATCCACCATCAATCTAGCTGATAGAGCACTAGAATATACAACAACGTAATTTGATTTTGAAAGCTCAATGTTAATGCGTTTACTAAACTCACCAAGGAGTTTGTTTAAATTTTCAAAATTTGGTGCTACACCGATATTGCCTTTAATTGAGGCTTCTAGATTGCCATTATTATCGAAATTTGTTGTGTATTCTGAATAGTATAAGTCTCGTTGTTGTGAGAAAGTAAAAGCTGGTATGATTATAAGAATTAGTATAATTTTTATGGTGCGCATAAATTCGATATATATATTGGTATCTGCTAATTAGTTAATTAAAACATATAAAAGTTGTGAGTAGGACTAAGGTATATTAATTTTATCATTTATCTAATAGTAGATATAATGTTTTAATATATTAGTGGTATTTATTTAGGCGTAACTCTAATTTGTCCGGCCTTCGGTGTTCCCTCCACATCCCCGTTCCTGGCCAAAATAGTTAGACACCCCGGTATACAGGGCGTCTGATGCTTTAAGAACTCAGCCCAAAAAATTCCAAAAATTCGAAAATAATAGCGGTTTTAAAAATAAAAATTTCTGGTATAAACTCTGAAAATTGGAAACTACCATCAAATTTGTATAGTTTTTATAAACGCATCAGCAAGCTTTATGTTATTTTCTAGAATGGTGTGTTTAATTTCCTCATATTTCTTCTTGCCGCTAATTGGCTTTATTTTCATCCATCTTTCATGAATAGTAGTTGTATCTGGAACTACATTAATGGATTCTTTGGTGTGCTTAATTCCAGGCACTTTCTTTGTCAAAGTAGTAAGGTTATTCTTGGTTATATCTGTTAAACCAGATATGTATTCATTAGTGGTGTATAAACCGTCGTGGATTGTAAAAATTGGAGCATCTCTATATTTCTCATGGAATTCTCTACAGGCTTTGTTTAGCATTAAAAAACTCTCAGTTCTTTGCATTACAT
>CANFIN010000151.1 GCA_947447155.1 Bacteroidota bacterium | reverse complement strand
TATGCAGATGGATTAAGCAGACGATTAGGCAATGGAGTAGGCAAGATGCTGGTGAACGGACAGCTTGCGCCAATTGTAGGTAGTATTTGCATGGACATGACTATGCTCGATGTAACGGGTATGGATGTCCGCGAAGGCATGGAAGTAATTGTTTTCGGACAAGAAAACTCCATTATTGAAATTGCACAGCAACTAGGCACTATTCCTTACGAAGTCCTCACTGGTATTTCGGAGCGCGTGAAGAGGGTGTATTATCACGAATAGGTTTTGGTTAATTTTATTTCGTATGCCTGTAATAAAGCAATGAGTAAATTATATAATTCAGTAGCAAGTAAAATCAGACGTTTTTTTGAAGCTCTTTGAAAATTTCAAAAAGATAAACTTTTGATTGATTGAGCAAAAAAACCAGATTTTACAATATCTAAATAAATGATAATTAGTGTAAAACATAATAACTGAGAGCCGATATTTGCCATTTTTAATGAATTGAAAAATAAGTAATTTTACTTATTGTTTTCAGTTATTTGCCACTTTATATTTGAGTGCCAAAAACTTATACTATGAAAAACATAAAATACTATTTAACAATTATACTTATATTTATTGTTAATATAAATATACAAGGTCAAACATCGACAGATAAAGTAAACGACACTTCTGCATGTTACAATATACCCTGCAATCCAAATACATTTTGGCTAAAATATTATCTCGGACCGCCAGTTGACTCATTCAGAATAGCAGAATATAGCCTGGTAAATAATACAATTTCTTTGGTTACATTAAATAAAACAGGTATCGCACCATATTCTCCAAATTTAGCTTTCGTAAATTTAGAATACCCAAGTGCATGTAGGACTTTTTATGATTTGGATACTAGTTATTTAAGGCGGTTTAATACCAATTTAAATAATTGGGATACAATTAATGTCAATTTGAATTTCCCTTGTGGCTCAATGACAGGTAATGACAATTTTATTGTTGCTGCTGCTTCTTCACCTATCGCTAGTGGTGGGTGGGAAGTAGATTTAGTACGATTAAAATATAATAATTTGAATCAAATTGCGGATACTATCATTTATCCATGGAATCCAAATGAATATATTATTACTCAATTAGCAATCGATAATTTAAATCAAATTTGGTTTTTTGACCACATTGGTAACAGCAGTGGTTATTGGGTTGCTACCAACTTAAGATGCATCGATGAAATGGGTAATTTAATTCATGACTATCCATTGAATTTTTATTGTGACCTATTTGGTGCTCACGGGATGTTTATAATGAACAATAAAATTTATGTAGGGACTGATGCCTCCAATGGGCCGTCTCCTACTGATTTAATTCCCTTCGCAATTATTAATGACACAGTAGTTCGAGAACCTCCAATTAATTTTATTGCACCTGCAAATAGAAAAACTATGGCAACCTGCATCAATGGCACCTTAGTGAGTGTAAATGAAATACCTTCATCTCTAAAGGATTTATCAGTGTACCCCAACCCTGCCAGTGCTAATTTCACAGTTTATTTGCCCTATAAAACTTCGGCGCAAGCCCAAATAACAGTTGTTAATTCACAAGGGCAACTCATTTATTCTTCGGCTGCAGTTGACTATAACACTATCAATTGCTCCACTTGGTCGCGTGGGGTTTACCTCATCAATCTTCAACTAAATGGCAAAATAATAACTAGTAAAAAAATAGTGTTGGAGTGATTATTAAAAATAAATAAGTAATTCGTTTTTCAAAATATCAAGGGGCCTCGTGCCCCTTTTTTTGTAAAACTATTTTAGTGGTATGTGAGCTTATCACGCAAACAACGCCTGCAATACTTCATCTACTCTCCCAACGCCAATTACTTCAATTGTTTTTTCTGATTTTAAATCTAACCCCTGTAAATTATAACGCGAAACAAATATTTTTTTGAATCCTAATCGCGCTGCTTCTTTAATGCGGGTTTCAATTCGGTTTACGGGTCGGATCTCTCCTGTTAATCCAACCTCTCCCGCAAAGCATATCATAGGGTCAATCGATAAATCTTCCGAAGAAGATAAAATAGAACATATAACGGCGAGGTCTATGGCCGGATCTTCTACGCGTATGCCCCCAGCGATATTTAAAAACACATCCTTTGCTCCTAATCGAAATCCACAGCGTTTCTCTAATACCGCTAATAAAATATGCAGTCTGCGCATGTCAAATCCTGTCGTGGTGCGCTGAGGAGTTCCATATACTGCTGTGCTTACTAATGCTTGGGTCTCAATTAAAATTGGTCGCGCTCCCTCTAAGGTGCAAGCAATGGCAGTTCCACTTAATTGGGCATCGCGCTGACTTAATAACAACTGCGATGGGTTCGCTACTTCGGTAAGTCCTGCGCCTTGCATCTCGTAAATACCTAACTCCGCTGTAGAGCCAAAACGATTTTTTACAGCTCGTACTATGCGATAAATATGATGTCGGTCGCCCTCAAATTGCAATACCGTATCTACCATATGCTCTAATACCTTCGGTCCTGCAATGCTGCCGTCTTTTGTAATGTGTCCGATCATTAAAACTGGAGTGGCAGTTTCTTTTGAGTATCGTAATAACTCTCCCGCACAGCCGCGAATTTGCGATACCGTTCCCGGTGCCGATTCATACACTGATGAATACAATGTCTGAATCGAATCAACAATTACAAACTCCGGTTTTAATTCTTCTATCTGTCTGAAAATATTTTGCGTTGATGTTTCAGTTAAGATGTAACAGTTGCTTTGCAATTTGCCAATACGCTCCGCACGCATGCGCACTTGTTGTTCGCTCTCTTCGCCAGATATGTAAAGAATCTTTTTATTTTTTAATCGTACTGCTAATTGTAATAGCAAGGTCGATTTTCCAATGCCAGGCTCACCACCTAATAAGGTTAATGATCCCGGTACTAAGCCTCCTCCTAACACACGATTTAATTCTTCGTCGGGTAATATAATACGCGGACTCGATTCTAATTCAATCTCAGTAATGAGTCTTGGTTTGGCCGCTTTTGTTTCTTTGGTGGCAGCCGATTTCCATTTGTTGTGGTCTGTTCCTGTAGGAACCACTTCTTCTACATAAGTGTTCCATTCGTTACATGAAGGACATTTGCCAATCCATTTAGAAGCATTTGCTCCGCACGACTGACAGTAAAAAGTTGTTTTCGTTTTTGCCATGCAACAAAGTAAAAAAATATTCTTGGAGGAGATTAAGTGTTTAAGGTATTTGTTGAAAAATTGTTTTTGTATCTTCGGCTATTATACCCCTGTTTTATGTTTGAAATAAGAGCTGCAACTCCCAACGATGTTAAAGCGATTACCGAAATTTATAATCATGCTGTGCTTAATACAACAGCTACCTTCGATACCGAAATTCAGTCGGAAGAAGAACGAATGCACTGGCTAATTAATCGTGCAGAGATTCATCCGGTTATTGTAGGTGTCTTGGATCAACAGATTGCTGGTTGGGCAGCTTTAGGTCCGTGGAGCCCTAAAAAAGGCTACGATATTATGGCAGAGGGGTCGGTTTATATACACCCCGAATTTCAATTTAAGGGATTAGGAAGTATTTTGCTAAAGGAAATTGTCGAAGAAGGAAAAAGAGTAGGATTGCATTCTATATTGGCGCGAATCACCACAGATAATTTACATAGCATTTACTTGAATGATAAAGAAGGTTTTGTTCGCATAGGAGTTTTAAAAGAAGCAGGGCAAAAGTTTAATCGTTACCTCGATGTAATGATTCTGCAGAAAATGCTAAATCCTTAATTCTTCGGATACCCACGCCGTTAGATGCATTCGGCAC
>CANFIN010000150.1 GCA_947447155.1 Bacteroidota bacterium | reverse complement strand
AGCAGTATTTACACATAAAGTCGGACTAGATGATGCTGCGCCTGCTGTATTAGCTGCCGTAACCGTTATCGTACCCGTTGCATTTACACTACCGCAACCACCAGTTAGTGGAATGGTATAATTGAAGGTGCCAGCTACTGATGGGGTTCCGCTGATTATTATCGTATTAGACGACCAAGCAGCTGTTACCCCGGTTGGTAAACCCGTTGCTACGCCAATACCTGTAGCACCTACAGTACTATGGGTAATATTTATTAGCGCCGTATTGATACATAATGTTGGAGTGGTTGATGCTACCCCGACAGAATTGGAGGTAATAACGGTAATGGTTCCAGTGGCATTTACATTTCCACATCCACCACTTAATGGAATGCTATAATTAAAGGTCCCTGAAACCGAAGGGGTACCTGTAATCGTAATCGTATTGGAAGACCAACTTGCACTTAATCCTGCAGGCAAACCATTGCCTCCTGATACGCCGGCATTTGAAATACCTGTAGCGCCTGTAGTGCTATGGGTAATATTTACAAGCGCTGTATTAATACATAAAGTAGGCGTAGTTGAAGGGACACTAGCTGTATTGGCTGGCGTAACTACTATAGTTCCAGTGGCATTTACACTACCACAACCTCCAGTTAAGGGGATGCTATAATTATAGGTTCCTGAAGCTGTTGGTGTTCCGCTAATGGTAATAGTATTAGAAGCCCAACTTGCACTTATCCCCGGAGGCAATCCATTTGCACCTGAAACACCAGAACTGGAAATTCCTGTAGCTCCTGTGACTGCATGGGTAATATTGGTAAGTGCCGTATTAATACATAAAGTAGGAGTAGAAGAAGCTGCGCCTGCTGTATTAGCTGCGGTAACCGTTATACTGCCGGTAGCATTTACACTACCACAACCGCCAGTTAAGGGAATGCTGTAGCTAAAAGTTCCTGAAACTGAAGGAGTGCCACTTATTATGATGGCATTAGAAGACCAGATTGCGCTTACTCCTGTTGGTAAGCCATTTGCACCAGAAACACCAGCATTTGAAATTCCAGAACCTCCCGTGGTACTATGGGTAATATTGGTAAGTGCCGTATTAATACACAAAGTAGGGGTAGAAGAAGCTACGCCAACAGTATTGTTTGGTGAAACCATTATTGTGCCTGTGGCATTTCCACCACCACAACCGCCTGATAATAAGATACTATAATTATAAGTTCCTGAAGCTGTGGGGGTTCCACTAATAGTGATTGTATTAGACGTCCAGGTAGCACTTACCCCTGGTGGTAATCCACTACCGCCTGAAACGCCCGCTCCGGAAATTCCTGTTGCACCGGTGGTACTATGGGTAATGCTAGTAAGCGCTGTATTAATACATAAAGTAGGAGAGGTTGAAGCGGCACCTGCTGTATTAGCCGCAGTAACTATTATTGTTCCTGTTGCATTTACATTTCCACAGCCGCCTGTCAATGGGATGCTGTAACTAAAAGTTCCTGCAGTCGTGGGTGTTCCACTAATGGTAATCGTATTGGAAGCCCAACTAGCACTTACCCCTGTTGGTAAGCCATTCGCACCAGAAACACCGGCATTTGAAATACCTGTAGCGCCCGTTATAGTATGGGTAATATTGGTTAATGCCGAGCCAATGCACAAAGTAGGGGTAGAAGAAGCAGCTCCTGCAGAGTTGACAGCTGAAACTGTTATGGTGCCCGTTGCATTTACTGTTCCACAGCCTCCCGTTAAAGGGATACTATAATTAAATGTTCCTGAAACTGTTGGAGTACCACTAATGGTAATTTGATTGGAAGCCCAGGTAGCACTTACCCCTGTTGGCAAACCATTCGCACCAGAATTCCCAGCATTTGAAATGCCAGTAGCTCCTGTGGTATTATGCGTAATATTTGATAAAGCAGTATTAATGCACAAAGATTGAGTAGAAGAAGCGGCTCCAACAGTATTAACCACCGAAACAGTTATAGTACCCGTTGCGTTTACATTTCCGCAACCACCCGTTAAAGGAATACTGTAATTAAAAGTTCCCGATACAGATGGAGTTCCACTAATGGTAATCGTATTAGATCCCCAGATTGCACTTACGCCGGCCGGTAAGCCATTTGCAGCAGAAACACCAGAATTTGAAATTCCTGTTGCACCTGTAGTGGCATGTGTAATATTGGTAAGAGGTGAATTGATACACAAAGTAGGGGTAGAAGAAGCGGCTCCAGCTGTATTAACTGCTGAAACAGTGATTGTACCTGTTGCATTCACAATGCCACATCCACCCGTTAAAGGAATACTGTAATTAAAAGTACCCGAAGCGGTGGGTGTACCACTAATGGTAATGGTATTGGAAGCCCATGAAGCGCTTACCCCTGCAGGCAAACCATTGCCACCCGAAACACCAGCATTTGAAATGCCTGTAGCACCCGTAGTAGAATGAGTAATATTGGTAAGTGCTGTATTAATGCACAATGTTTGAGTAGAAGAAGCAGCTCCAGCAGTGTTCGCTGGAGTAACTGTTATTGTTCCAGTGGCATTTACACTACCGCAACCGCCAGTTAAAGGGATACTATAATTGTATGTTCCTGAGACAGTTGGGGTTCCACTAATTGTGATGGTGTTGGAACCAAATGAAGCACTTACACCTGCTGGTAAGCCATTCAAACCCGCGACACCTGCATTTGAAATTCCCGTAGCCCCTGTGGTACTATGAGTAATATTGGTCAATGCAGTATTAACACATATAGTTTGAGTGGAAGAAGCTGCACTAGCAGTATTTGCGACAGTAACTGTTATTGTTCCAGTGGCATTCACATTACCACATCCACCAGTTAATGGGATACTATAATTAAATATTCCTGCCGAAGTTGGGGTACCACTAATGGTAATCGTATTGGAAGCCCATGAAGCAATTACCCCTGGAGGTAATCCATTGCCACCTGAAACACCGGCATTTGAAATACCTGTAGCACGAGTAGTGGTATGGGTAATACTTGTTAGCGCCGAGTTAATACATAAGGTAGGGGATGACGAAGCTGCTCCTGCAGTGTTGGCTGGAGTAATCGTTACTGTTCCAGCACCACTTACACTAGAGCAATTAGATACCTTATCAGTGATTATTACACTGTAAGTACCTGCATTAGTAGTGGTAAAAGTTGAAACATTGCCTGGATCTGCTACTCCTCCTGGTACCGTCCAAACATAATTATAACTTGTGCTTAAGCCAGACCCTGGAGTAGCCGTTACGCTGGTGGTAAATCCAGCACAGATTGAAGAACTATTAACAGATACTGAAGGATTAGGCTTCACTGTAACCTCTAAGGTAAAAACTGCACCCGTACTAGGTGTAACCGTATAAGTAACAATTGCGTCAGAGGAAGTGTTATTGATTAATGTTGGGTTAACAGATGTTTGGGCAACAGGTTGGGCAGATACATTAACTGAACCTCCTGGAGAAACGCTTGGTATAGTCCACGTGTACGTAGCTGCAGCAGTTGTAAAATTAACCGTAGCGCCACTACAAATAGATAGACTGTGATCCGCAAAAATTGAATGAGTAATCGTTGGTACTGGCTTTGGATCATTTTCGTTATTGGTTAACGCAAATGAATTGCCCATGCCGAGGAACAAAAGGAGAAAACCGTTAAGAAAAAGCCTTTTTGACCAACTCATGAATTTATAATAAATTAGTTATTATTAATTTTTACTGCTGCCAATTCTAAAACGCAGTAATTAGGCAGTATTAAATGACTAGGCCTTTTTAATAAGATAATTGGTCGTTTTACATTGTAATGGTAAGCTTTTAACGCAATAAATCAACTGATATTGCCCTTAAAAGATT
>CANFIN010000149.1 GCA_947447155.1 Bacteroidota bacterium | reverse complement strand
TTTAATCCGCCTGGGTTTGTGCCAGCATTCGGATAAGGTAGGTAGTAATACTGCGCGTTAGCCATACCTAATGACATTACAAACGCTACAATAAATGCGTAAAGATTTTTCATTTTAAAGGAGTTATTGATTTTTTAGAATTGATTCCAAAATTAAGGATTAAAGCAGTACAATGCAAAAATCAAAATCAAAAAATTACAATACTTAAACAACTGATAATCAGAAGTAATTGTTAGCAAATAGCATCTTACAATCGAAGGGTACTATCAGAGCCCCGAAGCTTTGTGGAAATAGCCATTAAGAACTGAGGCCTTATTTATTCAGGACAAATCAAGCCTGCTTAAAATACAAAAAGAAGGTGGTGCCTTTATTTTCTGCTGATTCGAAACGAATATCACCCTGCATACCTAGCATCATGTTTTTTACAATGGCTAGTCCGAGACCTGTTCCACTCGATTTAGTAGTGAAATATGGAACAAAAATTTTATCTTTTAATTCTTCTGGAATCCCATTACCATTGTCTTTAATGGATAAAATCAAAAATTCTTTATCCATTGTAACATCAATAATTATTACAGGGTCTTCAACTTCTTCCATCGATTGAATTGCATTTCGGAACAGATTATTTAAGATTCGAATAATTTGATTCTTGTCTCCTATAACGGAAGGCAATAAAGTGTTGATACGATTTTCAATTTTAATATTGTCAGATTGCTTAAATAAAACAATCGTATTTTTAATTAGATCGTGAATAGTTATTTCTTCATATTCGGCTTGCGGCATTTTTGCAAAATCACTGAATGCAGATGCAATATTTGATAAGTTATCAATTTGCTCAACTAAGCCAGATGAAATTTTCTTGATTACTTCTTTTTGATTTTCTTGTTGGGAGTCTAGTATTCGTAACATATGTTGAATACCCAGCTTCATTGGAGTTAATGGATTCTTGATTTCATGAGCAACCTGTTTCGCCATTTCTCTCCACGCCGATTCTCTCTCTGATTTTGCTAAATCTTCTGCACTTTTTTGAAGAGCCATAAGCATCCGATTATATTCGTTTACTAACGCTCCTATTTCATCATTTTTCTTCCAGCTTATTAAATTGCTCTTCGCATTTAACCTTGTTTTCTTAAATGACTCTTGAATGAATTTTAAAGGAGCAGCAATTTTATTTGAAATAAATACTGCAATCAAAATAGAAATCGTGAATAAGAAAACATATAAGTTAATAAGTGCAATAAGGAATTTACTAATCTCAGCTTTTACTTGTTTCTCCGTAAAAAAGTAGTTGATGTTTAAATAAGCACATTGTTCTCCCTTGCGATTATAAATGGGACGATAAGATGCGCGATACTCCAGCTTCCCGATATTTTCGGTTTGATTAAATCCAGAGAGCTTCAGGGTTTTCAAATTCAAAAACGCCGTTTTATTCATCAGCGGACTAATCAATTCCTGATCAAAAATGCGCGGCTGCGTAGAATAAACTAAATATCCCCTCGGGTTGTAAATTGAAAAATCAGTATGAATGGTTTTGTTCAGTTTGTTTAATTCACTTACTTCTTGACCATTTAATTTTTCGATAGAAGTTGCATCTTCAAAGGTGTTTTCGAGGTAGTTGTTAAGGTCTTTTATTGTTTGTTGCGACTTTAACTGTTCACTCTCGGTGTTATTACTTATAATGTAAATAATAGTTGTTGCTCCAGATATGATTAATGTACAAATAACGAATGCTACAACAGTGAATTTAATACGGTTGTTATAACTAGTAGAAAGGCTAAAATCATTATGATAAAAATGATAAGTTGCATATCCGAGTAAATACGCTAAACTAAAAAAGGCAAACAAATAACTAAACAACGTGATAATTTCTAATAGCGATTTTTGTTTGCGACTTATAATCGTTAAACCATTATTGTCTTTTAAAATAATATGATAATATCCGTTATTATAAAACGCATCCGATTTTTTAATGTCTTCCTCGTATGGAGCAGAGGTGATGAAATAATTAAATGTTCCTGACTGATAATTCAGTTTACCATTTTTATATCGAGCAAAACTATAGTCGCCAGCATTTTGATTAGCCATCACAGTATTACTAACTAATAAATCAGGGAAGCCGCCAATATTATTACTTCGCTTATTTGAAAATTCAATAACACAACATTCAACATTAGCGTTCATTGGAAATGTAATTACGCCGTATTGCTTTTGCTTTTCTAGTTTACCTGAATAGTTTAACAGCCCTGAATTTTGAATTAAATATTCTTTTTTTATTTCATCAAAAGATTCTTCAGATTTTTTATTCAAACAATTACTGTTTTTATCAAGAAAGTAAAATGTGATATCGTAATTCGAAAAATAATCACTGAAGTATTTATTCAAAAGATATTTGTTCAAATCATCATAGCTGATTCCATTTGTAATCAGTGGAGTTATTTGGTTGTCTGTTTTTATTTTTATTTTTATTTCATCAAAAAAGTAATCAGCAATATTGTCTTTACCAGAATGTATTTTATTTGCAAATGAACGCTGTTTTTCACTTTCTTTTATCTGATTAAAGGAATATATCTGATAAGTAGCGTAAACAGAAAACCCTAAAACTATCAGTATGATACCTTCTTGTCGATAATCTTTACCTAAAAATACACGAGTATAAAAAATAAACAACAGCAATAAGAAAGAGAAGAAGAAGGAATAAATACTATATACATCTGAAAAAGAAAATAAAACGGAAAAATAATTCAGACTCCCAAATATTATCGCAGCAGCTAATAAATTAACAAATACAATTTGTAATGATAATTTCGATTGTTTAATAAAGTAAGTAGCCCCAATTGTAATAAAATAAAATCCTGTAAATACAATTCCAATAACAAATAATCCAATCAGACTGTATAAGTCTAATTCAAAAATATTATTGAAGTTAAATGATATCTGCGAACTAATAATTAACCCATTAAGCAGGTAATTAATTTCATAAGAATACGAAAAGCAAACCAGTAAAAGTAAAAAGAGAAAGATTGCTTTTAAAAAAGGCGACCTTCTAAAAAATCGAATAGTGCTTTCTTTTACAATGAAAGAATACAAATAAACCATCAGCGCAAGTAAGCATAAAACCCCAAAAAATAAATCTAGCGGGGAGTTTAGCAAGCTGCTACTCGCATAGTATTTAGGACTAAAAAAATCAGTGTTGTAAAAGGCATTTGGAAATGAGTACAAAATCATTAGGTAGCGAACAATAAAAAGTGTTGCTACAACAAGAATTCCTGCAAACCCATTTCGCTTCCCTAATACAAAGGTTAAATCAATTAACGCAACATTAATTAAGAGGTATGCAAATAGGTAAAGAATAAAAATGATTATCGATTTATTATGTATGTCGTTACTATCTGTTGTGGAAATATAAAATAGCGGATTGCCAGCATATGTTATAGGAGTAGTGTTGTGCTGAGCCATTAATGAAAATTCATGATGACTGCATAGCTGTAAATTCGAGTTGTAATTATTTTCTAAATATTGATTCTGTATATTAAAATCGTAGCGAACAAATAGGCAATAAACTATTTGTCTTTCTTTATCGAGGTTAGTTAATTTATTAATGAAGTAATAGCCATTTCCTATTCTGTTAATTCTTGCATCAATTAATGATTTATAATTTATACTATCAATCGGACATTTATTATCAGACCAGAATACAATTTGATTTTTATCAAACACAAATACACTACTACCAACAGGAAGTGTTTTTTTCTGATAATAATTATTAGAAGTTCTGTTATTTAGAATAGATTCTTCTAGGCAATCATTAAATGAGTTTTCAAAGGCTTTTAAACTGTCTATTTTGCTTTTAAGTACAGCTTC
>CANFIN010000148.1 GCA_947447155.1 Bacteroidota bacterium | reverse complement strand
TTATCGATTTCATTTATTGAAATTGAAAAAGTTGTTCGCTTTACTTTTATATTCGTATTCAAATAATCAAGGTATGAATCGGATAGCTGTTTTTACATCAGGAGGCGATGCTCCAGGAATGAATGCTTGTATACGAGCAGTCACGCGTGCAGCTCTTGCCAATAATATTCAGGTATATGGTATAATGCGCGGCTATCAAGGAATGATAGATGGAGAAGTTATACCAATGGACTCTCGTTCTGTTTCGAATATAGTACAACGTGGCGGAACAATTTTAAAGGCTGCACGGAGTAAAGAATTCTTAACGAAAGAAGGTCGTGATAAGGCTTATGAGAATTTAAAGAAACATGATATCAATTGTATTGTTGCAATCGGAGGTGATGGAACATTTTCTGGGGCAGAAGTTTTTACGAATGAACATCCTGATATTAAAATTGTAGGTATTCCAGGTACGATTGATAATGATTTAGCTGGTACTGATTTTACACTCGGATTCGATACTGCACTGAATACAGTGGTTGATGCGGTCGATAAAATTAAAGATACCGCTGCTTCTCATGATCGTTGTTTTTTGATTGAAGTTATGGGTCGCGATTCTGGTTGTATTGCATTGTGGGCTGCCGTTGCTGGTGGTGCCGAAATGGTAATGCTTCCTGAAAAAGCAATGAGCGTAGAAGATTTGATTCATACACTTGATACAGCAAAAAAGAATAAAAAGTCGAGTACTATCGTAATAGTATCTGAGGGAGAAAAGAACGGAGGTGCGCTAGCAATAGCTGCCAAAATGAAAGAACATATTCAGGATTATGAAACCAAAGTAACGGTTTTAGGTCATATACAAAGAGGTGGTAAACCTAGTGCTTTCGATCGTATTCTTGCCGCTCGTTTAGGGGTACATGCTGTTGAACAATTAATGGCTGGTCAAACGAAAATGATGGTGGGGATACGCCATAACGCTATTGCACTAACCCCATTTGCTCAGGCTACTAAAAACCATGACCCACTAGATGAGAAATTGTTTTCAATTGCTAGTACCTTATCCATTTAAAATTAAAATCATGAAAAAAATATTCTTAGTATCGTTTGTTGCTTTATCTGTTTCGGTAAGTGCGCAAGATGTATTAAAAACAAAATCGGGTAAACCAATCTTGCCTGCTAAAAATGGCTTTGCATTAACTATTGATGCAGTACCATTTATTAATTTTACTGGAAACTTGTTTAATGGAAGCAGCAATATTGCGCCGGAATTTTTATTCGCACAAAAGCATCCTATGACTTTATCAGGATTGTATCTGAAAGAAAATGATTTGGCTTACAGACTGAAGGTCCGTTTAGGATTTTCTTCATTGAAGAACGATACAATGGTTGCTAAAAATGGAAGCACCAATCCCAATGAATTAGTAACGGACGAGTCGATTCAAAAAACAAGTGCTGTTACCTTTGGATTTGGAATTCAAAAATGGAGAGGGGAAGGTCGTGTTCGTGCATATTATGGTGGAGAGATATTATACGGAGTTAAAACTGACAAAACTACTTTTACCTATGGTAATGATTTGAGTAACGAAAATCAAGTAACGCGAAACACATTATATAAGCCAGGCAACTCAATTGAATTTTCCTTGCGAGGATTTTTAGGTATTGAATATTTCTTCGCTCCTAAAATGTCAATCAGTGGTGAATTTGGATGGGGTCCTTCTGTGGAATCACGTAAAGCCGGGGAGTTAGTAAGAGAAAAATGGAACGGAGGTGCCGTTGAACAAATTAAAACTACTACCGGAAAAGCATCGTTGTTTTCTATAGACAATGACAATAATGGAGGTGCTTTAAATCTGAATATTTATTTCTGATTATCTGTACTTTGTTTACTCAAATACTCATCAAGTTTGATATTGTTTTTGTAAAGTTCTTCTGCGAAGTAATGTAATTCAGGAAGGAATTGTTCTACTGTTTGATATCCTTTTAAATTATAAATCAACTGAAATTGTCCATCTAAAAAGGTGTAAGTTGGATAACTCATTTGTCCTTGCATTAAATCGATCGCAATTTGATTGGTTTTATAATCTGCCACATAAGTAAATTGTTTGTCATGAAAGTGAATAGTGTCTTTCGTTTCAGCATCTAACTTCACTGCATAAAAATTATCGTTCATATACTTGATAATAGAAGGGTCTTTAAAAGTAGAAGCATCCATTTTCTTACACCATCCACACCATTCAGTATAAGTATCAATAAAAATACGCTTCGGTTTTGCATCATTTAATTTTACGGCTTCTTCAAAACTCATCCAATGAATTCCGTTAGGGTCGTATTTATTTTCTGACGATTGTGCATTGCATCCTGAAAAAAAGAATGATAGGCAATAAATTGTTAGTACGGTAACGATTTTATTTTTCATGGTGTATTTAACGATTATAATAAACTTAGGTTACTATTTTACATCTCCCATTAATTTTTTCACTGCTGGAGAAATAACAATCAATACTACACCTGCGATGATCGAATATAATGCTAATTGCTCATAGCCGTTAGTATATGAAATTAATTTCTCTGTAAGAGATGCTTTCGGATTTGGGTCCGACATGCCTGCACCAATAATTCCTGCTACGTATTGTCCGTAGGCACTTGCTAAAAACCACATCCCCATCATCATTCCCTGCAAAGGTTGAGGAGATAGTTTTGTCATGATGGATAATCCTATTGGTGATAAGCACAACTCACCAAAAGTAATCACGAAGTAAGCAAGCGTAAATACTTCCAACGATGTTACACCATTCGCATCTGCAAAAAACTTGGTCTGATAAAAAACAAAGAATCCACCAGCTAAAAAGATAAATCCTAATCCGAATTTGATTAAGGTGTTGGGCTCAAGATTTCGTTTGCTCATCCATACCCAAAGCAATCCTAAGATAGGAGCGAAGATGATGACAAAAAGTGCATTCGCAGAATTGTTAATTCCATTTGGGTCGAAATGTACTCCCATGATTGAATCATGTAAATTTTCACGTGCAAATAACGCTAACGAACCTCCGCTTTGTTCGTAGATACCCCAGAAAACAATCGAGAAAAAGATAAAGACAAGTGCGGCGATTAATTTATTGACTTCAGCTTTCGAGTATTTTCTTAATTCAAAAAGTATGTAAATCAATGCAGCAGGACCAATCGTGTACATGAAGTAATCTGTGTACTCTGTTTTAGCTACCATCATCATGATTACCGGAATCAATACTAATGATCCAATATATACTGCCAGCTCTGCGATTTTATTTCCTTTCCCTTTATTTAAAGGTGATAGTCCAATCGGACCTAAACTGCGTTGCGTGAAAATAAATGTTACAAGGCTAATCGTCATAACAATAGCTGCTAAACCGAATGCTAAATTCCACGAATATGAATTTGCAATGGCAATGCATGCATAACCTCCTAAAAGAGCTCCGACATTTATACCTGCATAGAATAACGAGAATCCAGCATCACGACGTGAATCATTTTCATGATATAATGATCCTACCATCGTTGAGATATTCGGTTTGAAAAATCCTGTTCCGATAATTGTAAAGCTTGTCCCTAAGAAAAACCAGAAATGATTATCAGCAACAGCATGGTTAACATTAATACCGAGTGATAAAATCAAACTACCTGTAATCATTAGTAATCCGCCCCAAAAAAGCGATTTGCGAAACCCTAATATTTTATCAGCAAAGAGTCCACCAATAAATGTAAACGCATACACGAAAGCTTGTATGGCGCCATACTGCAAATTAGCGGTGCCTTCATCCATTTTCAATTGCGACACAATAAATACGGCCAGCATTCCGCGCATTCCATAAAAGCAAAAGCGTTCCCACATTTCAGAGAAGAACAGATACCATAATTGCTTTGGATATTTT
>CANFIN010000147.1 GCA_947447155.1 Bacteroidota bacterium | reverse complement strand
ATAACCAATACCATAAGTGGCTAATCCAACATTAACTTTCCCGAAAGAATCTGTTTCAAAACTAAAAACCGGGAACGACAAACTTCCTATATTACGATAGTAATTAATGTTACCATTACGCTCGCCTACTAAAAAATCCAACAATCCATCACGATTAACATCTACTAATTGAGGAGCAGCGTCAGAACCAACATCAATATTTTGATAATAGCCTTGAGAAAAAATCAAATTGGTATTTGTTGCACTTCCAATATTCTGAAAATAACTTAGTCTACCTGTTGCATCACCAACTAACAAATCTTGGTCGCCATCATTATTCAAATCGCCAAATGCGAGTCGTGTTCCAATGATATTAAGACTACGAAAATTTAAAATACTATCCGAAATATTCTGAAACTGATTTGCACTTCCTTGCGATACATTTTTATACAATGCAACCTTACTTACAAAATTACCTCCTTCGTAATATCCATCATTACTAATTAATAAATCTTTTAATCCATCGCCGTCCCAATCAAAAAAAACAGGATGTGAAGAGGTGCCAACATCAACCATTTCATCAATCAAAAAACGATTTTTCACATAGGTAAAAATCGAGTTGCTGGCTGACCCTGTATTCTCGTAATAAATGGTATTATTATAATCTTCTCCACTTGAATTAAAATTAGCAATCAGCAAATCTTTATCGCCATCTTTATCAAAATCGATTAAATAAGGAGCTGCGTTATCACGCATTGACGCAGGCATAGTGTTCGAAGGATACAAAGTGTCTTGTGAACAAGCATAGGCTGAATCGGCGTTGCCGCAATTTTCCACCTTCAACAAATTACGACCTACTTTATCACCACATAAAAAATCTTTGTCGCCATCCCCATCTAAATCTTCCAACCATATTGCAGAACCAGAGTCGAAATTATTTTGCAATCGGAAAGGATGCGCTGGAAGTAATGCACAAGATGTATTCACAGGAAGAACTGCTTTATTGAAGGATGACTCTTTATAAAAATACCCCCAGCACCCCGGCACATTGTACAACAAAAACTGATTATTATTACCCAACGAATCCATTGATAAATTCTTATCTAAATCAATCCAGCTTCCATTAATTGAAAAAGCAAGAATGTCCATGTCGCCGTCATTGTCTATATCCGTAAATGCAGGAATATCGATACGCGTAACAAACAAATTTGGAAATGTTCCAGCGTAATGACAATTTAACTGCATTGTTAAATTCGTAAACGATAATCCTGTAGTAGTTGTACTTTCATTTCTATCTACACGAATACTACCTTGAATATAACTAAATAGGTCTTTGTCGCCGTCATTATCATAATCATAGGTCCGTACCCACCCTTCTAAATTTTGAGGGAACAACGAATTATATTCTGGAGTATATACGTACCCGTTAGAGGTGTACAAAAAACAATTCAATCGGCCAGCTTGTGAATCAAAAACAATCAAATCCTGAGTTCCATCATTATCTAAATCTATTTCCGCAAAAACAGGATTATTAAATCCACATGCCCAGCCATTTTTCAAAATGGCTCCACTTGGCGTCAGTATTTTAACTGTAGTATCACGACTTAAAACAACTTGACCTAATACGATATTGCATAATAACGTAAAGAAAAAGAAGAGGATTAGTTTTCGAGTCATTATTTTACAGCAATTCGCCGCTCGTATATTCAAAATTGTATTTTTGCAGCATGTTAAAAGTAATTAAAAATTACCTATCGTTTATTAAGTTTAGTCACACTGTATTTGCATTGCCATTTGCAGCTATCGGATTTACCTCAGGAATCGTAATTGGGAAAGGTATTTTTACAATTGATTTAGCATTCAAGGTTTTGTTATGTATGGTCTTTGCGCGTTCAGCAGCAATGGCTTTTAATCGTTGGGCAGATCGTAAAATAGACGCAAAAAATCCCAGGACAAAAGAGCGTGAAATTCCGGCAGGAAAAATTTCGTCGAATGCTGCGCTTGCGTTTATTATTTTTAATTGCGTCGGATTTATCATCACCACAAAATTCATCAACGACCTTTGCTTTTACTTATCCTTTGTTGCATTGGCACTTGTACTGGGCTACTCGTACATGAAGCGCATCTCTCCGCTTTGTCATTTGGTACTGGGACTCGGATTAGCGCTGGCTCCATTAGGTGCTTGGTTAGCTGTTACTGGCGAATTTAATTTGTTACCCGTTCTATTTTCAATTGCTGTTTTAACATGGGTTGGAGGCTTCGATATCATTTATGCATTGCAGGATATTGACTTTGACAAGGCAAATAATTTGAAGTCGATACCCTCTTTTTTCGGACTGAAAAACGCTTTATTGATTTCGAGAGTCTTGCATGTAATCACATCTGGAACACTCTTATATGCAGGAATATTAGGCGGATTCAACATTTTATTTTTCGTTGGATGGCTGATTTTCAGCGGACTATTAATCTATCAACACCGATTGGTTAAGTCGGACGATTTGAGTCGCGTAAACTTTGCTTTTTTTAATACAAATGGCCTTGCCAGCATCACATTGGCCATCTTTGTTATCGCCTCACTTCTGCTATAGAAATCGTTGTCTGAAAAAGGTTTTTTTGCTATTTTTGTTTGATATTGAATTCTTATGTCAAATAGCACTCAAAATACTACATCTCAGGAACTTACATTTGAAGAATTTAAGCTTGCCCTACTCAATGATTTTCGTATTGCGAATGAAAGTCGCCAGGCGAGTTTATTAGGAAGAAAGGAAGTCCTTACCGGCAAAGCTAAATTTGGAATTTTCGGCGACGGAAAAGAGATTGCCCAATTAGCGATGGCGAAGTCGTTTAAGAATGGCGATTTTCGTTCAGGCTACTACCGCGATCAAACTTTCATGTTTGCGACTGGCATGTTAAGTATTCAAGAATTTTTTGCGCAGTTATATGCAGATCCATCAATAGAAGCAGAACCTTGTTCAGCAGGACGTATGATGAATGGCCATTATGGAACTCGTTCATTAAATCCTGATGGAACATGGAAAGATTTAACAGCAATGAAAAATTCATCTGCTGATATCTCTCCTACAGGCGGACAAATGCCTCGCCTCCTTGGACTAGCATACGCATCAAAGCTTTATCGCTCTTTTCCTGAATTAGCAAATGAGGCAAAATTATTTACAAGAAACGGAGATGAAGTTGCGTATGGCACTATCGGCGACGCCTCTACGTCGGAAGGATTATTCTGGGAATCGATTAACGCAGCAGGCGTTTTACAAATTCCAATGGTGATTAGTGTGTGGGATGATGGCTATGGAATTTCTGTTCCTGCAAAATATCAAACTACCAAACAAAATATTTCAGAAATCTTAAGCGGCTTTGAACGCACCGAAGAAAAAGAGGGTTATGTAATTTTAACTGGCAAAGGCTGGGATTATGCTGGACTAGTTGAACTTTACGAAAAAGCAGCCAACATTGCTCGTACTGAACATGTACCTGTACTTGTCCACGTTCGTGAAATGACACAACCGCAAGGTCACTCCACTTCGGGATCGCATGAACGTTATAAGTCGAAAGATCGATTAACATGGGAAGATGAGTTTGATTGCATCAAGAAGATGAAAGAATGGTTAATCAATGCAGCCATTGCAACTGCAGAAGAATTAGATGCCATTGAAGAAGAATCAAAGAAAACAGTTAATCAAGCCAAACAAAATGCATGGAATGATTTCTTAAATGCTGTGAAAGGTGAAACACAGCAAGCGGTGCATTTTATTAACGAAGTTGCAGCTGCTAGTCCTAATAAAATTTTTATTGAACGTATTGCTCAATCATTGTCAGAATTATCTACTCCTGAAAGAAAAGATGGAATTGTTGCAATCAAAAAAGCAATGCGCTATTTGAAAGGCGAACAATCT
>CANFIN010000146.1 GCA_947447155.1 Bacteroidota bacterium | reverse complement strand
CCATGGATGATATTGCCAGAGAAATTGGCATGTCGAAAAAAACCATTTATCAGCAGTATGCCGATAAAGATAAACTCGTGCACGCTTACTTCGATAAGGAAAAGCAAGAGCAAATAAGCATGATGGAGGAAATTTCGAAAAACTCTAAGAATGCTATCGAAGAAATCCTGAATGCCATGCAGTTCATGGGTAAAACGTTTTCGCGTATCAACCCCAACCTTTTCTATGATATGCATAAGTATCATCATGATTCGTGGAATCAATTTAAAGCCTTTAAAGAGGATTACCTAATGAAGTATGTTATCCGTAACCTCGAGAAAGGAAAATCAGAAGGCCTCTATCGAGCAGACATAAATAACAAAACGCTTGCACGCCTTCGCCTCGAGCAAGTAGAAATGGCCATGAACCCTAGTATCTTCCCACCTGAGCAGTTTCATCATGTGGAAGTGCAGATTCAGCTACTAGATCATTTCTTACATGGCATTGCTACACTGAAAGGACATAAACTAATTAATAAATATCGTCAAATCGATGAAGAATAATCACACTAAATACTATACTATGAAAAAAATCCTGTTACTACTCGTTGCATTTGCAGGTATTACTCAAGTGCATGCGCAGGATGCCAACAGTTCATTCTCGTTAAAGCAAGCTATCGAGTTTGCAATGATCAATCAACCGAATGTTAAAAACGCCCTGCTCGACGAAACAATCGCGAAAAAGAAAGTTGATGAAATTACCGGCATCGGAACGCCACAGATTAATGCAAGCGCAGACTTAAACAAATTCATCGAAATCCCAACTTCGTTTGTTCCAGCTGAATTCTTTGGAGGGAAAGCAGGCGAATACTTCGGAGTACAGTTCGGTCAGCCTTATACAGCAAGCGCAGGAATAACTGCAACGCAATTGTTATTCGATGGTTCGTATCTAGTAGGACTTCAAGCTACAAAAACGTATACAGAGCTAAGTCGTAAATCGACCATTCAAACAAAAACAGAAACTGCTGTGAATGTTAGCAAGGCTTATTATGGTGCGTTAGTAGCTGATGCTCGCTTATTAATCATTGATGCAAACATCGAGCGTGTAACTAAATTGTACAACGACACCAAAGCACTTAACGATAACGGACTGGTAGAGAAAATTGATGTGGATCGTTTAGAACTTACCTTGAACAACCTTAAAGTTGAAAAAGAAAAAGTAGAACGTTTCAAATTATTAAGCTATGCGCTATTAAAATTCCAAATGGGATATGATAACGGGAAGGCATTAACCCTAACGGATAAACTAGACGAATCCATTTTAGTTGTTACATCTTTACCTGATTCAGTTGATTATAATAAGCGTCCAGAATTTGGAGTAGTAAATGTTCAACGTCAGTTGCAAGCATTAGATCTAAAAAGAATGAAAGCTGGATATTTACCTAGCTTAGTTGCTTTCGGATCTGCAAGTACGAATGCATCAAGAAACGACTTTAATATTTTTAATACATCGTATAGATGGTATCCAACAGTAATTGCAGGATTAAAATTAAATGTACCTATCTGGGATGGACTACAACGTCATTCACAAATTGCTCAATCGAAATTAACTCTAGAAAAAGTAGATAATGCAATGGCATTAATGAAAAACGGTTTTGCATTAGAATATGAAAATGCAAAGACAACGTATTCAAATAATCTTTCATCACTTAAAATAGTAAAGAAAAATCAAAATCTAGCAAAAGAAATTTCTCGTGTATCAAAAATAAAATACGACAGCGGAGTTGGATCAAGCTTAGAATTAATTGATGCTGAAAGCTCCGTTAAAGAAGCAGACGCGAATTACTTCAATACACTATATGAAACAATCATTTCAAAAATCGAATTAGACAAATCAACAGGAACAATTACATTCTAATAACAATGAAAAAATTAATTTATATTTCCATTATCAGCCTTTTCGTTTCAGCTTGCTCAAGTGATGAACTAACCACAAAGAAAGCCGAACTAACCGATTTGAAAAAACAAGAATCGGAAATAAAAGCAAAGATTGCAACTCTTGAAAAAGAGGTTGCGAAATTAAGCGGCAAGAAAATCACCAATGCTCAATTAGTAGCTATTACAAATATTACTAAAACTTCTTTCTCGCATTTTATTGATGTGCAAGCAAAAGTAGATGCTGATGAAAATGTAACAGTAAATAGTCAGGTGCCAGGCGCAGTTACCGTAATTAATGTGAAGCCAGGAACTAATGTATCAAAAGGACAAGTGTTAGCAGAAATTGATAATGCTACCTATTTAAAAAGTTTAGATGAATTAAAATCTGCGAGAGAATTTGCGAATACAGTTTATCTAAAACAAAAGAATTTATGGGATCAGAAAATCGGAACTGAAATTCAATTTTTACAAGCGAAAAACACGTTAGAATCACTAGATAAAAAACTTTCTACATTGTATCAGCAAATTGAAATGACTAAAGTAAAATCGCCGATTACTGGTGTTGTAGATGAAGTATTTTTGAAATTAGGCCAGATGGCTTCTCCAGGAATGCCGGGTATTCGTGTTGTAAATACAAGCAACTTAAAAATCAAAGCCGACATTGCAGAGTCTTACATTTCAAAAGTAAAGATGGGCGATGAAGTTGAAATCAACTTCCCTGACATCAATCAAACTATCAAAGCGAAATTATCGTATGTTGGAAAAGTAATTGATCCGTTAAATAGAACTTTTAATGTAGAAATTAACTTAGGTGGGAACTCATCATTGCATCCAAATATGGTTGCCGTTTTAAAAATTGCCGATTATACTAACCCATCCACATTCGTACTTCCTGCAAACGTTGTTCAAATAACAGATGAGGGTACTTACGTATTTGTTAACGAAAATAATATTGCAAGAAAAAAGAATGTCAACATTGGTAAAAACTACAAGGGCACTATTGAAATATTAGAAGGAATAAACGATAACGATCCGATTATCACAACAGGTTATCAGGACATAGTAGACGGACAATCGATCACGAATAATTAATTACTGGCTTAGAAAAATATGAAAGATATATTCAAAGAATTTAAGCCAAGCAGCTGGGCCATTAATAATAAGACCACCATTTATATTTTAACGGTGATTATTACGTTGGCAGGTATTGCTACTTACAATTCGTTACCAAAAGAAAATTTTCCAGACATTACTCTACCACAAGTTTTCGTGAGTGTGATTTATCCAGGCACTTCTCCTTCGGATATGGAGAACCTAGTTGCTAAACCAATCGAGAAACAAATCAAAGGTGTATCAGGAGTTAAGAAAGTAAAGAGTACATCAACGCAGGATTTTACAAGTGTATTAGTAGAATTTAATACGGATGTAAATGTTGCAGAAGCGAAGCAGAAAATAAAAGATGCAGTTGATAAAGCGCGTTCTGATTTACCTAACGACTTACCACAAGAGCCCGCAGTAACTGATATCAACTTCAGTGAAATTCCAATTTTGTTCGTTAACATTTCAGGTGATATCGAATTAAACAAACTGAAAAAGTTTGCTGATGATATCAAAGATCGCATCGAAGGCATGAAAGAAATTTCACGTGTAGAAATGGTGGGCGCACTTGATCGTGAGATTCAAATCAACGTGGATATGTACAAAATGCAAGCTGCACAATTATCGATGAATGATATTGCCAATGCAGTGAAGTATGAAAACTTAACTATCTCCGGTGGTACATTAACTACCGATGGCGTTAGAAGAGTATTATCTGTTAAAGGAGAATTCAAAGATGTTGAGCAAATTCAAAACATGGTTGTTGGTGCTACTGGCGGTGCAACGGTGTATTTAAAAGATGTGGCAGAAGTGAAAGATGCTTTCAAAGAAAAAGAAAGCTATGCACGTTTAGATGGTAAGAATGTAATCACATTGAACATTGTAAAACGTTCGGGATACAACCTTATTGATGCTACTGATAAAAT
>CANFIN010000145.1 GCA_947447155.1 Bacteroidota bacterium | reverse complement strand
GTTTTAAAGGTTCGTGTAGTTTGATCCAGTTTATAAATCAACACATCGTATTGCTGCATCTGATATCGTGTGATTAACTCACAAATTGTAATTTTTAATTTTAAACTATCGTCTGCCGATTTATACCAATCGAGCACAGAAATTTTTGTAAAAAGTTTACCCGACTCTTTGTATTCTTTATTATCAAATCGCAATACGGCCAGATTTAAGTAAACAAAGAAAATGTAATAATTGTTGTTTTTAATTTTTGTATTTTCTCTAAGATTTTCTAGAATATCGATGGCCTTTGTTGGATTTACCGACGAGTAATTAATCACGAGCGCGTTATAATAAAAGAAGAAATATTTATCATACAATAAATGATTGTATTCTTCCATCGCTGCTTTTAAGGTTTCAGCCCACTCTAAACTTTTTGCTGACTTATTATTCTTGAATAATGAATTTACGAGATAAGTAAGCATCTGCAACTTTGTATCATGATTGCTCTTGCTAAAGAGTTCATTCTTTTCGAAATACTTAAATGTTTTCAATAAATATTTTTCGAGTGCTGAATATTCATGTCGCTGTAAAAGAATTTTACTCACCGCCTGATATACTTTTATCTGCAGCGTTGCACTTTTTTTAGTCTCTTCGTTATTGATAAACGTATCGATATTTTTCTGTAGCGTTGCAAGCACATCATTATCTGTTCTTGATAAATTTTGTGTCGTTTTTAATTGAAAAGTAATGACTGCTAATAAATCATCTATCTCTCGTAAAGCCTCTTGTTTTTTCCTAATTTCCTTTCGTTGAAGTAAATAGTGTTCAGGATTAATATTTAATGATGAATAAGAAAGTTGGATATATTCGCCATATATGATATCGAGTAATTCGTTATGCTCTATTTTCTGTGCAATTTTTTCAGCCTTGCGTAAATAGTATCTCGCTTCATTCATTTTATTTTTCTGAGAATAAAAATGATAAAGTGATAATGTATTTAAAGCAATCATAAAATCATTTTCTTCATAGTGCAGAAGCGTAAGTGATTTGTTGATGTCGCCCAACAAACGATGCTTTATTCTATACCATGCATTTTTATTTCCTTCGGGATAAATTTTCTTTATCGTTTTTTCTTCGTCGAAATGAACACCTTGTTTTCTGTACTCATTAAACAGCTTGATGTCTTTTCTGTCGTGCTCATGAATAGTTCTGCTAGTAAAGAGTTTATAATAACGAAGTTCTTCCTTCGTCATGCCTGCTATGAGTGTTTGAAGATGGTCCATTTTTGTTGTTTTGGATGCGTAAGAATAGTAAAAAATCTATTAGGTTATTACATCAAATCCATTTAGTTTTGGTTAACCATTTACAAAAGAGCCATAATGAAACGCGTATACTTCTTACTTTCCTTCTTACTTGGGCTTGTCTCCTTGAACAGCAATGCACAAAATGTAAGCTTGCGTGTAGATTCAATCATTGGTATACCTGATACTGTTTTCCCTGGACAAATCATTTCGTATTCTGTGGTCTTATCGAACAATGGGTTTATTCCTTATCAAGGTCCTTTGCAATTAGCGATGGATAATGGTCAAGGTCAAATTGCTTATTTATATTTCAGCGCAACGCCAGTGGTAGTACTACCTGGATCGACTTATACTATATCGGGCTCCACTGTAACTATTGATTCTTCTTTCTTCCGACCAGGGGGAAATGTGGTAGTTGTTTGGCCTTATACGAGTCAGCTGATACAATATTCCCCTCGTACATTTACTACTTATGTAGTTACCAATTTGCAGGGCATTGAAGAGCCTTCACTAGAAGAAACCATTCGCATCTATCCAAATCCTGCCAGCACCTATCTACAAATTGACAATACAAATCCTTGCATTGAACGAGTAAGAATTTTCGACATAAAAGGACGTATTGTTTTTTCGGAGCATTATGATAAAGAGAAAAATATTCGCTTTGCATTAGAAGGACTTCCATCCGGACTTTATTCGGTTGAAGTCGGAGGTGATAAACAAAAATCAACCAAACAACTTTTGATAAATCGTGCTGAGTGACACAAAGGAAAGGGGCTTAGGCCCCTTTTTTATTGTAGATAAAACTCTTTAAGTTTTTCGTTCTATAAGAAAAATTATTCTTAATTATTTAAGAAAAACAAAATACGATTTTCCGTTAATTGCTTTTTTAATTTTATGTACTCAAGCCGTACTGGCTCCTACTTTTTTCTTTAGCAAAAAAAGTAGACAAAAATGCCACCGCTGTAAATTTATTGAGGCGCTGCTTTCGTGCGTAGCGGATTTTAATTACGAGTGAATGCAATGAACCTCGTAAAATAAATCGAACTAAACTTTTTAATGAATTTATCTAGGCCTTACCGAGGCTACACTCGGCACAAGCAAACAGCGCTTATTTCTTATCGCTACTTTCTACAGCACCTTATTCCCTCAATAACTTTAAGGCGGACTTTTATTTTGTTTAAAACTAAACAAATCGGCCTCAGTTTATTTAAATTCCTTTCTAATTCGGAGTCTATAAGGCTTCGGTCGCTGAGGCCCTCGAAGCGCGAAGGCCATATAAATTAGGGGCCCGCCCTAAAGCATTTCGCTTTAAGGCCCGTACGGCTTGAGTACTGAGAAATATTCTTAAATAAAATTGTCGCTAATATCCTTTGTTCTATGTTAGAGAGACAACGCGTAGAAGTCTCCTAACAAGCAATCTTATCCACTCTCGTCTGATGTCTGCCGCCTTCAAAAGAAGAAGCTAAAAATGCTTTCAGAATTTCTAATCCTGTTTCATCGTTTACAAATCGCGCAGGAATGCATACCACATTCGCATCGTTATGCTGGCGAGCGAGCGAGGCAATTTCTGGCAACCAGCATAAAGCAGCTCTTATCGACTGATGCTTGTTAGCTGCTATACAAACTCCGTTAGCACTTCCACATAATAAAACACCTAATGAACCATCCGTAGTTTCTACGCCTGTAGCAACAGCATGCGCAAAGTCGGGATAATCGACGCTATCTAAACTATATGTTCCTTTATCTTCAACTTCGTAATTTGCATCGATTAAATATTTTTTCAATGCTTCTTTCATTTCGAATCCTGCGTGATCGCAACCGATAAAAATTTTCATAGGGTGAGTTTTATGATGTCGAAATTACAAATTAAAATTATTGAATGATGGTAATTATTACTTTTGCTTTAAACAAATTCATTACATGAAAAATAGCGCTCAATCATTGTTAATAGCATCTTTTTTATTATTCGTATTTGCTTGCGGAAAGAAAGAAGAAAAACGTATCGAAAAAAAAATTATTATCAAGGAAAGTAATTTGATTGACCTAACCTATACGTTTGATAGCACCACTTTATATTGGCCGAATAATGTATGTGGATTCGAACATAAAGAAGATTTTAACGGAATCACTCCTGGTGGATATTATTATTCTTCCTATAGCATTTGTACACCAGAGCATGGAGGAACTCACATAGATGCGCCAATCCATTTTGCAAAAAATCATTTAACAGTCGATAGTATTCCATTATCGAGTTTGAGTGGAAGAGGTATTATAGTTGACGTATCAGAAAAAGCATTAAAGAACAGAGATTACTTGGTTTCTGTTGCAGATTTGCAAGAATGGGAGAAAGCAAACGGAGAAATTAAAACAGGTACAATTATTTTATTCCGTACTGGCTACGGACAATTTTATCCGAACCGAGAAAAATATTTTGGCTCTGCTTTAAAAGGAGAAGCAGCAATTCCTCTTTTACATTTTCCAGGAATTAGTCCTGAAGCAGCTACATGGTTAGTAAAAACTAAAAAAGCAAAGGCGGTTGGGTTAGACACACCAAGTATGGATTATGGTCAATCGAAAGATTTTATGACACACCGCATTTTGTTAGGTGCAAATATTCCAGGGTTTGAGAATGTGGCGCATTTAGATCAACTACCATTAAAAGGATTTGAGATAATGGCTTTACCAATGAAAATTGGAGGTGGTAGCGGTGCTCCTTTGCG
>CANFIN010000144.1 GCA_947447155.1 Bacteroidota bacterium | reverse complement strand
TCGGCTTTCATAAGCACAATTCAATAACTTAAATCTTAGTAAAAATAGTTTTATGAGGAAAGCAATTTATATAGGAATTTTAATTTCATTATTTACTATAAATAATGCATCTGCTGATTCGCCCCTTACCTCCACCGAATTTTATAGGGCCTATGAAAAATTACCAATCATAGAGCTAGCGGGAACTTCAAAGGGTTTACTGAACGAAAAATTAATCACCTACTTGGCAGATAATAATAATCCAATAGATGTAAAAACTGCTCTAATTAATAGGCTAGGCTGGAATATTAAAGGTAAGTCCAACTCAACCGTTTTCATTAAATTTTTAAAAGCAAAATATAAGTATAAAAATGAGGAAGCATTAAAAAATGGATTGAGCGCTTCGGATCTAATTTGTGTGGCTTATTTAAAAGCGATGGATAATTATTTTGATGTAAAAGGCGCACTTGTTTATACTACTCTTGCATTGACAAAAGAACCTAAGAGTTATACAATTAATATTATTGAAAGCTTAATAGCTTCTCAAGCTTTTGTAATGAAAAATTATTGTCAAGTTTTTAAAATAGTAGACAAGGTTAGGGCTAATCAAAATCTTACGATTGATTTTAAAAAGGAGGCTTCAGCAATAATATTCCAATACATCGATGGCTATAAAAAGTACTGTAAAATTGAAGATTTGAGAACTATAATTAAATAACGGAGTATTGATTTTTTGAACTTACTGGAGGGTAATGAAACCAGCTAAAGGTAACACGCGCAACAAACAGCCAAATAAGGGCAACGAACCTGCTTACCCTCCTTTTTTAAACTTATAAATGATGTATATATGTCATTATTTACAATGGAAGAAATAGAAGCTGCTTTCGCCGCTATGGTTGCCGGTAAAGTTAGAAACCGGACTAAATCAATTGCCCTTGAGTCAATTGGAACTTATCTAAATGCTCAGAATACTAGTGTAATGCCAGTTGGTACTGATGGTATTACCACCATGCATGTATTAAAAACACCTGAAAAAAAAGCACAGTTTTTTAAAGAAATTTTTCGACTTGTTAATGAATGCATAGAAGGGCCAACCATTCCAAAAATTACGTTTAAAAAATATAAGATTAAGAATAAAGTAATTGATGAGACAAAGACTAGAACAGTAATTATACCTTGTTTGAGAGACCAGGTTGTGATAAGATGTATTTTGAATAAGCTAAATACTATTGGTATCGTAGATGAAGAAAACAAGCCCAATCCGGATGTGGTAGAATTGACCACAAAAATTAGAAATTTAATTTTATCAGGTGGTCCCAAAAAAATCATCCGTACTGATATTGCCAATTATTATCCCTCAATAAATACAGAAAAATTAATTCAGTTATTGGAGGCTTCACACGGACATCTTATTGACCCAAGAATAATGAACTTAATTAGAAAAGTTTTAATTGACAACAAATCGAAAGATGGATATTCTGGGCTTCCTTTGGGAATTGGCTTCTGTGTTTTATTGGCTAACTATTATATTGCACAAATGAAATTGGCTGAACATTTTCGAGGAATAGACCTAGTTAGATATGAAGATGATATCATGTTTATTGTGGATGAAAAAGTAGATGAAAAAGAAATATTAGCAAGGCTAGACGCTATTTATGACGAGTTTGGCATTAAAAGAAGTGAAAAGAAAACAGAAATTTTTGATGCCATGTCGGCATTCAAATACATTGGAGTTAATTATGAAAATGGGAAAGTTTTTATTGGAGATGAAAAATTTACAAAGTGGAAAGTGAGCGTTGCTAAAGATATTAAAAAGCAGTTTAGAGATTTTTCAATTCTTAAAACCTATGACTCTAATGTTAGTGTACCTTCAAATAAGGAGTTGGTTAATAAAATTTGGAAAGCACACAAAAAAGGTGAACGTAGTAAGGTGTATCAGCACTCAATAAGAATTCAGAAAATTAATGAAGTAGAAATTGCTGAGTAAAATGAAAAAATAGAAAACAAATAAAGTATATGCAAACAGATATTTATAAATATTTCGGAGAAAATTTTAAGGATAAAAGTATTGAAAAGTTGGCTTCTGCCCTATTAAGAATGATGGCTGAAGGTAATATATGTATTCATTTTGCCGAATTAACCGATGATGAAAGGGAGAAATATAACTGCCAATTATTTTTAGATAATCTAACTAGTCTTGTAGAAAAAAATATTGTGTCGGAGAATGAAGATGGGAAGGCTCCATTTATTTATATTAATGATCGCTTGTACCTTCAAAGGTATTTTCAATATGAACATCAAATAGTAAATAGTATTGGATCTTTTGTAAATGCTGGAAATGAATTAATAGAAGAAAGAAGAACTGAGTTGAGAGACATTAAAGATTTTATTATAAGTCATTTTAGATCAGAAGATGCAAAAACTGGCAATGGTCCCGATTATCAATTAATTGCTGCATTGCAGGCGTATCAAAACAATTTTTCAATTATTACAGGTGGCCCTGGAGTGGGCAAAACAACCAGCATTAAAAAATTATTGACAATTTTACTTAAGGTAAATCCAGAACTAAAAGTTGCACTTTGTGCGCCAACAGGTAAAGCAGCACAGAGAATGAAAGAATCTTTATTTTTTAATACTGAAATTGAAAAACTTCCACCTGATGAAATAATAAACAAAATTGATCTCATAAAAGAAAAAGCATCTACCATTCACTTGTTGCTTAAATCCTTAAAATTTAAAGACAACTCACCTTATTTTACTTATAATAAATCTAATCCATTGGATATAGATGTTGTTATTGTGGATGAATCAAGTATGATCGACGTGGCTTTGTTTTCAAAATTATTAGAAGCAATTCCTTCAACTTCAAGAGTAATATTCTTAGGAGATAAAGACCAATTGGCTTCGGTAGAAGCAGCTTCTATTTTTGGGGATATATGTTCATCCACACCACTCAATAAATTTGATGCCAATAATATTAATTTCTTAAATGAATTTTTAGAAGGATGCCAACAATTAGGCGATGTGCAAACTTCAAATGATAAATATGTTTTAACAGGCAAAATGACCCAGTTGACTCATTCACACCGATTTAAGAGTAATGATGGGATTGGAATAATTACTAAAGCGATCATTAATGAAGATATCGCTGTTGTCAAAACCTTTTTAGCAAATAGTGATGCTCAGGTTAAAATAGACATTGAATATAAAGATTCGGAATATGACAGCTTGATTGAAAATTATAAGGGCTATATTGAAATTTTAAGAGATGGTTCATTACAATTTGAAGATAGAATCAAAAACGCAATTCAAAGTTTTAATCAGTTTAGAATTTTAACTGCAATAAGAGAGGGTAGTCAAGGAATACAAGGAATTAATAAAAAAGTTGAACACAAACTTGCTAATTGGTACCCTAGTATTTTTAGGACTGATCTAGAGTTTTATGAATTCAGGCCGGTGATGGTTACAAAAAATAATTATAATGTAACACCTACTTTATATAATGGTGATACGGGTATTATTGCAAAGGATGAAAAAGGAGAATTGAAAGCATGGTTTGAAAAGGATGGCAAAATCATTCCTTATGCCTGTGGGTTTTTAGGAAGGGTGGAAACCAATTTTGCTCAAACTATTCATAAAAGTCAAGGTTCTGAATATCCAAAAGTATTAGTAGTCATGCCAAAGAATAAAGACATCTTAATTCTAACCAAGGAATTGCTCTATACAGGGGTTTCAAGAGGGAAAAATCATGTAACCTTGATGTCATCGCCACAAATTTTGGAATCGACTGTTTCCAAAAAAGTACAAAGAGTTTCAGGCATTATAAGTCAATTAAATAAATAATTATGGCATTATCAATTTTTTCTTCAAATGATGTATTGTCGCTAAAAAATAAAATTGGCGAGAGCATAAAGGGTCAGGTGAAAAATATGGATCCTTTCAAGCCTGTTTATATAGTAACCCAAACGGAGGGAATGAATGTTTGGTTGAAAACTAAATTGGCAGAACAGTTGGATATCACTGCTAATATCATTTTTCTAAATCCTAATGACTTAATTAATCGAATCAATAAAATCATA
>CANFIN010000143.1 GCA_947447155.1 Bacteroidota bacterium | reverse complement strand
GATTTACCTACTTTGCGTTCAACTGCAGGTCCAACTACAAATGGTCCGATACCAACTGCTAACTCACTTAATTTAACAGCAGCACCTGTAACAGCAAAGGTATAGTCGGCCGCAGAGGCTAATCCTACTCCACCACCTACTGCTTTGCCTTGCACTCTCGCAATTACAAACTTGGGTGCTTTGCGCATTGCGTTAATTACGCCTGCAAATCCAGAGAAGAAATATGTTCCTGTTGCATGATCATCAATAGCAATTAATTCATCGAAGGAAGCACCCGCACAAAATGCTTTTTCTCCTTCGCTCTGTAACACGATTACTTTTGCTTCATCCTTCTTTCCCATTTCTTCAATCGCACTTGCTAAATCGCGCAATACTTGCCCTGGTAAGGAATTGCTTTGCGGATGAAAAAAGGTAACATAACCAATATTATTTTCGATGTGTGCATGCACACGTCCCGTTTCTTGTGACATATTTTAAAATTCTTGATTTAATTTTTTTACCATCGTTAAGATTGTAGCAATGGCTACAGTTTCTCCAGTTTCATCATAAACATCAACCAGCCATTTTACAATACCTTTTGCAATGTCTTCTTCGTTTTTCTTTTCGGTATCTACTTTTTCTTTCACTGTAAGTTTAACACCAATGGTCATTCCCGGATAAACAGGTTTAGTAAAACGACATTCATCTAGTCCGTAGTTTAACAATACAGGACCTTTTTTCGCATCTACAAATAAGCCTGCTGCTTTTGATAATACAAAGTATCCATGTGCTACGCGTTGTGTAAAAATGGTTCCTTCTAGTGAAGTTGCATCCATGTGCGCGTAGAAATTATCTCCGCTCACATTGGCAAAATTGGTAATGTCGGCCTCACTAACGGTATGCTTAGCTGTAATTAATGTTTCACCAATTTCAAGCTCTTCAAAATACTTTTTGAAAGGATGAATATCTTTCTCAATTTGCTTTCCGCCTCGCTGATATACTTCTGTAATATAAGATAAAGTAGTTGGTGATCCTTGAATAGCGGTGCGTTGTAAGTAATGAAATACGCCACGCTTACCACCCATCTCTTCACCACCACCTGCACGACCTGGTCCGCCGTGCACTAACATTGGCATCGGTGAGCCGTGACCGGTAGATTCTTTCGCACAATCATTATTTAAAACTAATATCCTTCCATGCATCGATGCTGCGCCTACTACAAAATCACGTGCCGTTGCATTGTCTGCGGTAACAATACTACATACCAATGATCCTTTACCCATCTTAGCTAATTCAATGGCCTCTGAAATATTCTTGTAAGGCATGATAGTAGAAACTGGTCCGAATGCTTCAATATTATGACAATCGGTATTTTTAAACGGATCTTTATTGATGAATAAAACAGGAGATAAGAAAGCACCTTTATCGGTTCCATCTCCTACTGGTGTCATTGCTGAATTACCAAAAACGATTTCCTGTGTTTGAGCTAATAGTTGAATTTTTTCTTTCACCTCTTGCACCTGACTCGAAGATGCTAATGGTCCCATGCGAACACCTTCTACATTCGGATCTCCAATGCTGGTAGATGATAAGCGTTTGCTAAGTGCAACCTGAACATCTTCTATTAAATTTTCAGGTACCATTATACGACGTACTGCAGTACATTTCTGTCCTGCTTTCACGGTCATTTCGCGTTGTACTTCTTTAATGAAAATATCAAATTCAGGAGTGCCAGGAATGGCATCTGGTCCGAGAATACAAGAGTTTAATGAATCGGCTTCCATATTAAATGGCACCGATTCTTCTAAAATGCGTGGGTGCGACTTTAACATTTTTCCCGTTGATGCTGAACCGGTGAACGTAACTACATCTTGGCTAGTAACGTGGTCTAGAATTCCATTGGCAGAGCCGCAAATTAATTGCAAACTTCCCTCTGGTAAAATGCCGGATGCAACAATTTCTTTTACTACTGCTTCAGTTAAGAAAGATGTAACTGTTGCTGGCTTTACAATCGCAGGAACGCCTGCTAAAAAGTTAACCGCAATTTTCTCCAACATTCCCCAAACAGGAAAGTTGAACGCGTTGATGTGAATTACTACTCCTTCTTTCGGTACACATAAATGGTGACCAATAAAAGAACCACCTTTCGATAACATAACAGGATCTCCATCGATGCAATAAGGCATATCAGGAAACTGTCGACGAAGACTTGCATAAGCAAATAAATTTCCGATACCCCCTTCAATGTCAATCCAGCTATCTACTCGTGTTGCACCTGTTGCCCAGCTGATTTTATAAAAATCTTCTTTCTTAGCAGTGAGATGCATAGCGAGTGCTTTTAACATTCGTCCACGCTCGTGAAATGTTAATTTGCGCAGTGCGGGTCCACCGACCGTTCTTGCATAGTTGGCCATTAAGGCAAAGTCGAGACCTTTTGATGAAGCAGTTGCATAGGCACTGCCGTTGACTGCGTTATATAAAACCTGCCCTTCTCCTTCTCCTGCAACCCATTTTCCGAGGGCGTAATTCATTAGCTTATTCATAGGTAAATAATTTGTTTGCAAAAATACAATTTGATTTGTTTCTAATTCTTGATGATGTATCTATTTTACTTTTTTCTTGTTAGTAATTGGATATTGATATCTTGATAAGTTACTTTGAACTGATCCTTCAATAGCGCATTTACTGCCTGATCACAAGAATCTTCAGGGTTGCTGTTCTCCTTTTTCCAGACGGTGACTTCTGTAATTTTTCGTTGGAATGTTTGTTCAAATTCGTTGAGAAGTACGCAAGGATGATTGGACGAAGTATAATTACCCAATACTTTTTCTGGGTTATAGTTTTCCTTCCAAACAAGAGGGAAATGTCCTTGAGTAGGCTCGTAATTATCAAGTACCATAGCCTTGCTAACGGCACCCATATACGAGCACATGTTCGAGTGCATCCAGTTCGGACTATAATTAAGTGGCATTACTAAATCATGCTCGTTTAGGGATGTTCCTGCATGAATGAAGGATTGCGCATCGTCGCTTAATCCTTTTTGTGTTGGATAATGATGCAGCATCATCATACAACTAAATCCAACGGAAAAACCAGCCAATACATAACTTTTAATGGCAGAAGATTCCAACGAAGCTAAACAGAAAATCAAACAGAGAAAGAAAAGTTGAATAATACGAATGGATAATATTCCACCAGATGCCAGACTATCCGGCAAAATAAAAATCATCAATAAAGAAATAACGACTAATAAAAATGGAAAAAGTTGAAAGTTGATTTTCTTTCTTTCGACGATAGTCCATCCTAACGCAAGCAGAATAAAGAAAGAATAAATTAAGGTTAAACCGTTTTCATCGTCATAATTATAAACAATAAAAATTCTTGATTCAGCAATCTGTTGTACTAAATCGGTGAAAGGTAAATAACTCACTTCTCCTCGATAGCCATTGGCTCCACTCAACCACACAAACAAAGCAGAGAATAACATCCACGGAAGTGAAAAAGAAAGTAACAATCGCAATTCCTTCCAGCATTCAGCATGTAGTTTTTTCCAATGACTAAGCGTATATAAACCCATTGCTAAAACGGTAAATAAAAAGATAACGAGGTGAGAAAAATAAATCAGTGCGAGCCAGCAAAAGCCGATTGTAATATTCTTGAATGAATAATTAGTTCTGTTATTTATCCACCATGAAAGAGCAAACGGAAAGAGCGCAACAGCGAGTGAATAATTGATAAATCCGAGGCAAAAAACAAAATTGAATAAGAATGGAAAAAGCATCCACGAGTTCAGAGAAATACCTGATTGAAACGAATGTATTAGCTTACGATATCCGAAGGCAGTCAGTAAAACAATCGATAACAACATTACCTTTTCGACCATCAAAATGGGTAAGATGAAAGTCAATAAAGACATTAACAAATGTCCTGTCCAGTTAGGTTCAGGAAACGCATTAAATTGAAGGAAGAAATGCGGGTTAGTAATCACATCGTAAAACTGAGTTCCGATTAACTCACGAATTAAAACCGCATTATACAAATGCGCGGGTCCATCTAGCGTAACAAATGGCGTTAGCAACAATATTGG
>CANFIN010000142.1 GCA_947447155.1 Bacteroidota bacterium | reverse complement strand
TGATGTTATTGGATGCTGCTTCTTCTATGAAGCGGTCCAATCCGGGTAACAACTGTAAATAGGGTTTGAATTCTTGCTGATAGGTTTTCTCTTTTTCAAAACCCATATTGTATTTCTCCTCTTCGGAAAACCTATTAGGAAACATTCGCTCCAGCAATTCATTGTTTTTTCCATAACATTCATCCTTCATGCGGTCCATTGAAATCGGGAAACCCAATCTGTTAATGATAGTATGCCATGCCTTGATGTGATAAGGCATATCATCTACCATGGTGCCGTTCATGTCGAAGAGAAAGGTCATGTTCTGTATTTGATTTAATGGGTGGAAGAGTGGAGAGTGGAAGAGTGGAATTAAAAATCAACACTCCACTTTTCCACTCTCCACCTTTCCACTTTATTTTCCAAGTAATTCCGCAATTGCCAGATCTTGCTTGAGACTGCGGATGGTTGTTTGTTTGTTGATGGTGATTAATTCTACTCCTGCGATTTCGGAAAAATCTTCCAGATGCTCTTGTGTGAGATTCTGGCTGTATACTGTATGATGAGCGCCACCTGCCAATATCCATGCTGCACAACCTGTTTGCATATCAGGATGTGGTTTCCACAATACCCTGGCTACAGGTAGTTTAGGTAATTTGTTTTTCGGTGCTACAGCATCAACCGTATTCACCAATAACCTGAACCTGTCACCTAAATCTACCAAGGATGCATTCAACGCTGCTCCAGCGCCTGCAGTAAATACCAATCGAACCGGATCTGCCTTGCCACCAATGCCCAATGGATGGATTTCACAGGTAGGTTTGCTTGCTGCAATCGAAGGACAAATCTCCAGCATATGTGAACCCAATACAAGGTTGTTCTTTGGCTCGAAATGATAGGTATAATCTTCCATGAAAGAGTTACCACCCTTCAATCCTGTTGCCATGAACTTCATTGCACGAACCAATGCAGATGTTTTCCAATCTCCTTCCGCAGCAAATCCATAGCCTTTTGCCATCAAACGCTGACTGGCAATGCCCGGAAGTTGTTCCATGCCATGAAGATCTTCAAAGGTATCAGTGAAGCCTTTGTATCCGCCATCTACCAGGAATTTCTCCATGCCCAATTCTATCTTCGCTGCAGTGCGTAAAGAAGCGTGGTTCTTGCCCGACTTCTTTAATGATGCGGCAAGAGTATATGACTTATCGTACTCTGCTATCAATGCATCGATCTCTTTATCTTTTACAGATTTGATTACACCTACAAGATCTCCAATACCATGTGTATTCACACTGAAACCAAATTTGATCTCTGCATCCACTTTGTCGCCATCCGTTACCGCCACCTGCCGCATGTTATCACCAAAGCGAACAAATTTGGCACCTTGCATATCATACCAGCCCATCGCAGCCCTGGCCCAAACTCCAATGCGCTCATGCACAGCTTTGTCTTGCCAGTGACCAACCACAACCTTTCTTTTCAATCTCATCTTCGTCATGATATGACCAAACTCCCTGTCGCCATGCGCACTCTGGTTGAGGTTCATGAAATCCATGTCAATGCTACTCCATGGAATATCGCGGTTGAATTGTGTATGCAAATGCAACAATGGTTTTTGCAAAATCTTCAATCCATTGATCCACATTTTGGCTGGAGAGAACGTATGCATCCAAGTGATCACACCAATGCAATTCTTATCATGATTGGCATCCGCGCAAATACGTGAAATTTCATCGGGCGTTGTTACCACTTGCTTATATGTAACGCTAACAGGAATCTGAGCCGACTTGCTCAAAGCGTCTGCAACACGTTTGGAATGTTCTGCTACGGTTAACAAAACATCGGGTCCGTACAAATGCTGACTGCCCGTAATGAACCAAAGTTCCAGTGATTTTGAATTGATTGAAGTCATGTTGGTTGTATATTGAGGTTGTTGGTTGTAAGTTAGTTTTTAGAGGTTAGGGGTTAGGGGTTAGGGGCTAGTGTTTTGGCACCCTTAATTTTATTCTTCATTTTTCTCTCTTCACTTTTCACTTTTCTCTTTTATCTTGTCCGTAGTAGCTCCCCGCCCCATGTTTCCTGTCATAATGTTTTCTGATCAGGGCATCTTTCAGGCGTGGTGCATTCGGATTGATTTGTTCTGTGAGTAAAGCCATGCGTGCCACTTCTTCCAGTACGGCTGCATTGTATACAGCTTTGTCTGCCGACTTGCCCCAGGCAAAGGGAGCATGATTTCCAACAAGCATCATTTCCACTTCTTCATAAGAGATTCCTCTTTCATTGAAGCAGTTTACAATTTGATGTCCTGTTTGATGTTCATAATCACCTTGGATCATTTCATCTGCCATAGGAGGTGCACAGGGAATATCAACTGTGTTGTGATCTGCATGAGTAGTTCCAAAAATAGGAATATCGCGTTGCGCCTGTGCCCATGCTGTTGCATAGGTACTGTGCGTGTGTACGATGGCACCAATCTTTTCCCAAGTGGCATAGAGGAAGGCATGTGTTTTCGTATCGCTGGATGGCCTGCATGTTCCTTCAATGATGTTGTTGTTGAAATCAACAATCACAATCTGATCTGCTTGCAACTCATCATAGGGAACACCACTGGGTTTGATGGCAAAAACTTTTTTACTTCTATCAACCACACTCACATTTCCAAATGTAAAAAGTACCAGTCCCAATGCAGGCAACTGCATGTTTGCCTTGTAACAGGCTTCTTTGATATCGGTGTATTGACTCATCTTTTATTGTTTGATCAACGCTTCCATGTTTTTTCCAAGTGCAAGGTATTTTGCATATCGTTTTTTGTACAAGGATGTTTTCGTTTGGTCTGGAACATACGTCGCTTCAAATCCTTGTCCCATGGCATTCATAGCTTCTTCCACCTTTGGATACAAGCCAGCTGCAGTTGCTGCAAACATAGCTGCACCCAGCGCACATGTCTGTTCGCTTTTGTGTATACGAATAGGCATGTCCATTACATCTGCCATCATCTGCATGATGAATGGAGATCGTTTTGCAACACCTCCCAAACCGATCAATCCTTTTACAGGAATGCCTTCTTGAACGAAGCGATCTACAATCGCTTTCGCACCAAAGCAGGTGGCTTCCACCAATGCATAAAAAATGCGTGGAGCATCCGTGCCTAAACTTAGGTTGGCAATAGCACCCTTGAGTTCTTGATCGGCATCTGGCGTTCTTCTTCCATTCAACCAATCGATTGCCAGGGCATCGTTTTCCTTGAGTTCAATCAAGGATGCTTTTTCGGTAAGCATCGGTATCATACGATCTGAAAAATCTTTTCGAAGTTGCTCTTTTATTGCAGCATCCACGATATGACTGGTTTCGAGCATTTCTTCCATCGGCCACATCAGGATATTCTTGAACCAGGCGTATACATCGCCGAAGGCAGATTGACCTGCTTCCAGACCAATCATGTTGGGAATGACTGAGCCATCTACTTGTCCGCAAATACCAGCCACCAAAACGCCCTGCATATCTTCTTTGGGAGCTACAAGCATATCGCAGGTAGATGTTCCCATTACTTTACTCAGATGATAGGGTTCTACTTGTCCGCCAACCGCACCCATATGCGCATCAAAGGCACCAATGCCAATGACAACATCGGTGGAGAGTCCCAGTTTCTCAGCCCATGCGGCACTCAAGGTACCAGCTGCTTTGTCTGCTGTGAATGAATCTTTCGGAAGTTTATATACAAATCCATCCAGCACAGGATCGAGAGAGGCAAAGAAATCATTGGGGGGGAATCCTTCAAAGGCTTCCGACCACAATGCTTTATGTCCTGCACTGCAGACACCGCGCTTGATCTCTTTTACATCGGTTCCGCCAGTGAGCATGAATGGAATCCAATCGCAATGTTCAACCCATGAGGCGATATTATTTCTGACAGCTTCATCTTCTTTCAATACGTGTAAGAGTTTTGCCCAGAACCATTCGGAGGAGTATATACCTCCAACATATTGAAGATAATTCGTGCTGAATTTTGTTGCATGTTCGTTGATGGCAGCAGCTTCCTTTACACCTGTATGATCCTTCCACAGCACAAACATGGCATTGGGATTTTCGGCAAAGGCCGGATTCAATGCAAGAGG
>CANFIN010000141.1 GCA_947447155.1 Bacteroidota bacterium | reverse complement strand
TTAAATTTAAGCTTTTCGCTCTAATTTTAAACTGTCCGATTTTTAGGGACACTTACAAGTAGATTTGACTTTAATGATGATTGAGAAGATTGATGGTGATTTAGGATTAACAGGAGCTAGTGTGGACCAAGAAAATTTATTTGCACAATAAATTGATAACCATTGTTTTATAAAATATCACTGACGCTAACAAAGCCGAGAAAATGTTATTTTTAGATCGTGATTAAATTAGTGTGGCGGATTAGTGTGATAGGGTCTTTAGAGTGAGGGATTAATTGATCTTTTTTAACTTATTTTAGTTTATTAGAAACGTAACTTACTCTTTAATGAAAATCGTTTAAATGAACGAACTTTGTAAAACGGTTTTAAAAAATTATTAAAATTCAAATTTCAATATAAAAATGTACAATATATACATAGACGAAAGTTGCCATCTTGAACATGATGGAATGCCTGTCATGTGTATAGGGTATATGAAAATTAATACAAATGACTACTTAGATCTAAAAGAAAAAATAAAAACATTACAACTAAAATACAAATCTCCTACTGAACTAAAATGGAACAAAGTATCTAATTCCAGGTTGCAATTATATAAAGCGTTAGTTGATTTTTTTTTCAATTCTGATATTAACTTTCGTTGTATTTTAATTAAATATAAAGAGAAGCTAGATCACAAACAGTTCAATCAAGGTGATCATGATAATTTTTACTATAAATTAATTTACTATTTACTTAAATCTGATACAAATTCTCAAGACGATGATTATAACGTTTATTTAGATATTAAAGATACCAGAGGAAAAGAAAGATTGACAAAAATTGAAGAAGTGCTTCAGAATTCACACAAAGGAAGTTCTCCATTTAAAAAATTTCAACATTTACATTCATCAGAAAATTTATTAATTCAGTTAACAGATATTTTCATTGGTGCTGTTACGTTTAAAGCAAGAGGGTTAGAGAAAAATGAAAATGCAAACAAAGCTAAAATTGAATTAGTGAATTATATTGAAATGAAATCAGGTTATTCTCTTGACGAGGGTACTGAACCATGGGAAAAGAAGTTTAATATTTTTGACCATCAACCAAAAAAAATTAAATAGCATTATTTGATGGATGAGTTAGAAATATTATTTGAATCAGAAGATCTTCAAATTGATGGGCCGACCAAAGAACAACTCTATAAAATTTATGGATGTTTCCTTGACGAATTTCATAAAACACCTTTGGTTCATAGGGATAGGACTGTAACATTTAACAAAAAACTTTCACGCCATCCTTTATTTAAGGGAAAATTTGAGGGCTTTGTTCATATTATAACTAGAAAAAGCAATTATAATGATAAGAGGGAATTTGATAGAGATAGAGCAAATCGAATTCATTGGATAAAACCGATTTTAGATAATTGGCAGAATCCTGAAGTCTCCTATTTTGAAAGACTAAATGACAAAGGTCAATTACAGTTGTAAGTACTTCTATTGGGTACAGAGACTTAACTTCCTTATAATTTTAAAAGAATGTTCTCCAAATTTATTATTAATAACTGCTTTCTGTACTGATGATTACAACATAAATCATTACAGAAGATTTCTAAATGAATTTAGAAATAGATAATTAAGACTATGGGGCAAAAAAAACCTCACTTCGTAAGTGAGGAACGCAACTTTAGGCATTGCGATTGAATGGACAAGCCACCTGCCAGTGCCTTTACTCTTTGAGTAATGCTTAGCAAATATAAGACCCTTTTTTTAAAAACAAGATAAACTTGAGTAAGTATTTATAATTAATTGATTGTTAAAAAAACCACCCGTTTTACCGAGTGGCTCCTTTACTAACCATAACATCCATCTAATACTGTTTATTCAGCAATTTCAATACTATATTTAGCCTCAGGTAATATAAACCCTGTCTTATACATCAAGCGCTCCTCAAAGATGAAATAAGGTGAACACCTGAGAAATATTGTATTGTCTTCCTCAGTAAAGCACTTGAGAAAGTCTGGGAACTGTTTCCTGCACTTAAGCAGTCCGTTTTCTGCATCTTCAATTTGTCCAAAGTACATATCAGGATCGGCATCTTTGCCAAAGAATTGCAGCTCCTTTTGCATTAAATCCTCTGCATATATAATTTGTGCAGTCCAAGTCACAATACGCTCAATTATACGCAACTCACTGTCATTATAACGGTGTGTGCCGCTCATATACACATTGTAGCCCATTGTTCTAAATTTGTCAAGGTAATCAACTACTTCAGCGTTCGCTTCATGTGAGTTAAATTCCACAGACGTTATTGCTAACCATGTAGCAAAGTTTAAATCGTTGATATTTATATTCTTTTTCATTTTTTTATTTTTTTATTTTTAATAAAATTTATGGGATTGTTATGTTAATATTTTTTATGGTTAATACAGCCCATATAAGAGCAGGTACTTTTATTCCAATAGATTCTTCTCCCCTGCTGTGTTGGGAGCCATCTTTAAATACTCTTTTGGCATTAAGATATCGTCACTTGCATATAAGCCAACCTTATGCATTATGCAATCTTGAAAAAGAAAGTATGGGGCTGTTTTTAAAATGATTTCATCGCCTTCAATATAAAAGAAGCGAATACCTTCTGGATAATTGACTCGGCATTTCATTAAACCGATTTCTGAGTCACTCATGTAACTATAAAGCAGATCTAATTCCAGCTCCTCTCCTTCATCAGCTACTCCATAGCGTATAAGCTCGTCTGCCGATATTGATTGTGTTATCCACGCAGTAAGGCGGTATATTACAAGCATCTCGTAATCGGTGTAACTATCAAGTTCAATACCCTCGAGAATGTTATAACCTTCGCGTTTAAGCGAATTGATAAACTCACACAGTTCCTTATTTGTTGTGTACATGTAAGCATCTTTTGATGTCATTGCAATCATTGTTAACTTGTTTAAATGATCGACTTTTTGATTGATTGTAGCCATTTGTATTTGGTTTTTTGTTTTTAAAATTATTTAAACTTGCTTTTGTGGAGTCACACATAGTATGGCTGCACAAAAGATTAAAGACCCTTTTCTTCACGCTCTTGCCATATCTTTTCCATCTTATCGGCAAACTGATCGCCAGACACTTTAATGTATCGCATGAACGACTTGTACGATTTATGACCACTAATAGACATAATTATCATTGGATCGGTACCTCTTATATATTCATTGGAGCAGAACGAACGGCGTGCTGTATGCGTCATTAGAAACTCATACTTCATCTTCTCAATCTCAACCAGCTCTCGCTTGTAAGTAATCTGTTTCGTAAATGGCACATGCAAACTTGGCATCTTCTCTCCCACTGTTTTAATTATTGCATTGAATTCATTATTCCTTGGCACTAGTGGCAATACGTAGTTGTACTTTTGCAAAATCTCATTCACTATTGGATGTATTGGAATTATCACCTTCGCTCCGGTTTTTACCTGTATAAAAGACAGCCTTTTGTTACGAATGGCGCTTGGATCCAGGACACTATAGTCCGAGAATCTCATACCAGTAAAGCAGCCAATAACAAACATATCGCGAACCACTTCCTGCTCAGGCAAATCAAATTTTTTGATTGCATACATCTCATTAATCTGATCCATCGTGATGTAAATGGCATCCGTCTCTTCTCGACTAGTATCAAATTTTAGCTCCGTTAAAATTGCAGGTGGTAGCTTCTTTAGCTTCACTGCATACTTAAAAATCTGAAGCATGTCCATCATAAATTTAGCGTGCGTGTTCATAGACCATTCCAGATCCAAAATCAAATAGTCGCTAAGTAAATCAATGTGCTCTTGGGTGACCTCCCAGATTTTTAAATCCCAACCTTTTGAATTAAAAAAAGCTATCATCTTTTTACGTGTAGTTTTAAAACTATTAATAGTGGATTGCTTCAGCTTCTTTTTAGTTGGAGACAATCTAATACCTGCCTCACTGTCCTTTATAAAGTAATCGACAAAATTTAAGAAGGTACCCACTCCACGCCCTACTCCACTCTTCTTATTCTTATTAAAACTAGTACGTGGATTATCTATTAATTGATTGAGTTTTTCCTCCAACTCAATAAAAGTTAATCTTGGCTTACCATATCTGTATTGATCGAGGTACTCATA
>CANFIN010000140.1 GCA_947447155.1 Bacteroidota bacterium | reverse complement strand
GAAATGTTTTTGCTTCGGACCAGTTGAGCAAGATTATCTTGAGAAATTACAAAATAAAATACTTTAGAAGGATCTGATTCTCCAATTGTTTCAGACGATTTTAATATATCAAGATAATAATCCATGCCATTTTTTACTGAAGCAAAATCTGTAATCATGATGTATTGATAAGCCAAATCAATATTACCGTTTTTAACTTCTAATTTTTCGTTGGAATAGTTAACAGAATTGAAACTTCTGATTCTGTTCATGACTTCAGGCGTATTCAAAGAATTGTTTTTATAAAACACTAAAAAGTACTGCTTAATATCTGGAACGAAAATATAATTTGTAGTTGAGTCAATTAAATTCTGCAATGTACTAGTTGTAGTGGATGTATCCTTAGGCAACTCTGTGATATTTTTTCCGTGCATGAAATCAAGAATTTCTTTAGCCCGAATACTTACTGAGTCTTTAGGATATGTTCTAATTACATCTTCTAATGCTAATTCAAATTCTTGAGCTGTTTTTGATTTACCAACTGCCAACGCTTTTAGCAAAGAAAATTTAGGAGCTAACTTACTATTCGGGAATAATCCATCTGAATCTTCCTTTCTTTCTATTACATCTTGATATTGACGATTTAGATATGCACGATAAGTATTTTCATAGAAAACTTCTAAAACGGCCGTTTTCTTTTTTAGTTCTTTATAGTAATTCGGATTCGTAATTAGTTTTGAGTATTCTGATTCTGGATAATTATTTAACAAATAAGATTTATAAGTTTCAGCTTTTGCAGTATCACCTAAAGCCATTAATGTTCTATATAAATTATAGTAGCTCGGAAGTTTGTATTTACTATCTGGGAAACGACTGTTCAGTAATTCAAAACTCTTAACGCTTTCTGGAAAATTATTTAACTGCTCACGATAAATCACGCCGCAGTTATATAATGCTTCAGTAACTTTTACATTAGACTCCTGAATAGATTGCGGTGTACCAGGAATCATAGCTAAATATGCTTTTTCTCTTGCAACAGCATCTAACTTGCTAATAGAATCATTAATTGCAGATTGGTTGTTGGCCGTACTATCAATACCGTCATCTTTGTTTTCATCGCCATTTTCAATAGTTGCGTCTTTTTCACTTCTTCTCCAATTGTCCTCTAACTTTCTGGTTCCCCATTTTTTTAGAAATTCGTTATAGCCAAATGCAATAGAAGATTGATTATAAAAATACCAAGACCCTTGTGCTGTAGCGCCTGGCCCATTTACATCTCTTGTCTGACTTTTTAAATTCTTTTCTTCTAAAACTTTTTGTTCTTCAATTTTCTTTTTCTCTTCTTCTTCTTTTTTAATTCTTTCCTTTTCGGAGTCTTCAAATGCGATTAAACTTTTGATTTTTTCTTCACGCTCCTGTAGAGATAAACCAGCTAACGATTGTAAACTATCTTCCTGTTGAATGACTTTTAAATTTTTAACTAACCGCTCTAAACTATTTTTCTTAGACTGAATATCGATATAGTCAGGATGATCATTGGTTAAATTAGTAAGACAGCTATCATAATAGGCAGCAGCAGGAATATATTCAGGATGCTTATAAAAAATATTTCCTAGTGCTAAATAACTTTGAGCAAGTTGTGAGGTGTTACTGTTTGATGCACGAATGGATTGATTTAATAAAGTTATTGCAAGTTGTTCTTCTTTTTCTTGTTGCGCAATGCCAGCTAGAGCATAATAAATTTGATCTTTATACTCTTCATTCTTTTCGTCTCTCAACATTTTGTTTAACTCCTTCTTCACTATTTCTCCTGAACCACTACTTACATCATAACATCTTGCTCTATTGATGCGTGAATTAAATGACATCTCATAAATAGGATTCATTTTAATTACTTTTTCATAGTTTGAAAATGCTTCTTGTAAACTATCTTGCTTCTGTAGTAATTGCGCTAAAATAAAAGTATAGCGCGATCTGTCATCTTTTTTAATTGCTGTCGCAGATGCTTTTCTTAATGATTCTATTGCTCTCGGAATATCATCTTTCATTAAGTGATATTGTGCAACTACAGCGTTATAATCGCCTTTTAAATTTTCTGGAAATTTTTTGTCGTTTTTTAAATAATCTAATAAATACTCAGCATCTACTGTTTTACCTAATTCTAAGTACGATTTACAGAGCCATAATAAAGCTTCTGGGCGTAATTCACTTTCTTTATATTCTGATGATATGTATTGGAAAGTTTCGATCGAAGACCAAAAATCGTGTTTGTAAAATTGCGCTTTTCCAATTAGTAGATAACAGTCATCAATCCATTTATTTCGCTCATCTACTTTGTTGTCTTTTTTATCTTTCAGGACCATCGAATTCCTGGAGATAGCAATAGACACTTTTTTCATGGCTTCATCCATATCCGGGAAAACTGCTTTCGCTTTGGTTAAGTCGCCATATTTAAAAATTGAAAGTACACGATCATATTTATCTTCATGCGAAGTGGCTAAACTAGCCGAACCAGTACGAACGCGTTCACGGGCATTAAAAAAGAAATTGTAGTGCGTAATAATGCCATGATAGTTACGGCTAACTACATTGTTCTTCTTTACACTGCAAGACGACCATATTACCGCAATAAAGAAAATTGCAATGAAGCCGGACAAAATTTTTATAACCCTTGAATTTATTCGCACAATACTTACTTGGTTTATCTATCTATAGAGTAGAGAATAATGTTACAAATATCGTAAAATTAGTCGATAATTTAAACAACGCTGCCTCGTAAAGAATATTATATTTGTACCGATGCCATTATCTAAAGCTAAAAGAAAAAAAATAGCTCATATACTTAAGAGTAAGTTTAGGTTCGTAGTGATGAATGACCAAACGTTAGAAGAGAAGTTTTCTCTTCGACTTACCCCTATGAATATAATTGTGGTTGGAGGGTCATTTGCATTGATTTTAATTACACTAACCATGTACCTGATTGCGTTTACTCCTATTCGTGAATATATACCCGGATATGCGGATGTTAACATGCGGAGAAATCTGATTAAAATGACGTTAAAAACTGATTCGCTCATGCAAAAGGTAAATGCTGATGAGAAGTATTTAGCTAATCTTCTAGATGTAATTAATGATAAAGTTGATACGACTCTTCCCGTTAAGAAATCCGGTTCGGGCCAATTGTATGATTCAATTCAGAGACTTAATAAATCGGATGCGGATTCTCAATTACGATGGCAAATTGAAAATCAAGAACAATTTACTTTAGTTAATAATGGCGATAAAGCATTTTCCTCAGGAATCGGCAGTTATTCATTTTTTACGCCTCTAAAGGGAAATATTACTTCTAAATTCAGTACTACTCAAAAGCATTTTGGAATTGATGTGGTTGCAGGGCCTAACGAAGGAATTAAATCTGCACTAGATGGAACTGTTGTGATGGCAAATTTTACTTCTGAAACAGGATATGTAATCGGAGTTCAACATTCTAATAATCTATTTACATTTTATAAGCACAATTCTGCGTTGTTAAAGTCTGTAGGCGATTATGTCAATGCCGGAGAGGTAATTGCGATAATTGGAAATTCCGGAGAGTTTAGTAGTGGGCCACATTTGCATTTTGAATTATGGTATAACGGGAACCCCGTGAATCCAACTGATTACATCAATTTTTGATTGGTCTATGAAAGCAAGATTCATTTTTGTATTGCTATTTATCATATCTCAATTTTCTTGTCAGACAACCACTAAAAAGAAAATGGCAATTCCTGCTGAAAATCAGTTAAAAAACACTGCTGATGAAGAAGAAAAAAAATCCTCAAATATGACAATTGAATCAGGAAATAGTTCTACTTTTATCCCTGCGAATACTTCGGGTAATTTTTCAAAAGGCAAGGGGTCTGAAACGAAATTCTCTACAGAAAAGCCAAATCGAAATCGTGTTTTGCAAGACAATACCCGACCTTTACAACCACCTTTCGAATTTGTGGATGAAACTACGGACCCCGCCTTTATTTATTCTAATCCTGATGGATGTGAAACAATTTTAACTGACACAGTCAATTAAGCTTTCTTTCAATTAAATTCGCTGAAAATATTTTAAATTTTGAAAAAACGAATTGCAATACTTGGTTCAACTGGTTCAATAGGAACTCAGGCTTTAGAAGTTGTTGAACAAAATCCTGATTTGTTTGAAATAGATTG
>CANFIN010000139.1 GCA_947447155.1 Bacteroidota bacterium | reverse complement strand
TGGGTGCCTGGTTCGAATCCAGGTGGGCCCACTTCAAAAAAACGCTGCAGCATTGTAGCGTTTTTTTTATTTAATATCAGTCGTAAAAATTAAAGTGGGTTTTGTTTAATTTAATTGTGGGTGCCTTGTTCTCCCGATGGTAATCGGGACGATAGTAATCGGGAAGGTGGTACCGATAGCTATCGGTACACCAAACTAAAAATTTAATTAAGGATCGAATTAATGTTTCAATTCCAATCTGTTCTTGATTGCATTTTTAATTCGCCCTTGATTATCTTTACGGCGCATAAAACCGACCTTCTATTTATTAATGAAATTCTACAAATATCTTTTTACTTCTTTCCTTCTAGTATTTAGCTCATTGGGCTACTCACAGATTGTAGATTCCATCACGACGAAGGAGTTAAAAGAAATTACTGTTACAGGTTATAAAGATGAAGACGAAAAAGTTTCTCCGATCAACATTACATCGGTATTGATTGATAGTGTTACGACATCTACTAATTTCACCGTATGTGATCAACTTAAAAAAGTAGAAGGTGTTAGTATACTCTCAACAGGCAACGGTATTGCCAAACCTGTTATCAGAGGTCTTTATGGAAACAGAGTACTTGTTTTGTTAAATGGCTTGCGCTTCGATAATCAGCAATGGCAAGATGAGCATGGTATCGGCATCACTTCTTTTGGACTTTCTAAAATTGAATTGATAAAAGGTCCTCTTGGAATTTTATATGGCGCAGAAGCAATGGGAGGCGTTGTCAATTTAATTGAAGAGCAAAAACCAGCAGCTAATTCGAGTGAAACAGATTATGGCCTGACCTTTAACACTAATACCATGGGTGGTCAGTTTCAAATTGGACATAAAGCAGCTTACAAAAATAAATGGTGGCGTATACGGGCTGGTTTCGATAATAATGCTGATTATAGTGACGGAAAAAATAATCGTGTGTTGAATACACGATTTAAAGGTTATTATTTAAAAACCACATGGGGCTTCGATAAGAACAAATGGTCATCAACAAATAATTTTTCTTCGTCGTTTAATCAATTCGGCTTTGTCTTTAATGATATCTATAATTTCGTTTATCCCGATAAAAGATGGAGCCGTTCACTGAGTGAAAATCCTTGCCATTTAGTTCTTCTAAATATTTTTTCGAGTGAAAATAAATTTTCCTTCAATGGACATTCAAAACTATTTGTAAATGCAGGATTACAATCCAATCAACGAATGGAAAATGAAGGTGGTGGCGCAATAAGTTTGAATATGCTTTTACTAACGGCACAGGCGTTACTAAAATTAGAGCATCAGATCAATGAGCATCAAAAAATAATTGTTGCTAATTTAAATTCGCTTGAAGACAATACTAATTTCGGTGCTCGTAAGATTGTTCCTGATGCATCGATGCATGAAAACAATTTATCGGTGAACTATGAAATTGAGTTTAATGATAAATGGATTTTTGAAAATGGAATTGGTTACGGACTAAAATCGATTAAGACTTTTTTCACTGCGTCTGTTAATGGTCCTGAAAAAGAAATTCCTGTTTTTAATAAACAATCTCCTTACTATAATTTTTTAAGTGGTATCAGTTTCTTCCCTAACGACAACTTTAATTTTAAATTAAATTTCGCATCAGGAGTAAGAGTCGCCAACCTTGCAGAACTTTCTTCTGATGGTTTGCATGAAGGAATTTTTACGTATGAAATCGGAAATCCTAATCTCAAAAATGAACAACTCTACTCATTGAATCTTGTGACTAAATGGAAATCGAAGTTTGTAGAATTATGGATAAGTCCTTTTTATAATCACTTTTCAAATTTCATTTACCTTGCTAAAACAAATGAAGAATGGTATGGATTTCCTGTTTATCGTTATAGACAACAAGGTGCTGAACAATTCGGTGGGGAAGCTGGGATTAACTTAGAGATATGTAAAAACCTACAGTTCAAAACTTCTTATTCGGGAATGAACAGTAAAACAGCAGATGGCAACTATATATCTTATACTCCTTCACAAAAGATAGAGCCCTCCATTTCCTGCACTTTAAATCGTAAAAAAGAGGAACCCTACATTTTTCGATTGTCAGTGGAACATTACTTCAAACAAAATCATCTCGCACCTTTAGAATTAGGTACTCCCGCCTACGACCTCGTAAATTTAAGCGTCAGTACTAATCTTAAATTAAAATCTAAACTTTTGCTTTTATCTATTTCAGATAACAATTTACTAAACACTTATTATTACGACCATCTGTCCCGATTTAAAAACTATGGCATTTATAACATGGGAAGAAATATATGCATCAGTGCCAGAATTTATTTGAATTGATTATTTTCGTATTCCAAACTTATTAACATGAAACTATTCTACAACTTAGCTATCGGACTTGCGTTATTAGCAAGTATTTCCTCTTGTGAAAAAGACGAAGGAAAATTACCAAACATAAGTTTTAAATCGGGAGGTACTTATATTTATAGAGACACCACCTTAGCGGCAGGATCTAGCTTTACAATAGGCATGGCGGCATCAAAAGCAGAAGATAAAGATGTGCTGAAGCAATTTACCATTTCTCGCTCCTATAATGGGGCATCGGGCGTAAGCGTTTATAGTAAATCGTTATCGGGTTCTGAACAAGATTATTACTCGTATGATTATACAACGAATACTGATTCAGTTGCTGGACAAAAATCGAAATACACGTTTACTGTTACTAACAGGGATGGATTAACAAACTCGGTGAGCGTAACTGTTATTGCTCAATAAAAATCTCTAAAGCAATAAAAAGGTCCGGGTGGCCGGACTTTTTTATTTTCAAAACTATTTATTTTCCTGACACAGCTCTATCAGCACACCATTTGTTCCTTTCGGATGTAAAAAGCAAACCAGTTTATTATCGGCTCCTTGTTTCGGCTCTTGATTTAATAAAACAAATCCTTCACTTTCCAGTCGTTTCATCTCTGCGCGAATGTCTGCTACATCAAAAGCAATATGATGAATCCCCTCACCTTTCTTCTCAATAAACTTTGCAATTGGCGAATCAGAATTTGTAGCCACTAACAATTCAATTTTATTTTCTCCTATCTGAAAAAAAGAAGTATTCACTCCTTCTGATTGCACTTCTTCTGTTTTATAATGCGCTTGTCCGAACAACTTTTTAAATAGTTCATTCGAATTATTTAAATCTTTTACAGCTATTCCTATATGCTCAATTTTTAACATCATGATCTGTTGAATTTGGTTTGTAAATATAGTGAACGCTGGTTGATGGTTTATTTTCTTCTATTGGTTTGTTCTCTTCAACATCAAGATTCCAATATTCTTCTTCATGCTCTTCTTCTTCTTTTTCCCAATCGTAAACCGGCTTTTGCACTCCTGTATTGCGATAATACCAAGCCATTAATAATCCTGCTGCACCACCAAACAAATGACCTTCCCAACTAATTCCTTGTAAGAATGGCATTAATCCCCATACCATACTTCCATATAAAAACACAACTAATAAAGAAATGGTCATAGTAGACTTTTCCTTCTTGAATACTCCTGTAAAAAACAAAAATGAAGCTAATCCATATATGATTCCGCTAGCGCCTATATGATAAGTTGTACGACCTCCCAGCCATAACCAGAGCCCATGCAACAACCATATCTGTGCAACCACGCGATAAGCTATTTCACGATGAAAAGTAAAAAGTAAAAATCCTAAAACTAATAATCCAGCACTATTTGAAATCAGATGATCCCAGTCGCCATGAATAAACGGGAAAGTAATAACACCAGTTAACGCATCAACATTTCGAGGCAGCAATCCATATTTAGAAAAGTTTAGATGATAATAGATTTCAAGTCCTTTAATGATCCATAACAACGCTACAAACAAAAAAGGAGGAATGAAATTCTGCAGTAAAAGCTTTTCTTCTTTACGCATTAATTTTTTAAGGCTTAATCAACTTGCGCAATGCTTGCACGTTACCATTTTTATCTTCTATACGCAGTAAATAAAATCCAGCATTATAGTTACTTGTATTTAACTGATAATGATTTTTAAATTCATTATTAAGTAACAACTGTCCAGTTGCTGTATACACTTTCAAGATGCAATTCTCTTGCGATGCAACTTCTATATTCAATAAATCACTCATCGGATTAGGATAAACACTTAATTCGATTTGATTATTATCCTGTAAAGAAGAGACGCTCGTGCAAATTATACTTCCAGTATTAGTAGCAGCATTAAATACATTATTCACCTGCGTTAAAACATTAGTTGTCCCCGAACTTAATGCATGAGGAGTTGCTGAAATTTGTGTAACTGTTGTATTAGTTAAAGCAATAGTACTCATGTTGCACGACATGCCTGCTGAATCTGTCTTAACAAC
>CANFIN010000138.1 GCA_947447155.1 Bacteroidota bacterium | reverse complement strand
CCTGCATGAATTGCAATAAGGCCATCTGAGCCGTTGCATCTTGCATCGCTACACGATCCGGATTAAAATCAACATATGAATTCCCGCGCTCGTAAGGAGTCGAAGGATTTTCACCCGATAAATGGGCATATAAAATTTTCTCAGTTAATGTAAGAGGGCGTCCTACTAACGCACGCGCTGCTTCTACTTTCGCAGGTAACGAAGTATAAAAGCGCTTAATCATTTCGAGGTCAAATACCATTTTTTTTATTTTTTATTGATTGAAACTTGATGACTTTTTAGTGGTGCAAAGATATGAATTTGAAAGAAACCATTTTGACCCTCAGCCTATTATTTTTATTTTGATTAGGCTCATTATGTAAACAAACAATTTACCTTTGCTCCATTAATTCAAGAAGCTTTGCAAAAGCACGCCTCCCTCAACAAACTATCCCTCGCCGGATTAATTGTCACGCTAGGAATTATCTATGGCGACATTGGTACTTCACCGCTATATGTAATGAAGGCCATTATCGGTGCGAACTCAGCTATCAATGATGTTGTTATTTTAGGAGGAGTTTCTTTAATTTTCTGGACGCTTACTTTACAGACTACTATTAAGTATGTTATTATTACCCTCCGTGCCGATAACAAAGGCGAAGGTGGAATCTTCTCTTTATATGCCTTAGTACGTGGAAGTAAAAATCCTTGGTTGGTATTTCCTGCTATGCTTGGTGGTGCAACTTTACTTGCAGATGGAATCATAACGCCCCCCATATCCGTTTCATCGGCTGTTGAAGGTTTAACTAAGATTAATCCGGAGTTACCTTTAATACCAATCGTACTCGTCATAATTCTTTCACTCTTTATTATCCAACGATTCGGGACCAACTTCGTAGGGAAATTCTTCGGTCCAATGATGTTTGTTTGGTTCTCGATGCTGGCAATTTTAGGTGTTAGTCAGATGCGCTATGCCCCTGAAATTTTCAAAGCGCTGAATCCGTATTACGGCTGGCAATTATTAGTTAATTACCCGAATGGATTTTGGGTGCTCGGTGCTGTGTTTTTATGTACTACCGGAGCAGAAGCATTGTACAGCGACTTAGGTCATTGTGGGAAACAAAACATTCGCGTGAGTTGGATATTTGTGAAAGTCACGTTGGTGTTGAACTATATGGGACAAGGCGCATGGCTCTTGAAACATCATGGCGAATTACTAAATGATCGTAATCCGTTTTTTGAAGTGATGGCTCCTTGGTTCTTACCTATCGGAATTGCTATCTCTACCCTTGCTGCGATTATCGCCAGTCAGGCGTTGATATCAGGATCGTTCACCTTAATCAATGAGGCAATACGATTAAATTTCTGGCCGAAAGTAAAAGTAATTTATCCGACAGAAATGCGTGGACAACTTTACATACCGAGTGTGAATTGGTTGTTGATGTTAGGATGTGCTGGAATAGTTTTATTCTTTCAGGAATCAGCGAAGATGGAAGCCGCGTATGGTTTGGCGATAATTTTAACCATGCTCATGACCACACTTTTACTCACTTATTACTTGCATGAGAAAAAAGTCAATCCTGTTTTGATAGGAGTTTTACTCTTGACGTTTTTAATAATTGAATTTTCTTTCCTTGCGGCGAATCTGAGCAAGTTCTCGCACGGTGGATGGGTAACATTACTCGTTGCTTCGAGTTTATTCATAATCATGCTGGTGCTTTATTACTCTCGGAAAATCAGAAATCGTTTAGTGGAGTTCGTATATATCAAAGATTATTTACCCTTGATTAAAGGACTCAGTGAAGACAAAGCAGTTCCGAAGTATGCAACACATTTAGTGTATTTAACGAGTGCGAATAATTTAGATGAGATTGAAGAGAAAGTTTTTTACAGCATCTTTTACAAGAAACCTAAACGTGCCGATGTGTATTGGTTTGTTCATGTAGATGTATTAGATGAACCGTACACGCTGGAATACAAAGTGACAGAGCTTTTGCACGACAAACTTATTCGTATTGATATGCGCATTGGTTTCCGTATTGATCCTCGCGTGAATTTAATGTTCCGACAAATTGTAACGGAGTTAGTCAACAATAAAGAAGTAGATATTATTTCTCGTTATCCTTCGTTGATGAAACGCAATTTAGTGGGCGACTTCCGCTTTGTGGTAATGGAAAAATTCTTGTCGTACGATAACGAACTACCATGGCTACAAAAAATCATTATGGACTTTTACTTCCTGATAAAAAAAATCTCTCTTCCCGAAGAGCGTGCTTTTGGACTTGACACCAGCTCGGTTACTGTTGAGAAAATTCCGTTGGTAGTAAAACCGATTGAAGGGTTGAAGCTGACGCGAATTGACTAATATGCTAATGGGTTAATTTGCTAATCTGCTAATGAGTTAATGTGCTAATTGGCTAGTTGGCTAATTGGTTTAAATAGGAACCTTAAAAAGATTCATGATTGTTGATTATTGAACTCAGCCAAGTGAATGAACATTAATAGCTCAAACATAATTTTGAAGTACATTAAAATGATTATATAAATCAGTGGCAAGTAAAACCTGACGTTTTTTTTGTACCCAATAAAATATTTTTTGAAAATTAAATTTCGTTATTTCGTTCGATAATTCTCCGTTAGAATATCTTTAATTATCTAATAAACAGTATGTTAATGCCATTGTTTTAGAAACAACACCCCATTTTTTAAATCTTTCAAAATAAGTAAAATTACTTATTGTTTTCAGTTATTTGCCACTTTATATTTGAGTACCAAAAACTAAAAACCATGAAAAAACTTATTTTATTAATGTTCTTACTTGTTAACGCACTAATAGCAAGCGCACAATTTGTATTACCAGTTATACCCGATAGTAGTTATGGGGTTACTTCAGTATATAGTCGTAGAACTGGTAGTGATATTTATCAATTAAACGATTCAGCAATTTACAGAGTAAGCGTTTGGGATCAAGACTCAGCTTCTAACGGGTTTGGATATGTCGTTGATTATAATGGAACACGTTACCAAGGAACACTACCTTTTTATTGCACAGACCACGTAATAAACGCTGATGTTTGTTTATTAAAAAATGCAGGTAATACGATAACAGCTGCAGTAGTTTATAATGATTATAATAACAATAATTATTTTCTTGAATATTTTGAATGGAAAACATCGCCTATAGGCTTCTATTCAATTAATGTGGATACAATATTTAGTGGAACAATGGGAACAACATTAAATATTGATGGAAACAGCTCCACTGATGGCGAATTTACCATAGTTTGGGATGATAATAATCAAATCATTTATGAAGTAGTAGGCAGTATAGCAAATGGAGTTGTTGCACAAAACAATATTGCAGTGGGAATATCCCCTGATGTTAGTATGTATTATAATGGAACAGAAGACTTAGTTCATGTAGTTTATATTGACTCGAGTAATCAAGAATTAACTGTGAATGACTATAAATATTCAGATTTATTATTAAGTAATACCATTCCAATCAATAGTCAAAGTATAGCACCAAATACAAATTCAAGTTGGGCATTCCCACATATTGCATCTCCCGGACCAAATTCAGGGAATGGTAAAGACTGGACCGTCGTTGTACTTGAATTGGACACTAATAATTGTAATGTTACCGGTTTTAATAATAGCTTGGTAACACGAATACCCTATAATTTTAATAGCCCTCCAACGCAATTAACAGGGGTGCCTAATTATGATTTAAGCGTATGTTATACGGACCAATACCCCAACAATGGGATATACGTAGGATGGGCTTTTGCATCAGATACAAATAAATTTGTATCTCCATTTTACAATATATTGAACAATACCAATTATTCTATCGTATTACGTTGTAATAATAGTGGAACTAAAATTGACACTGCTTATTGGCAAGTATCTAGCTCACTTACGAATAATAATAATGATTTCTCTTCTTTTTTATCGATGGCCTCTCGTCATGGGTCGAACGAGCTGTTTGCAACCTACCAGAATATAGTAATCAATGGAAGCAATTTATATGATATAAATTACAAACTGATAATGCCGATATCTTCAGCCAATAGCTTTAAATTAAGCAATGAAATTACAAACTCTAACAAAAAATTAGTTAACATAAGTTGCTATGATGTTCAAGGGAAATTGCTATTTGTAAAAATGGTAAATGATTTTGAAAAAAATGAGTTTATGGTCTCTAAGGATATATCAAATCAAATAATTATTATTAAATTTGAATATAATGATAATTCATTTGTAACTAATAAATATTTTACAACCGATCTAAATAAAATAATAATAAAATAGCTATGAAATACTTAATATGCTTAATAGCATTAATTACACTATCGCTTTCTGACATAAACGCTCAATCCTTTTATCGCATTGATGACTATTGTTTTGGAACGACTATACAAGAAAAACTAGCTAAGGTTATAAAAATAGGTGGTCAATACTATTTAGCGGGTTCTAGCAACTGTGGAAAATCAGAGTGGGATAAATCAGAAAATAATTG
>CANFIN010000137.1 GCA_947447155.1 Bacteroidota bacterium | reverse complement strand
ATTGACGAATTGAAACAAGAAATATCTTCTAATTTTAATATCGGTATGACTTGGAGTCCAATAAAAGAATTCAATTTGTCAGTAGATTTTTATCAGGTAAAAGTAAAAGACAGAGTTGTATTGTCTGGACAATTTGATGGTGCAGATACTACACTTGATCCAACATTTTTAAATGCATTACAAGAAAATAAAGTTGACTACGCACAGTTTTTTGCGAACGCTGTGAATACCACAAATAGCGGTGTTGATATAGTTTTAGAGTATAAAAAAGTGACATTAAAAAATTCATTGCGTTTACAATTATCAGGAAACATTCAGAAAATGTCGATTGATAAAATTAATGTTCCAGCTAAATTAAACGACACTGAACAACATCAGCAAACCTTTTTAAGTGATCGTGAACAATCGTTTATTCTTGCTTCTGCTCCTTCTTCAAAATTCTCATTTAATGCTGAATATGGATTTAAGAAGTTTGTATTTGGTGCACGCTTAACCTACTTCGGAGAAGTTACCCTTTTAGGTTACGGTGAAGATGCGCTTGGTATTAATCCGCAGGTGCCAACCGATGCAGATCCGACAGTTTATGTTGCTGATAAATATGTTTATGGAGGTAAATTGGTAACAGATATAAATGGTACTTATAAAATGTCTGAAAAAATTAGTTTGATTGTTGGTGTCGATAATCTACTTAACATCCATCCTGACTTAGGTGCAGTAGCAGTTGCAAAATACTGGGCATTTAATAATGAGTCGGCAGGCCCGTGGGATGCCGTTCAAATGGGAGGCAACGGACGCAGATTATATGCACGCTTAGCAGTAGCATTTTAGTATTTTAATAATAAGCCATCTTTAAATAGTTGGTGATGGCCTGTTTTCATTTTTAGTATAATTCCTATCGCATATTCGATGAGAATTCTCTAATTTTGAGTGATTGAAAAAGATTCTGATTATTTCGTTTGTAGCGTTGTTTATCGCGAATGTTTTTGAGCTGCATCAACTGGCAAAGCTCCCGGCGCTAGTACATCATTACTTCGAACATAAAAGCGAAAATGAATATCAGTCCTTCACAGAATTTTTAACTGACCACTATTTCGAACATCATGATCATACGACTCAAAATCATAAGCATGATGATTTACCATTTAAGTCAACGGACTGTTCTGCATTTCATGGAACGATTGCTTTTGTTCATACTTTAAATTACAGTTATTATCAACCGGAATTATTTCTAACGGATTTAATTAAACAACCTACTACGAATTTCTATTTTCAAAATTTCGTTGGTAAAATCTGGCAACCACCCAAAATATAATTGCTTTTTAGTTCTTCTTTGCCAAATCAGTTTTAACAATTACATACGCTAAGCGTTATTAATCTATGCTTAATAAAATTATTGCGTTCTCTATAAAGAACAAATTAATCATTGGTATTCTTACCATTGCACTAGCAATTTATGGAAGCTACCAATTCACAAAATTGCCTATCGATGCTGTCCCTGATATTACAAACAACCAGGTGCAGGTAATAACGGTTTCTCCTTCGTTAGGTGCGCCCGATATTGAACGACTCATTACTTTCCCTATTGAACAAGCGAATAGTAATATTCCTGGCTTAAAAGAAATCAGAAGTTTTTCCCGCTTCGGATTATCACTTATCACGATTGTATTTAATGATGATGTCGATATTTACTGGGCACGTCAACAAGTTACTGAGCGATTAAAAATTGCGGAAGATGAAATCCCGAAAGGACTAGGTACTCCAACACTCGCACCCGTTACAACAGGACTAGGAGAAATATATCAGTATGTATTACGACCTGAAAAAGGGTATGAATCGAAATATAACGCCACGGAGTTACGTACTATTCAGGATTGGATTGTACGGCGACAATTACTCGGCGTAAAAGGAGTTGCCGATGTGAGTTCTTTTGGCGGAAGATTGAAACAATATGAAATAGCAATTAATCCTGCTACATTAAAAGCACATAACGTAACCGTAGATGATGTTTTTACAGCACTCGAAAAAAATAATGAAAATGCAGGAGGTGGCTATATCGAAAAATCATCTACCGTGCTGTTTATTCGTACAGAAGGACTCATTCAAAAAATTGAAGATATAGAATCGATTGTTGTAAAATCGCTTTCTAACGGAACACCGCTTCTCATTAAAGATATTGCAGAAGTGCGAATCGGACAAGCTACGCGCTATGGTGCGATAACCTATAACGACGAAGGTGAAGTAGCTGGTGCTGTTGTGATGATGTTAAAAGGAGAAAATAGCAGTAATGTTATTATAGATGTAAAAGCACGTATTGAACAAATTAAATTAACGCTTCCCAAAGGTGTAATACTAGAACCCTTTCTCGATAGAACTAAAATGGTTGATAGTGCAATCAGTACCGTTACAAAAAACTTATTAGAAGGTGCTCTTATTGTCATTTTTATTCTTGTATTGTTTCTTGGAAATGTACGCGCCGGATTTTTAGTCGCTTCAGTTATTCCATTGTCGATGCTCTTCGCAATTATAATGATGAATATTTTTGGTGTGAGTGGTAATTTGATGAGCCTTGGTGCGCTCGACTTCGGATTGATAGTAGATGGAGCGGTTATTATAGTTGAAGCAGTTATGCATAGTTTGATGCATAATAAAAAATTTGCAGGATTAAATCGTATTTCACAAGATGAAATGGATGATGCTGTTAAAGGATCTGCGGGCAAGATGATGAACAGTGCAGTATTTGGACAAATTATTATTTTGATTGTTTATTTACCCATTTTCACGCTTGAAGGGATAGAAGGTAAAATGTTTATGCCGATGGCGCAAACAGTAGCCTTTGCATTATTAGGAGCTTTTATTTTATCACTTACTTATATTCCGATGATGAGTGCAATCTTCCTAAGTAAAACGATTTCTCAGGATAAAAACTGGTCGGACAGGATGATGGATTATTTAATTGCTAAACAACAACGATTGCTTGGGCGAATTTTAAAATTTCCTAAAACGACATTGACTACCTCATTTGCTTTATTGATTATTTCGCTTTTTGTATTCTCTAATCTTGGTGGTGAATTTATTCCTGAATTGCCAGAAGGCGATTTTGCAGTTGAAACACGCGTACTAACGGGTAGCAATATCCGAACTTCAAGCGAGGCTTGTATGCAATCAGCACATGTGTTATTGGAGAAGTTTCCAGAGATAGAAAAAATTGTAGGCAAAACCGGAAGTGGTGAAATCCCAACTGACCCTATGCCTATGGAGGCGAGTGATATGATGATTATTTTAAAAGATAAATCAAAATGGACATCTGCCGAAACGTGGGAAGAACTATCGCAAAAGATCAATGATGCACTAAATGTAATTCCTGGTGTTCAGTATAGTTTTCAATATCCGGTTGCCATGCGATTTAATGAATTAATGACGGGTGCGAAGCAAGATGTAGTCTGTAAAATATTCGGAGAGAATTTAGATACACTTTCAAAATATTCGCGTTTACTAGGAGAGCAAGTTTCAAAAATTAATGGAGCTGAAAATATTTATGTCGAACCGATAGATGGATTGCCTCAACTGATTATAAGCTATCATAGAAATGTTATTGCCCAATACGGTTTAACCATTGGAGATGTTAATCGTGTAGTTAATATTTCATTTGCGGGTCAGAGTTGCGGAAAAGTATACGAAGACGAAAAACGTTTTGATTTAGTGGTACGCTTGGCGAATGAACAACGTCAGAATGTTGAAGACGTTCACAATTTACTAATCCCTACTCCTAACGGTAGTCAGGTACCGCTTTATCAATTAGCAGATGTATCAATCAAGCAAAGTGTGAATCAGATTCAACGCGATGATGCCAAGCGAAGAATCATTGTTGGATTTAATGTGAATGGCCGAGATGTGGAATCTGTTGTAAAGGATGTTCAAAATACAGCTTCTAAAATACAATTACCAACGGGTTATTATATCACCTATGGCGGAGCGTTTGAGAATTTACAAGCAGCGCAAGATCGATTAAAACTTGCAGTTCCTATATCACTATTACTAATATTTATTTTCTTGTATTTCGCATTTAACTCTATTAAGCACGGATTAATCATTTACTCTGCTATTCCTCTTTCAGCAATTGGAGGAATCTTGTTTTTAGCAATGCGTGGAATGCCTTTCAGTATTAGCGCTGGTGTTGGCTTTATCGCATTATTTGGTGTAGCTGTATTAAACGGAATTGTATTGATAGCGGAGTTTAATCGATTGAAGAATGAATATCCGAACGATTTACAACAAGTTGTTATGCACGGAACGAAACACCGCTTACGTCCAGTTTTAATGACAGCCTTCGTAGCTTCATTAGGATTTCTTCCAATGGCTTTAAGTCATGGTGCAGGAGCCGAAGTACAACGTCCGTTAGCAACCGTAGTAATCGGTGGATTATTGATAGCTACACTACTTACCTTATTTGTAATTCCGATTCTTTATATGTTATTTGAAAACAATCAATCAAAAAATAAAATCAATAAAGTTGTCGCACCAATTATTCT
>CANFIN010000136.1 GCA_947447155.1 Bacteroidota bacterium | reverse complement strand
GAAGCAATACTTAAAGATTATTCGATTATTCCTTAACCCGTCCGGGGTTTTTATTAATATATGTTGACCATGAGGCTTTGCTTTTTTTTGCGGAAGCCTTTTTTGTTTTAATAATTGAAGTTGAGGATTCTTGTTTAAAACTTTTTGTTTGAAAATAATGGCAAACGGCAACGCCTAATGCATCAGTAGCATCCAGGTATTTAGGTGTTTCTTCAAATTTTAATATGGTTCTAAGCATGCTGGCAACTTGTTCTTTACTTGATGCGCCACTGCCTGTAATTGATTTTTTAATAGTTCTAGGACTATATCCATGAACTGGAAGATGATGATGCAATGCAGCTGAAATTGCTGCACCTTGTGCTCGACCTAACTTCAACATTGATTGAACATTTTTTCCGAAGAAAGGTTCTTCAATTGAAAACTCATCCGGCTTATATTGCCTAATTAATTTTTCGACGGTATCAAAAATTTCTTTTATACGAAGGAAGTGATCTTCTTTTTTATCTAATGACAAGACGCCTGCTGAAATTAATTTCATATTGTTGCCATTGATATGAATAATCCCATATCCCATTACAACTGTGCCAGGGTCGATACCTAAAATTATTTTATCTGTAGTGCTCAATGTTATTTATTTCAATTGACGATAAATTTCCCAGCAAACTACACCAGCACATACAGAAATATTGATTGAATGTTTGGTGCCTGATTGGGGAATTTCAATGCAACCATCACAAATATCAATAACACTTTGCTGAACACCATCCATTTCATGTCCGAAGATAATTGCAAAAGGCTTACCTGCTGCATTAAAATCATTTAACATATTACTTTGAGTGGCTTGTTCTACAGCGTAAATCAAATAACCTTGGCTTCTCAATAAATTAATTGCGTCTTCTGTTGTTTCGAAATATTCCCAATCAACCGATTCAGTTGCGCCGAGTGCTGTTTTTGAAATTTCTTTGTGTGGAGGAGTAGAAGTTATTCCACAAAGAATTATTTTTGAAGTATTGAAAGCGTCTGCTGTTCGAAATACAGAACCAACATTCAGCGCGCTTCGAACATTATCCAAAATAATTACATAGGGAAGTTTATCCTGCTTTTTATAATCCGTTAAAGCAGGTCGATTGAGTTCATCATTTTTAAGCTTCTGCACGATTTTTTATCTTTACCACAAAGTTAACAATGGCAGCGAAAGAAGAAACACCTTTAATGAAACAATATAACAGCATCAAGGCAAAATACCCGGATGCACTTTTGTTGTTTCGTGTTGGCGATTTTTATGAAACCTTTAATGAAGATGCTGTTAAAGCATCCAAAGTTTTAGGTATTGTTTTAACGAAGAGAAGTAATGGCGCTGCTTCAGAAATGGACTTGGCAGGATTCCCTCATCATTCATTGGAAACATATCTTCCAAAATTGGTCAGAGGAGGATTGCGTGTTGCGATATGTGATCAACTCGAAGATCCGAAGATGACGAAGACAATTGTTAAGCGTGGTGTGACGGAAGTTATAACACCAGGAACTGCGTTTAGTGATAAAATTTTAGATCATAAATCAAATAACTTTTTAGCGGCCGTTTATTTTCAATCAGAAAATTTAGTTGGATTATCAATATTAGATGTTTCAACAGGCGAGTACTTTGCTGCAGAAGGATATTGGGAGTATATTGATAAACTGATACAAAGTTTTTCTCCAACGGAAGTTTTGGTATCTCGCCGAGATCAGCAAGCATTAAAAGATCGCTTAGGTAATAAGTTTTATATCTATACGCTTGATGAGTGGGTTTTTCAGCAGGCTTATACAGAGGAGTTGTTATTAAAGCAACTAAATACGACATCACTTAAAGGATTCGGTATTCAGGATTTGGTTGCTGCTACAGTTGCGGCGGGTGCTGCATTGCATTATGTTCAACAAACGCAACAGGTGTCGTTAAGTCATATAAAATCCGTCTCTAGAATTGATGAAGATCAATTTGTGTGGCTCGATCGATTTACCATTCGTAATCTTGAAATTATTTCATCACCGCATGAAAAGGCAACGACCTTGTTGGATGTAATGGATCATACGGTATCGCCTATGGGCGCTCGTTTGCTACGAAGATGGTTATTGATGCCTCTAAAGAATATTCATGCTATTAACGAACGACATGAGGTTGTTTCCAGTTTTTTTGAGCAGACAGAATTTAGTTTACGAATTGAACAAATTTTAAAATCAATTGGAGATTTAGAGCGATTGTCTTCACGTATTGCAATTAAGAAGTTAACTCCGCGTGAAGCTGTTCAGTTGAAAAGAGGCGTTGCATTATTATCACCTCTTAAAAATGAATTGGCTTCAAGCAATAATAAGGCTTTGCAAAAGATGGGTGATTTGATTAATCCATGCGCACAGCTTTTTAAAATGCTTGATGAATCAATTGCCGATGAAGCGCCTGCGGTTGCTGCTAAGGGCGGATTTATAAAAGACGGATATTCGTCGGAGTTAGATGCGTTGCGAAAAATATCTTCGGAAGGGAAAGATTATTTATTAAAAATACAACGCGAAGAAAGTGAGCGAACAGGAATTACTTCATTAAAGGTCGCGTATAATAACGTGTTTGGTTATTACATTGAAGTTACCAATGCGCACAAATCGAAGGTGCCTGAAGGTTGGATCAGAAAGCAAACATTGACGAACGCAGAGCGATATATTACAGAAGAGTTGAAAGTGTATGAAGAAACGATTCTGGGTGCTGAAGGAAAGATACTTGATATTGAAATTAAATTGTACGATGAAATATTGAATTCGACAATGTCTTATATACAGGCCTTGCAGCAGAATGCTTATCAAATTGCGCAAGCCGACTGTTTACGTTCATTTGCAGAAGGTGCGAAAATCAATAACTACGTACGACCATCATTAAACGAAGGGCTGGTAATTAATATTAAAGAAGGTCGACATCCAGTTTTAGAAAAGCAATTACCATTAGGCGAATCGTATATTCCGAATGATGTTTTTTTGGATAATGAGTCTCAGCAAATCATCATGATTACCGGACCGAATATGTCGGGTAAATCAGCCATACTTCGTCAGACAGCATTAATTGTTTTGATGGCGCAGGTTGGTGCTTACGTGCCAGTATCTTCGGCTGAGATTGGTTGGGTTGATAAAATATTTACAAGAGTAGGGGCGAGTGATAATTTATCTCAAGGGGAATCAACCTTTATGGTAGAGATGAATGAAACAGCGAGTATTCTTCATAACATTACCAATCGTAGCTTAGTATTGCTTGATGAAATTGGTCGTGGCACATCAACCTATGACGGAATATCTATTGCGTGGGCAATTGCAGAGTATTTACATCAGCATCCAAAGTTCAATCCCAAAACGCTTTTTGCCACGCACTATCATGAACTAAATGATATGTCGTCGCAGTTTAAAAGAGTGAAGAATTATAATGTTTCGATAAAAGAAACAGGCAATTCTATTTTGTTTTTAAGGAAGTTAGTGCCCGGTGGTAGTGAACATAGCTTTGGTATTCATGTAGCTCGTATGGCGGGTATGCCTGTGCAAGTTTTGAATAAGGCGGAGGAAGTTCTGAAAAAGTTGGAGTACAACCACGACCTGAAAAATGATGGTAAGTCTTCAGCAATTAGTACCGAAAGCGGTGAAATGCAGTTAAGTATATTTCAGTTAGACGATCCGCTTTTGGTGCAGATAAGGGATGAAATTATTGATACGGATATCAATTCATTGACCCCTGTAGAGGCATTAATCAAGCTTAGTGAAATTAAGAAGTTGATTTCTAAAGAAAAAGTAAAATAATTTGTCGAAAATTTGGTTTCAAACCGATTAAAAACTTAATTTTGCGACCCGTTCAATAGGAAACTTGTTGAACTCGTTCTTAAAATAAATTCTCAAAAGGAATATGCGAAAGTAGCTCAGTTGGTAGAGCGCGACCTTGCCAAGGTCGAGGTCGCGGGTTCGACCCCCGTCTTTCGCTCAAGGCCTCCCTCAGGAGGCTTTTTCATTCAGTTCTAAAAATTATTTCTTAGACCGATGTCTTGGAAATGCCCAGGTGGTGGAATTGGTAGACACGCAGGACTTAAAATCCTGTGGCCTTAACAGCCGTATCGGTTCGACTCCGATCCCGGGTACAACGAAACCCTGTAGTGTGAACTACAGGGTTTTTTTATTTTCAAGAGTTATATATCGGTTCTCCCGATAGCTATCGGGATCAATCCCGGGTACAAGATTAACCTTGTAGTATTCACTCAGTCCCGATAGCTATCGGGATTTTATTTTCAAGAAAGTCGTATCGGTTCTCCCGATAGCTATCGGGATCAATCCAGGGTACAAGATTAACCTTGTAGTATTCACTCAGTCCCGATAGCTATCGGGATTTTATTTTCAAGAAAGTCGTATCGGTTCTCCCGATAGCTATCGGGACCGATCCCGGGTACAACAAAACCCTGTAGTATTCACTCAGTCCCGATAGCTATCGGGATTTTATTTTCGAGAAAGCCGTATCGGTTCTCCCGATTACTATCGGGATCAATCCCGGGTACAAGATTAACCTTGTAGTATTCACTCAGTCCCGAT
>CANFIN010000135.1 GCA_947447155.1 Bacteroidota bacterium | reverse complement strand
GATCTAATGCTTGTTTTGCATTAATACTTGCGGTTGTTGAAATGTTAAGTTGGCTATAAAAAACACCATTGGCAGAAATCAAACGATTACCCTTCACATGCAAAATATACTCTCCAGTAACAACTTTTACGTTTTGATAATATTGCTGATAACGGCTATGCGTAAACCCTAAATCATCTTTATCATTCCTCATTAGTTGCCATGAGTCTGCGTTTGACATTCCCAAAATTGCTGATAAACCATTCATTTCTTCTGAAGGAGAAATAGAAGAGCCCGGTATAAAGCTAATGTACAAAGGCGCTGAACTGCGTTGGTCGTAACGGACTTCTGCAAGATTTTTGTTTATGCTCTTTGCGTCGTTTCCAGTTAAAGTTTGAGCATTGATTTGTCCACTAATTAAAATGGCTGCTAATAAAGTAAAGAATCTAAACATAATATTGTGAAAGAGGGAACGTCTTGATTTTATTATTAATTGTTTTGTGTTCAAAGGTACCATTTATTAGGTAATTGCCCCTTTTATAAATGATATAGCAAATTACGACAAATAGCGTCAGAATACAATGAAAAATGGCTGATTAGAAACCTTTTCATTTTAAACAATACATTTTTAAGGATGAATCAATTGTTAATCGTAATTTAGGCACAAATAAAAGAATATGGAATACAGACAATTTGGACATACAGGTCTGCAAGTAAGCGCACTTTCATTCGGAACCTGGTTAACTTTCGGAAAGCAAATAGCAGATACAACAGCAGAGGAATTAATGATTAAAGCCTATGATGCAGGCATTAACTTTTTTGATAATGCTGAAATCTACGCAAGAGGAAAAAGCGAAGAGGTAATGGGGAATATCCTCAGTAAACTAAAATGGACGCGCAGTTCTTACATGGTTTCGAGCAAGGTGTTTTTCGGATTTGAAGATAATAAACCGAACCAACGTGGATTAAGTCGTAAGCATATTATTGAAGGATGTGATGCAGCTTTGAAACGTTTGCAGGTTGATTACATCGATTTATATTATTGCCATCGTCCAGATAAAAACACGCCGATCTTAGAAACGGTATTGGCCATGAATCATTTGATTCAGCAAGGCAAGATTTTATATTGGGGAACCTCTGAATGGAGTGCACAAGAAATTTTGCAAGCTCACTTAGAAGCAGCACGTCATCATTTAATTGCTCCTGTTATGGAACAACCACAGTATAATATGCTGGAGCGTAAAAAAATGGAAGATGATTATTTGCATTTGTTCAAGCATCAAGGATTAGCAACTACCATCTGGTCACCGTTGGCAAGCGGAGTGTTATCAGGAAAATATTTGTTTGATAATCCTACCGACACGCGTTTATCGATCGAAGGATTAGAATGGTTGAAAGAAAGAAATCTGACTGAAGAGCGTATCAATAAAGTAAAAGCGATTAAGAAAATTGCAGATGATATCAACGTGTCGCTTCCTGTTTTCGGTATTGCATGGTGCTTGAAAAATCCGAATGTAAGTACAGTTATTTTAGGTGCAAGTAAAATTCCGCAGCTAGAAGAAAATTTAAAAGCCATTGATGCTTTATCGTTATTAACTTCAGATGTAATGGATAGCGTTGATCTTGTACTAAACAACAAACCTGTATTGCCAGATTTTTAATTTCGAGACCAACTGTTTTATAAGGCAGAAGTATTTTATTGAAATAAAAAATACAATTTTATTAGCCTTTCTAACGATAAGGATATACGAAATAAAAGGGGCAACTTGGTCAACAAAAAAGCGCCCCTTTTTTTCTAAATAAGATAATTTTTCAAGTAAAAAAGGTTTTTCGCGAATAAATTTTGCAACCGCTATTTTGTTGAAAAATGTAGTCAATTGTGGATAAATAGGGCTTGGGAATCAGCATATCTTTAACTTGATTTGTAACCGGCTACAGCAGTCGGACCCGGAAACGGGAAAGCGCTGGTTTTCAAACTCAAATCAGTTTCTAGAGTACTTAAATAAGGCAATAAATAGTTGTCAGCGGAGTCGTCGCCTCTTTTAAGTCCGGAAAAAACAAAAGAGTTTAGTTAAACAACAATAACCACAATCTAAAAACGCTTTAAACGTATGTTCGTAATTAAAAGAGATGGTAAGCAGGAAACAGTAAAGTTTGACAAAATTACTGCCCGCATTCAAAAGCTTTGTTATGGTCTTTCACCAGACCATGTTAGTGCACAAATAGTTGCACAAAAAGTAATTGAAGGGGTATTTAATGGTGTTACCACTACTGAGCTGGATAACCTTGCTGCTGAAACGGCTGCCTCTTTAACTACGCGTCACCCTGATTTTGCGCAACTTGCATCGCGCATCGCGGTATCGAACCTACATAAGAATACTAAAAAAGGATTCACCGAAACAATGCGTGACCTTTATACGTTCATCGATCCAAAAACAGGAAAGAATGCTTCGTTAATTGCAGAAGATGTAATGGAGATCATTGAAAACAACTCCGATCTTTTAGATTCAAGTATTATTTATGACCGTGATTTTGGATATGATTATTTCGGTTTCAAGACGTTAGAAAAATCTTACTTATTAAGAATCAACGGAAAAGTAGTAGAGCGCCCGCAACATATGTTAATGCGCGTTTCTGTAGGTATTCATAAAACGGACGTAGAATCAGCTATTCATACTTATAACTTAATGAGTGAGCGCTGGTTCACACATGCAACTCCAACTTTATTCAATTCAGGTACTCCAAAACCTCAACTAAGTTCTTGCTTCTTATTACAGATGCAAAATGATAGTATCGATGGAATCTACAATACATTAAAGCAAACAGCTCAGATTTCTCAATCGGCTGGTGGTATCGGACTAAGCTTACATAATATACGTGCTACGGGTTCTTACATCCGTGGAACAAACGGAACAAGTAACGGAATCGTTCCAATGTTACGCGTGTTCAATGATACTGCACGTTACGTAGATCAAGGTGGTGGGAAGCGTAAAGGTTCTTTCGCAGTTTACTTAGAGCCTTGGCATGCAGATATTTTCGAGTTCCTAGAGTTAAAGAAAAACCACGGTAAAGAAGAATTACGTGCTCGTGATTTATTCTATGCACTTTGGATCTGCGATTTATTCATGAAGCGTGTGAAAGCAGAAGACCAATGGAGTTTATTCTGTCCGAATGAAGCACCAGGATTAGATGAGTGCTATGGAGCAGAGTTCGAAGCTTTATATACGCGTTACGAATCAGAAGGCCGTGCAAGAAAAACAATTCCTGCTCGTGAACTTTGGACAGCAATCTTAGAATCGCAAATTGAAACAGGTACTCCTTATATGTTATACAAGGATGCTTGTAACGAAAAGAGCAATCAGAAAAATTTAGGTACAATCAAGAGTTCAAACTTATGTACGGAGATTGTTGAATATACAGCACCAGATGAAGTTGCAGTTTGTAACTTAGCTTCTATTGCATTACCTCGTTTCGTTATTAACGGAAAGTTTGATCACCAAAAGTTATTTGAAATTACTTATACTGCTACGAAGAATTTAAATCGTATCATCGATGAGAACTATTACCCAGTAGTTGAAGCTCGTAATAGCAATATGCGTCACCGTCCTATCGGATTAGGTGTGCAAGGATTAGCAGATGCTTTTATCTTGATGCGTTATCCTTTCGAAAGTGAAGAAGCAAGAATGTTGAATCGTGAAATTTTTGAAACGATTTACTACGCAGCTATGACCGCTTCTAAAGATTTAGCGAAAGTAGAAGGTGCATATTCAACATATGAAGGTTCTCCGGTATCTCAAGGTATCTTCCAATTTGATATGTGGAATGTAACACCAACAGATCGTTGGGAGTGGGATGTACTTCGTGAAGAAGTGAAAAAGTATGGTGTGCGCAATTCATTGTTGCTTGCTCCAATGCCAACAGCATCGACTTCTCAAATCTTAGGTAATAACGAATGTTTCGAACCTTATACAACGAATATCTATAACCGTCGTGTGTTAAGCGGTGAGTTCATCGTAGTGAACAAACATTTATTAATGGATTTGGTGCGTTTAGGATTATGGGATAATTCAATGAAGAACAAAATCATTTCTGCAAATGGTTCAATTCAAAATATTCCTGAAATTCCTCAAGAAATTAAAGAACTTTATAAAACAGTTTGGGAAATCAAACAACGTACAATCATCGATATGGCTGCTGATCGTGGTGCTTATATCTGTCAAAGTCAGTCGTTGAACTTATTTATCGCTGAACCAAACTTCGCTAAGCTTACATCAATGCATTTCTACGGATGGGAACGCGGCTTGAAAACAGGTATGTACTATTTAAGAACAAAACCTGCTGCATCAGCAATTAAGTTTACTGTCGATAAGCAATACGAAGCAGCGCCAGTTGTTGCTGAAGTAGCATCAGTAAATACAGAAGCAATGGTAGTTACTGCAACAAGTACAGTTCCTGAAACACCATCATCAATAGCGGTATCAACGCCAACAGCAACATCAACACCGGCTGCTGATGATTTCACAACTGATTTTGTAAGTGCTGCTGATCAGATTACTTGTTCATTAGATAATCCAGAAGGTTGCATTAGCTGCAGCGGATAAAAAATACAATCTAACCATAAACCAACCTAGTCCTGAGTGTAATT
>CANFIN010000134.1 GCA_947447155.1 Bacteroidota bacterium | reverse complement strand
AGGGTATGCACGGCTCCATGCAATACATGGAAAATCATTTCGACCTGCGAATAGATCCTTCAAAATTAGTGCCTGGTGCTAAGTCGGTGATTACACTTTTGCTAAATTATTTTCCATCGCAGCAACAAATACCAGGGGCTCCTAAAATTGCGACTTATGCCTACGGAAATGATTACCATGAAGTGATTAGGGAAAAATTAAACATATTTTTAGCTCAATTAAAACAAAATATTGGCGAAGTTGTAGGAAGAGGATTTGTAGATAGTGCGCCCGTATTAGAAAGAACTTGGGCGCAAAGAACTGGACTCGGATGGATAGGGAAAAATGGAAATCTCATCAATAAACAAGGAGGTAGTTTTTTTTTCATTGCCACGCTTATTGTAGACTTAGATTTAATTTATGATGATCCTTATGCAAAAGATTATTGCGGTAGTTGTACTAAATGCATAGACAGTTGTCCAACCGATGCGATACTACCCAATAAAGTGGTAGATGGAAGTAAGTGTATTTCTTATTTTACGATTGAATTAAAAGATGCCCTCATTCCAGATTCCATGCAATCAAAATTTGACGATTGGATATTTGGTTGTGATGTTTGCCAAACGGTCTGCCCCTGGAATCGATTTTCAACTCCTACTACCGAAATTAAATTTAGTCCGCTCCCAGAAATTCTCAATTTCAGCACGAGTGATTGGGAAGAATTGACGGAAGAAAAATTTAAAATTATTTTTAAGGATTCGCCGCTGAAGAGAAGCAAGTTTGCTGGGATTAAAAGAAATTTACGATTGACAAAGAAATTGTAAATTATAATTTCTCAGGCGCAGGATTCCATCGGGTGACCAATTGTTATTGACATACCAATAACAATAAATATTACAAAATTATAAAAGAATAAATATCAAAGTAGTAGTCACGCATCAGACACAGGACTGAGTCCTGCGCCTGATGCGTGACCAAAAAATATATCCAATGTTTTGAGAGTAGTTAAATGCAAGGTAGAAGTAACAATTCAAGCACAGGACAGGAGTCCTGCGCCTGATCTAGTCTTTACTTAATTTTTAATACATCGTACAGTAAACCCCCAAGCACGGTTAAAAGCATTAGAGGTGCCTTTACTACTACCAAAATATACCCGAAACGCATTAGTTCCACTAATTGTACTCGTCCAAAAACTAGCCCATACCCCTTCCACCACAATTACACCATCACTAGATCGACGATCACCAGCCAACGTTACTTTTAAAGGTGAACTAAAAGCTTCATTTATGCCTGACCAAGTAGCACTTTCATTAATCCATTCAGCATCGGTTGGTATTCTAAATCCTGAAGGGCAAGGGTTATTGGTGCCATTAACACCTTGCCACAAATTATCATTAGTTGAAGTCCTCCAATCACCTCCATTAAGAATAAATAAAGCATTACCTGGTTGGTCAGTTGAAGAAAGTGAAGATGTTGTTGAAGAACCCCTTAACTGATGTCCATCAGCTCCACGGCCCCATTGATATAAATCACCATAGGCTTGTACATCATTTGAACTAGTTGCCACTCTAGATGCACCTAGGTTACGATCCATCCAAGTTTTACCTGTTGCTGTTGTAACTTCAGGAGTTGAAACTACTGAAGTTGCAAATGATATTTCATTGCCATAGCTAGTACCTGTACTATTTGTTGCATACGCTCTAACATAATAAGTAGTTGAAGCAGTTAAACTGCTTATATTAGAAGTAAAACTCCCTGAACCTGTTCCATTGGTTGTTAAGGTAGATAATGCTATTGTTGGGTTAGACGATGTACTCCATACAACTCCTCTAGCGGTTATTGCTGCACCCCCATCACTTGAAATATTACCTCCACTGGTAGCACTATTTGAGGTAATAGAAGATAAAGATGAAGTAGTTAAAACAGGTAAAATTCCAGCTGCAGCAGAACCATTAATATTAACCCAGGAAATACCATTATAAACTTCTACCTCTCCGTTTGCCCCACAATTTGTACAATACAATATCAATCCTTGAGCAGGATTAGTAATAGCATTTCTTTGTGCATACGTCATTCTTGGTGGCAATAAACCTTTACTAGTTGAACTCACCTCCAATAGTGCAGAAGCATTGGGAGAGTTTACTCCTAATCCCAAACCAGCTGCAGTAAGGGTTCCACTGGTGTTAACTTTAGTAACACTAGTATTTCCTAGTTGAATGGAATTACTTTCAGTAACTTTTGCGCTATATCCAATAGCAGTTGCATTCGTTAAACTTCCATAATTAACATCTACACCAGCCCATACACCTAAAGCAGTATTATAGGTTCCGGTAGTATTATTTACAAGCGCATTCATACCAATAGCAGTATTGAAACTTCCTTGTGTATTGTTATACAAAGAAAGCCTCCCTAAAGCAGTATTTTCCTCACCAATATCGTTTTTATATAATGCATTTGAACCAACGGAAGTATTTTTTGAACCGGTTGTATTAAAATATAGTGCCTCTTTACCCATAGCAGTATTATCCACACCTGCTGTACCTCCACTCGGAGCAGTATTGGCATTATTAAATAAAGCTGTCCTACCAAATACAGTATTACTTGATTCGGATCCATTTCCTAATCCAATCGTTAAACCTTGAACTTTTAAATCGTAAGCTCCTAAATTAACTGCACCTATAGCACCAGTGTACGGCACACCCGATCCACCAGAAACAGTTGTCCAGGTAAGTGTTCCAGAACCTGTTGTACTCAATACCTGGCCACTCGTTCCATGTGTTCTTGGATAAGTTACCGCTCCTGCGGTCAATGTTCCGCTTGTATTTACATTGGTAACGCTAGTATTTCCGAGCTGGATAGTATTATCAGTACTTACTGTAGCTTGATAACCTATAGCGGTTGTATTATTCAATCTTTCCGATGCAACATTGGCTTCTGCACCAATGGCTGTATTATTAGATCCCGTTTCATTTACAGATAAAGCTGTCAAACCCAAAGCTGTATTATTTATTCCGGTTGTATTCATAAATAAAGCAATTCGACCAATGCCTGTATTATAATTTCCAGATGTATTTCTTTCCAAACTTCCCTGTCCAACAGCAGTATTTTGTTGACCAGTATTATAACCTAGTGAAGTAACACCTATTGCTGTATTAAATGAACCGATGGTATTGTAAGAAAGTGCATGTGTGCCAATAACCGTATTATATGAACCACTCGTATTTAGCTCTGAAGCATAAGCACCTAGTGTGGTATTATTAATTCCAGTTGTATTTCTATACAAACCAAAAATTCCCAATGAAGTATTATTATCGTTATTTCCTCCACCTCTGCCAATAGTTATTGCATTTACAGTGATGTCTGGATTAAATGTAACTGTATTGCTAAATGTTTTTGCACCTGCAATCGTCTGTGTACCTGTAGTTAAAATACCACCATTGGTTTCATTGGCAGGAGTAAGGGTTAATGTGGTTCCACTAATCGTTGCACCATTTACATTGGAAGTACCACTGATTGCTCCAATTGAAGATACTCCACTACCTCCACCAGAAGCTGTTGTCCAAGTAAGCGTTCCACTTCCTGTAGTACTTAATACCTGTCCAGATGTTCCATGTATGTTAGGATAAGTAACAGCACCTGCAGTAATTGTTCCACTCGTTTTGATATTTGTTGTTAAACTAATTGTTCCAGAAGAAATAGTTCCTACACTCGTTAAACTAGAAGCAGTAACTGTTGATTTTAATGTAGTGCCTGTTAAAGCTCCAGCATCAGCAATAATTGGAATCGTAATATCAGTGCTTCCATCAAAAGGAACACCATTAATATTTTTTGTTGTAACTAATTTTGTTGCGGTTGCTGCATTACCAGTAATATTTATTTGATCTCCCGTATTGGTTCCCGTAATAGCGGCAAGCTTTGTCTTTTCGTCCGTTGTATAATCATTCGTTGATAAATCCTTGCCTGCTACTTTGTCTACTTTAGTATCCAAAGCAGTCTTCACATCGCTTGCATTTGCTTTAGTATCTAAAGCAGTCTTAACCTCAGCAGCATTCGCCTTTAAATCCAATGCTGCTTGAGTTGCTGTACTAATCGGCTTTGATGCATCAGTAGTATTATTTACTAAATCTAATCCTACTTTAGATTTATTCAGCGTTCCAATCATATCACTCGTAATAGCTCCATTCGCAATAGAAGTTGCATTTCCTACACTCGTTACCACTCCAGTTAAATTAGCATTCGTTTTAACAGTAGCTGCACTACCTGCTCCAAATGCATAAGGCACACTCACCAACTGTACTGTACCAATGTCTAAATAATTATTATTAGATGCTGGATCTAATTCTACCTGTAAAAATTTATTTCCTACTATCCAGTTTACTCCACCCAATGTTCCAGTACTACTACTTGCTCCTGCACTGCCTATCTGCACTGAAAACAGTCCACCTAGATTGGTAGTAATTTGTCTAATTTCAGAATACACCACCGCTCCCGAAGGCAATAAATCATGAATCGACAATCGAAGTTTCATGGTTTGATTAGGCAATGGATTACCCACTGAATTTCTTGCCACCCCTTGGTAGTTTAATAAATTAGGCGCTTGAGCGAATGCGGAAAAGCTCATTAGGAGTGTTATGATTATAAGGGCTTGGGTTATTCGTATGGATTTTAAATGCATGGTTTAGAGGAGTATTAAATTTGATGATTCTTTTAAATTCGGGTTTAGGCGAGTATGATTTTAGTTGGTAATTT
>CANFIN010000133.1 GCA_947447155.1 Bacteroidota bacterium | reverse complement strand
GTCGTCCGGTAGTAGACGTTGGTGCGTTAAAAAGGCCATCCAACTTTTTATCAAACTGATTAGCTCCTCCCATCATATCAATCATTCCTGGAATATCTTGCGGAACAAAGAACGAATACTGATAACTATTTGCTTCTGTATAATGATTATTCACTTCTAACGGATCAAAAGGAGAAAGCCAATTACCATTACGACGTGGACGCATAAAACCAGTTGAATGATCATACAAATTTCGATAAGAAGAAGCAAGACGATTGTAGTACAATGCATCTTCCGTTTTACCTACGTATTTTGCTATTTGCGCAACACACCAAGCATCGTATGAGTATTCTAATGTTTTGGAAACAGATTCTGATTCATCATCAATCTGCAAATAATTGTTCGCATTAAAAGCAGGTAATCCTAAATGATTCCAGTTAGCACTTTTCTTAGCGGCTTCAAACGCCAAAGGAACATTAAAGCTTGTAATATCTTTTGATAATGCATCTGCAATAACAGAAACAGAATGATAACCAATCATACAATCGGTTTCATTTGCGCCTAACTCCCACACTGGCAATCGACCACCTTGTTCGTATTGCGCTAAAAATGTTTTTATAAAATCGAGTGAACGTTTCTTATCAATTAACGCATACATCGGATGTGCTGCGCGAAATGTATCCCACAAACTAAAAACTGAATACTGCGTATAGCCATAAGCGATATGAATCTTATTATCTCTTCCACGATATTTTCCATCTAAATCAGAATAAACATTCGGAACTATCATCATATGATAAAGCGAAGTATAAAAGTTAGTCAGGTTACGTTGTGATTCATCATAAACAGCAATTCTTCCTAGTTCCTTATTCCAATAAGCGCTAGCATCTGATTGAATTTGTAAAAAAGTTTTTTTACCAATTTCAGTATTGCGATTATTTCTTGCACCTGTTGTAGACACAGAAGAAATACCAGTTCGAACTTCAACAATATTATTCGCAGACTTTTTAAATATAAATGCAATACGTATTGAATCGTTCACAATACTATCGCCCACCTTTAAGGCATTTGTTCTTCCCATCATGTTTACTTCTGTAAATGGCTGCGAAAATTCCATTGAAAAATAAACATACTGATCCTTTGCCCATGCTTCGCTATGACGATAACCTTCGATAGTATGATCATTCACGATTTTAATAGAAGATCCAAGAACTTTATCACGATGCATTAAATCGAGCAAGATAGAAGGTGTAATGATTGCAGGATAAGTATACTTCTGAACCCCAACCCGAGTTGAAGCTGTCATTTCACACTTTATATTATTATCATTCAACATAACTGAATAATAACCAGGCAATGCTTTCTCTGTTGCATGATTAAATGGAGATCCGTAAACGATCGGATCAAATGAAATTTTTTCTGTACAAGGCATCAACAATACATCACCATAATCGCTACAGCCTGTACCACTCAAATGAGTATGTGAGAATCCGTAAATCAGCGAGTCGTTATACCAATAACCACCGCATCCTTCCCAGCTCGATTCATTACGAGTATCAGGACTCATCTGCACCATTCCGTAAGGCACAGTGGCACCAGGATATGTATGTCCAACCCCACCCGTACCAATCATTGGGTTTACGTATGTAGTAAAATCTTGCGAATACGAATTGTAGAATGCGAGAAGTAATAAAGTGTGAATTATTTTTTTCATCCCTCCGAAAATAAGAAATGAAATGAACTATCCCAACAAATTACTATTTAACTGTATTAAGCGATTCGAAGATTAGCCCTTTAACATCTCCTGAATAAGGAACGACCAATTTTGTTTTAGATAAAAGATGAACACCATTTAAACTGGAAGAAACAATTCCATTCTTATCAGTAACTCGAAGTCCGTAAACAAATTTATCGTTGGTAATTTCAATTTCCTTTTCATTAATCCGCGATACTTTAATACCAGGATTAATCAAAGGCAAGTCTTTTGGCATGTCGTTAAAATGCCAGCAAGATGTGATGAGCTTACCATCTTCTGAAGTAAGTCGAAGTTGATAAATTACATTTCTGTTTTTGTCGGAAACCATTTGCAGAATTCCATATTTCTGAACAGAATCAGGATAAAGCGTAATTGGATTTTGCTCGTAATTCCAAGGAGCATCTATTGTATTTGTTGTTGCTTGAACAATCTGCAATTTAGCTTTTATGAGTGATGGACTTCCATTGTAAATTTTCAAATCCCATTGACGATTGTTGGTATCGACGAACATAACAATATCCTCATACGCATTTGTAATAGACGAATAAAGCATTTTAGGCTGCAGCGAATAATCAATACTACTCCACGAGATAGAGGGCCATGCATCATTCAGTTGCCAAAACAATGTACCTGCACAATATGGATAGCTCGTACGATGAATCAGTGCAGTGCGAGAAATCTCTTCTGCTTGCATCAATTGCGATAAATAAGCAAACGAAGAGTCCGTTTTAACAGCAGGGTAATCGCGACTTAAATAAGTAGCAATCGTTTCAAATCCGCGGGGATGCTTTTGATGATAACAGACACGCATATCCGAAGAATCGATTGAACCTGCATATTTCATTAAAAGCTGATTAGACGGATAACCCTGAAAGCCATATTCGCTCATAAAACGAGGAATACGATTATGATAATTCGCAAATGGTTCGAATCCCCACCATACTCCCCAATAATGACAATCGCCTTCGGTTAAACTATTTTTTCGTCCCCATCCATTCTTAGGAGAGGAAGGCCAGTAAATAGATTGTGGCGCTATTGAATCGATGATTGATGGAATTAACTTTTCAAACAAATTGATATAATCTGATTGCACTTTTGCAGAATCATTAGATGAATAATTTAATTGCTTTTGCCAGCCCCAGTTATTCCAGCCTTCTGAAATTTCGTTGTTACCACAAAACAAAGCGATACAAGGATGACTACTTAATCGTTTTACTTCCTGCGTAATTTCTGCTTTTACTGATGACATAAAATCTGCATCGCCAGGATACATCGCGCAAGCAAACATAAAATCTTGCCAAACTAAAATTCCATAATCATCACAATAATCGTAAAATGCTTCTGGCAAATAATATCCTCCACCCCATACACGAATCATATTCATATTTGCCTCATGTGCCATTTTTACGAGATTGATATAAACCGAATCAGGTGTATCTGCAGGGAACATTCCCGCAGGAACGATATTTACTCCTTTCATAAAAATCGGTTTTCCATTTACTATAAATTTAAACGATGAACCATTAGCATCTTTTGATTGATCTAATTTTATATCTCTGAAGGAAATTCTTTTTGATAATTTTTGTCCATTAAAATCAAGTGAAACAAAATAATAATTCTTGTCGACATTCTTTTCTATACTCCATAACTCTGCATTTTTAACGACACTATTAATTTTAATCGTGTTACTTCCTATTGATAATTTAATAGTTGTGTCGCGATTTATCAATGTTAGATAATGAGGCCAAAGGTCATCTTGAAAGATTGTAGGTGCAACAAATTTTGACAGATTATACGTAAAATGAATACTTGTGTCTTTTTCAGAATAGATATCAACCAACATTGTATTCTCGTAATCATTAGCATTTATTGGCTGATTATTTACTGATAGATTTTGCAGAAAGACATCATTAAAAATAAATAATTCAACAGGCTTCCAAATTCCGATGGTTTTAATTTTCGGAGCAAAGTCCCACCCATACTGATACTGTGCTTTACGTGTGAATACACGATTGCCTTCGGGTAATTGATAAGTTAATGATTTGCTTTTTGCTTGCTCAATAGAATCGATTGGCAAGAAACGAATTTCAAGATGATTGTTTTTTTGAAGGAAGCGACCAACGGGAATATCATGTTTCAAAAACATATTATCATTAAAAAACAAAAGTGAATCGTTCAAGTAAACCTGCGCGTAGGTATCTAATCCGTTAAATCGAATAACTGCATTTTTATTCAGCTCAACATCTGCACAAGTAAAATCGCATTGGTAAATAATGGTTTCTTTTTCAAGCTGACTTAATACACCATCAACATTTTCATAATAAGGATCTGCTATTTTCTTTTTCTTAATCAAATCACTTTGAACATCGCCAGGAACAGTTGCCTTATACTTTTTTTTCTCTCCTTTGATAGTAAATGTCCAGTCGCTAATTACTCGTTTCGACAATTGCTGAGCCGATGATGAAAAACATAACAACATGAATAAAACAAGAACAGCAATGTGTTTACTTTTCATTTTTCTTTTTACCATAAACCATCACTTCGCTAATAAACAGCCAGCTGTTAGAACCTGCGCCCGGAAATCCTTCAGGAACTTTTCCTATTGACTTAACCGTGATATCAACTTTACTTGCAACAAAAGGATTGGTGTATAAGATTGAACAAATAGCATTTTCGTTTTTAAGAACTTGAACAGCATTAAGACTATCGTTTTGAATGGTCATTGAAGCAGGAGGATGAATCCAACTTCCTCGATCATTAAGATAAAATACTTTTACACTATCGATAGCAAATGTATCTTTCATATCAATAGACAAAACAGCGTCCTTGCCAAGCCAACCCAACCAATGTTTAGTTGTCCATGGAAATTCACCAATAATTCCATCAGTTAATGTCGCAGGAGGATTAGCATAGTTACCTTTAGTTGGCGTTAATACGGTAACGTTAGCACCTGACGAAGGCGCAATAGTTAAACTCTTAACCAATGTAACGGTATCAGTATTTAATAC
>CANFIN010000132.1 GCA_947447155.1 Bacteroidota bacterium | reverse complement strand
ACTCGATAGATTTTATATCGGAACAACTGATGATGTTCCCAATCGACTTATAGAACATAATAATTTGCATTATAAAGATGCTTTTACATCGAGAGGTGTTCCATGGGTTTTATATCTTTCAATAGATGGGCTTTCAAGTGAAAAGGCATATTACATCGAACGACAGATTAAGAAAATGAAGTCAAAAAAATACATTCAAAATCTAAAAGCATTTCCTGAAATCATTATCAAATTAAAAAGTTAGCATAGTCCCTTGGTTCGACCCCGATAGCTATCGGGGCAGGAGAGGGAGCGGTGAGGCAGAGCCTTCGGCACGCCTCACCGCTACATAGTGTAAATCGAGTGCAACGAGATTTTCTACTATGTGGCGGGATATAAATAGAGAAGAAAGGTAGCTAATTGGCTACCTTTCTTTTTTAGTGTAAATAATAAATCAGGTTTTCATTTTTCAATGGGCCACAAAATAATTTTTATGAAACTACCACAGTTTGCTGTATATGTTTTATACAGTTTAAAGGATAATCAGTTTTATATTGGATATACTTCTAACTTTAACAGAAGAATGGAAGCGCATTCCGAAGGAAGTAGAAAAAGCACCCATCTGCCGCATAGCCTGAGAAAACGATGGTAATACTTTTACTGTTAGATGTTTTCAGGAATAGTATATTTTAATACGATAACCGCATTTAATAATTTAGCAGATAATAATGGTGTTAATACAGATACGTTTATTTGTAAGCAATTGTTATTTAATATAAAAGCAACCTGATTTTTTATTAGTTAATTCGAAATTTGGGTGTTTTTCTATCATTCACCCATAAAATAAGGTCGTTTACAAGAATTTTCACGAATCAAGTCCTATGGCTTTTTAAATTGCCTTCCCAAACTTTAAAAACATTTGTTTCTTATTGTGTTTTTATAAATGGTATATACTTTAAAAAACTAATTACAAAACGTATGAATAGTAGTAGTTTCAATAAAAAGCATTTTTTGATTTTAATGATGGTAATTTTTACCTCCTTAAATGCATTAGGACAAATAAATGTAACACAATCGAATTTTACCGGCTTAGTAGTGCCTAAAGCAATAGGCTCTGGAACAAGTACTCGATTACCTGTATTGTTCAGGGCTACTTTAAGTAGCTTAACAGCAAATACAACTTACCGTTACTATCCTCAGGGTGCAATAAGTTCTCAAATAGGAACGACAAACCCCGGAGCAGGTAATCCGATGTTTATAAATAGTGCTGGTACTACCTTCACCTATTCTACAGCGCCATCGGTTACAACAGCAGGTGGCTATGAAACATTTACTACAGATGCAAATGGATCCTATACAGGTTGGTTTGGATTTGTCTATACGAGTAATGCCAACTTTACAGCAGGCAATGTGATTTATCCTACACTTACAATTGCTAATAGTTCTGGAACTATAGTGAACAGAAGAGCATTGGATTTAGGTATTACCGTTTATGCATTTGGTACTGCTTCAACAAATTGTTCATTTATACAAAGTACAGGAAGTAGTGCTACAGCAAAAAATATCGTTGCGTTATATGAAAATGCAAGTGGAACAGGTCGACCAGTAGCTGTTACCTGCGTTGAAAATATCAGTGCAGCAATAGGTTCTGCGATTACAGGGTATTCTACAAATGCAGGAGCTTGGAATGCTATTATTCCTAATAATTTGTCAACAGGTGTAAGAAGAATAGAACAAATAGATATTGCTTCTGGTAGTGTCGTTGGATGTGCAGTATCTTCTAATGGTAGCTGGGCGACTGGTAATATCAACACTGTTAACGCTACTTCTGGTACAACGGCATTGGCTATTTCATCAACAGACGCTCCATTAAATTCTTGCTCATCAATTACGGTAACGGGCTCCGTTAGTGCTTTAAGTACAACATATGGAACGGCATCTTCTAATTCTTCATTTAGTATTTCTGCGAGCAATCTTGTAAATAATCTTGTTATTACGCCTCCTTCAGGATTTGAAATTTCTTCTACTTCAGGAGGGGCTTCTGGTTTTGCAAGCAGCTTAACCTTAACTCCAAGTAATAGTGGCGCAGTTGCAAGTACAACCATCTATGTAAGAATAGGCTCTTCAACTGCAGTAGGAACTTACTCTGGTAATATTGTTTGTTCAAGCTCGCCAGCTACATCAAGAAATGTTGCTATCCCTGCAAGTACTGTCATCAATCCTACTCCGGTTTTATCAACGCTAAGTCCTTCGAGTGTGACAGCAGGAGCCGCTTCTTTTACATTAACGGTAGATGGAAGCAGCTTCGTTTCTTCATCGGTTATCAACTGGAATGGCGCAGCATTAACTACAACATTTGTAAATAGTACGCAATTAACAGCAAGCATAAGTTCAGCACTAATTGCAAACGATGGTACGGTAACGGTAACCGTTAGTTCTCCATCCGGCGGTACATCTTCGTCCTCCAATTTCACTATCAATCCGAGTGTGGGACCAGTCATAGCTGTTTCAGGAACGCTATCAACTTTTACATCGGTTGCTGGAAGTCCTTCAACATCTCAATTCTATACCGCTTCAGGAACAAACCTTTCGTCGGATTTAATAGTAAGTGGTCCTGCGAATTATGAATTTTCATTGGACGGAAGTACATGGTCTTCTTCATTAACACTTTCTCCGGTTTCTAATACATTATCTTCAACAACGGTCTATGTTCGTTTAAATGCAAGTTTGGCGGGTACATATGCTGGTAATATTTCAAATGCTAGTTCTGGCGCAGTAACAAAAACAATCGCTGTAAATGGGAGTGCATTAAATCAAGAGCCTTCATCGATAGGTTCAATAACATTTAGCGGAAATTCTACAAGCAATATCACCGCTAATTTTACTGGAGGAAATGGCTCATCACGAATTGTAGTTGTATCAACAGCTCCAGTTTCATACCAACCAGTTGATGGTGCAACATCCACAGGAGTGAATGCAAATTATTCACTTGCAACAGACAAAGGAGCAGGTAATAAAATTGTTTATGATGGATCTGGAAGTTCTGTAACTGTAACAGGCCTATCTGCATTAACAACATACTATTTTTCAGTATTCGAATATAATGGAAGCGGAGTACTTACTAATTATTTAACTTCTTCCTCTGCGATTGGGAATTATTCAACGCTATCAACAGAACCTACACTTTCATCAGCATTATCTTTAAATAGATTATCACTTGATTCTATGATTGTAAATTTAACGGGTGGTAATGGTGCAAGAAGAATGATTGTGGTGAATAGTGGTAGTGCAGTTTCATTTTCTCCGACGGATGGAACAGCCTATACAGGCGCTAATGAGGATTTAGCACTTGCAACAAACTTGGGTGGAGGATTTTTAGTTTATGACGGAACAGGATCATCATGTGTGATAAAAGGATTTTCTCCTTCAACAACCTATTACCTTGCTGTTTTTGAATATAACGGAACAGGAAGTGCAATTAATTATTTACCATATACTGGTAATTTTTCTGTAAACACATGGTCATTTATACCTTATACTAACGGAAGTGCATATACTCAATCGTTTGATGGAATGCCAGCAGCAGGATTATCAAGCGCAAATACTACTGGTTTTGGACTAGGTCCTTATTATTTGTCGACACCACCCGTTAATGCAACTGGATTAAGTGGGTGGCAGTACACTTCGCTTGCGGGAAGTAATTCTGACATCAGAATATTTACAGATAATGGTAGTTCAACTACAGGTGCAACAATGATTTTTAGAACCGCTTCTAGCTCAACGGATAAATCGATGGGTAGCTTGGCTTCTTCTGCTATTATACCAGCGTTTGGAGCAATTTTTACAAACAATGGAAATCAACCTTTAACAAATATTACTATCAGTTATGTTGGAGAGCAATGGAGAGTTGGTGGAAGTGGAAACTTAAATGTACTTCAATTTAATTATCAGTTAGGTGGAACAAATCTTAAAAATGGTAATTGGACTCCAGAGACTGGATTAAATTTCTTTAGCCCTGTTACTACTGTTTCAACGAATGGTGCTGCATTGGATGGAAACCTTAGTGCTAACAGAACTATAATTTCAAAAAGTTTTGAATTAGCTAGTCCGTGGATGCCAGGCCAACAGTTAGCCATTAGATGGAATGATGCTAATGAAAATGGTAGTGATGATGGTTTAGGTATTGATAGCTTAACTTTTATTGCTGCACCTCCTCTAGCTCCAACACAACAAGACAGCATGATTTCCTTTTCTAGTGTTTTTACAACTAATATGAATGTCAATTGGAACGCAGGTAATGGAACAAAAAGAATTTTAGTAATGAACACTACTAACAATTTTGTAGCACCTGTAAATGGCGTTGATTATACTTCACTGGCTAATTCAACATATGCTAATAACGGGCAACAAATTATATATGTGGGAACAGGTACTTCAGCTACCATTAACGGATTAACACAAGGAACTACCTATTACTTTAGAGTCTATTCATTTAATGGTTTTTCTTCAGCAACTGTTTATAACACAAACACTACTTTAGATAATCCTAATAGTCAAATAACAACAGCTGTATCTAACCCTACTAAACTCGTAATTTCAAGTATTAATAATGGTGCTGCTGTTCAGGAAGCAAAACCATTTACGGTTAAGATTCAATCACAAGATGCAGATGGAAACATACAACCTGTAACAACCAGCACAACATTAGATTTATCTGTGTTCAGTGGACTAGGCGTTATAGGTGGTGTTACATCAGGAATTATTCCTGCAGGAAGCAGTGAAATAACCATAACAGGAGTGACGTATGATATTAGTGATTATGGTGTACAACTTAATGCATTTGCATCAACAGGAATGGTTTTAAGTGATGGTCAATCTGTGACATTTGATGTATATAAAAAAGCAAGCCAATTAGTATTCGT
>CANFIN010000131.1 GCA_947447155.1 Bacteroidota bacterium | reverse complement strand
GATCGGAGAATACGGCACTTGGAATTGAATCTTTATCTAGTAACGTTTTGGGTAGCAATAATACTGGAATTGGTGCACGTGTGGATGTCGGAGCGAATAACCTAAATAATGCTACTGCAATTGGATCGAAGTCAAAAGTTGATTGTGATAATTGTCTTGTTCTCGGATCAGTAAATGGACAAAATAGTGCCACTTCATCTGTTAGAGTTGGAATTGGAACAACAAATCCTGAACCCAGCGCAGCGCTTGAGGTGAAGAGTACTACACAAGGACTTTTACTTCCTAGAATGACAGCAGAACAGCGTGACGATATAGTGAATCCAGTACAAGGTTTAGTTGTATACTGTACGAATTGTGGCACAAAGGGGCAGATGAATGTATACGATGGTGCTGAATGGACAGATATGAATGGTGATGCAACAAAACCAGATATTAATCTAACCAACGGGCTTGTCGCCTATTATCCATTTACAGGAAATGCTGGAGATAGCAGTGGAAATGGTAATCATGGAACAGTGAATGGAGCAACTCTAACAACAGATCGATTTGGGAATGCAAATAAGGCGTATAGCTTTAATGGTGTTAATAGCAGAATACAAACTAATACAGCCTTTTTTAACGCTTCAACTGATTTTACGATTTCTTTATGGTGTAATTCCAAAACATTTCAGCAAAATCAAACTATTATCAATACAACTCCTCACACAATAATCGGATTAACATATAACTATTATTTAAACCCTCAAGGGAGTCTAGGATTACTTTATGGAAATGGTCAAAATGGGGGATGGTATAATCAGTACACTACAATCGGAGATATATACACGCCTGTTTCATCTTTACAAGATTCATGGAATCATTTACTTATCAAAAAATTAAATGATATGTTTTATGTATATGAAAATGGACAACTATTAGGAACAAGCACGATGACTCAAAACGCAAGTTCTGTTTTGTCAAAACTTATTTTTGGAAATCTTGACCCGAACGAAGTTGAACAATCATTTAGTGGAGATATTGATGATATCAGAATCTACAACCGCGCATTAACACAATCAGAAATAAGTTTATTGGCCTCGGATACACTAAATACGAGTTTGCCGGTGTTATCTACTACAGCTATTTCTGATACAACAGCGATATCTGCAACATCAGGAGGAAATATTACCTCAGCCGGTGGAACATCCATTTCTGCAAGAGGTATTGTATGGGGAACAAGTTCAAACCCAACGATTAGCCTAAGTACAAAAACAACTGATGGAACTGGAACAGGAAATTATTCAAGTCAGATTACTGGGTTATCTCCCAACACAACTTATTACGTTCGTGCATATGCAACCAATACAGCTGGAACATCATATGGCAATGAGCTAAGTTTTACAACGCTAAATTATAATTTACCAAGTGGACTATTAGCCTATTTGCCTTTTACTGGTAATGCTAATGACAGCAGTGGAAACGGAAACCATGGGAATGTAACTGGTGCAACATTAACATCAGATCGATTTGGTAATTCAAATTCTGCATATAGTTTTAATGGAATAAACGCCTGGCCAAATCCAAATCCAGATCCAGTACAAGAAATAGCCATTAATAATACTTTTATACCTCTGGGAAGTGATTTTACTATTTCTTTATGGATGAAAACTACTGATAAAACAAAACAGCAGCAATGTCTTTTCAATTCAATAAATCATACCGGGTTTGCAGTTGAATTTAATAATAACAATGTCTTGAATAAACTTATGTATGGAGTTGGAAATTCTGTTACTTTTTGGCATTTAATTTATGCCCAAGGAACCTATTCGAGCTTTCAGAATGATATATGGCATCATGTTATATTTGTAAAATCGGGCACTACCTATTCTTTATATTTTGATGGAAACATCGATGGGTCATCAACAGTAACACAATCAAGTGCATATACAGGATCTGTGGGATTAAGAATTGGTTCAATCGGAGTAGGAAGCGAAGTGTTTCATGGATCATTAGATGATGTAAGTGTATACAACCGCGCGTTAACCCAATCTGAAATCTCATATTTAGCAACACATTAATTTATTTGAAATACTCATACAGCGATTTAAATATTCGAACGTACCCTCATGAAAAAAATAATCCTACCCATACTATTATTCATCACACTCTACACCACTGCACAAGTAGGTATAGGAACTAAAATTCCTGAACCTTCTGCTATGTTGGAAGTAAAATCTAATAGCAAAGGTGTATTGATATCACGCATGACAGAATCTGAACGTAGTGCTATTAAAAGTCCAGCCTCAGGTTTATTGGTTTATCAAACCGATGGTAGCGCTGGTTTCTATTACCATACAGGATCAGAATGGAAATACCTACCACCAGCAACTATTGCATCTGCTGCACAACCCCTAACTTATTCAACCTCAGGTTCAAGTTATACTGTAAGTTCAGTTTCAGGTGCAAGCAATCGAATAACTTCTTCAGGTGGAACTGCGCCTGTGATTGATATTGCATCAACATACCCTGGTCAACCAAGTATCACAACGCTAGGAACCATTGGAACTGGTACATGGAATGGTAGTGTGATTAGCAATACAAAAGGAGGTGCAGGATCAGTAAGTGGATTGCTTAAAGCAAATGGATTGGGAACGGTCAGTGCAGCAGTATCAGGAACGGATTACCTAAAACCCAATGCTGCCATTACTGCGGGTACCAAAACTAAACTTACGTACAATGCACAAGGATTGGTTACAGGAGGAAGCGATGCATCGACGTCTGATATAGCGGAAGGCAACAATAAATATTATACGGATTCAAGATCTAGAGCTGCGCTATCGCTTACTACATTGGGAACAAGTGGTGCGGCAACATACAATAAGACAACTGGTGTTTTGAATATTCCGCAATACAGCGGAGGAAGTGGTGGAACAACATATAGTTTCTCTTCTCCCTTATCCCTAAATACAGGAACCGTTTCTATACCACAAGCCACGTCTGTTACATCAGGATACTTAAGCTCAACTGATTGGAGTACATTTAATAATAAATTATCCACTGCCACAGCAGCTTCTACGTATGCACCCATTGCATCACCTAATTTTACAGGAATAGTAAATGGAATAACTAAATCAATGGTTGGACTAGGTAATGTTGACAATACTAGCGATCTAAATAAAGTCATATCCACAGCAACACAAACGGCACTCGACAATAAACTAACTGGTAATACAGCCATTACAGGAGCTACTAAAACCAAAATAACCTACGATAGTAAAGGTCTAGTTACATCCGGTGCAGATGCTACAACTAGCGATATTGCTGAAGGAACGAATTTATATTTTACCGAACAACGTGCTCTCAATACAGTGCTTTCTGGATTTGTTGCTGGACCTACTTCTCCTATATTAACTTCTGATGATATTGTAAGTGCATTTGGCAAACTTCAAGCGCAGATTAATAAATATGATTCTTTAATTGACTTATTAAATAAACGTATAGACAGTCTATCGAATACAACACCAGCGGATTCGAGTAATACAGTAAACTTAACGAAGGGTTTAGTCGCCTATTATCCATTTACGGGTAATGCAGGAGATAGTAGTGGCAATGGCAATCATGGAACGGTGAATGGCGCAACCTTTTCAACTGATAGATTTGGACAAAACAATATGTCAGTTAAGTTCAGCGGTAATGAATATATTCAAGTAAACGGAAGTAATAGTTTAACTAGCATCGAAGATAATGATGCAATAACTATTTCATCTTGGATTAATATTAATTCATTTCCCCTTGGCATTTTTGATATAGTTAGCAAGTATAATCAACAAAATGATTGGGGCTGGGAATTAATCTATAGTAATGGTTCAAGTTTAAACTTCTACGCAAGTATAAATGATGTAATACAAGCATCTCAATTTCTGCCAATAAATTTGAATAAATGGCATCACGTTGTGTATCCTTACAGCAAAAATAATTCACAGTTTGTTATTTATTTTGATGGAAAAATATTTCAGAGTGGAACAAGTAATATTGATATTGCTTCAACTCAGAATGGAAATTTATATATTGGATATAGTCCTGTTGGACCAAACGAATACTCTGACGGACAAATAGATGATTTAAGAATATACAACCGTGCATTAACCCAATCCGAAATAAGCTTATTAGCATCAGACACACTCAGCTCTTCTTCAAGTTTGCCTATTTTAACTACATCATCTATTTCTGATACAACAGCTATTTCTGCAACATCAGGAGGAAATATTAGTTCAGACGGAGGTTCAAACGTTAATGCAAGAGGTATAGTTTGGGGAACAAGTTCAAATCCAACCATTAGCCTAAGTACAAAAACAACCGATGGAACTGGAACAGGAAATTATTCAAGTCAGATTACTGGGTTAACATCAAACACAACATATTACGTTCGAGCATATGCAACCAATACAGCTGGAACAGCATATGGTAATGAGGTAAGTTTTACAACCAATACCATTAATCTAACAAATGGACTTGTCGCGTATTATCCATTTACGGGTAATGCAGGGGATAGTAGTGGAAATGGTAATCATGGAACAGTTAATGGCCCAACACTAACAACTGATAGATTTGGAAATCCTAATAAAGCGTATAGTTTTTCCAGTTGTAATGAAGTTCATGCAAATATTAATACTACTAGCATAACAAAAGAGATGACGTTAGCTTTTTGGTATTACAGACATGATGTTGGCTGTATAGGGCCAAGAGTTATGGAATTTTCTCAAGGTAGTAATGCACATGGACAATTAATTATTGAAGAGAATTATCCTACTGGAATTCGACTTTCAGAAAATACAACAGGTGGGAGTGTTGATTGGCGTTATTTCTCAACTTTAGAGAATAAAAAATGGGCATATTATGTATACACAAATGATGGAACTCAACAAAAGCTATATCAAAATGGCGTCCTAATAAATTCATATACCTCACCAGGATATTCCG
>CANFIN010000130.1 GCA_947447155.1 Bacteroidota bacterium | reverse complement strand
TTATGCATGCTCGCTACCTGCTCTTTTGTAACTAATCGCGATGCAGCAGCAGGGATAAAAATATCTGCAGACTCATTCCAGAAATTAGTATTGATGTTTTCATCTTTCGTAAATCCATCAAACATATTTGAAATTCTTGTGTTGAATAAATGATTTACTTCTTCTTGCGTAAAGCCGTTGCTGTTAGTAAGTCCGCCATTACGATCAATAATACCAACAACCTTTGCTCCTTGCTGTGTTAAATAAAATCCTGCAGCAGCTCCAACATTTCCCCATCCTTGAATTAGCACTTTCTTTCCAGCTACTGAATCATTTTTTAATCTGTAATAATGAATTACTGATTCAGCTACTCCATAACCCGTGATCATATCTGCAATTCGGTATTGAGTTCCTGTTGGGACGTAGTTCTCATCATCTACCAATAAGCTAACGCCTTCTTGTAATTTCTGAATACGCTCTTGTTTCGCAGAACTACCATAATGTCCGTTAACAACACCTTCCTGCGGATGTAATAATCCTAAATCGGCAGTAATAGGAATTACCTCGTGAATTTCATCTACAAATAAATCGCCACCTGTTCCGTAATACTGTTTTAAAATCGGAAGTACAGCTTTATACCATCTCTTCAAAACATCTTGCTTACGAGGATCGGTAGGGTCGAAGTTAATACCAGATTTTGCACCACCTATTGCAGGACCTGCAACTGTGAATTTTATCTCCATTGTTTTAGCCAGCGATTCTACCTCACGACGATCAAGTCCTTTACGCATACGTGTACCACCACCTGCAGCACCACCACGCAGTGAGTTGATTACCACCCATCCAGTAGCATCGGTCAATGCATCGTTCCACTCAAAAATTATTTCTGGTTTCTTTTCTTCGAATTTCTTAAGCAAGTCTAACATGATTTTTATTGGTATTTTGAAGATGCAAAAGTAAGGGAAATTTAGGTATGTCGATGGCAGATAGAATTAAACGTTTGTAAATGGATATAAGCGTTTAATAACCGAATAATTATTTTCAATATAATAATTTTACTGCGGGGTGGGGCTGCTGTCCCCCCATGGTATTGGGAGCGGTGAAACTCCTACTTTTTTCTGGCCTTCGAGTCACCTCAGGCACCACAAAAAAAGTAGGCAAAAATACCACCGCTGTAGACCAATTGAGGTGATACTTTCGTGCATCGCGGATTTAAATTAGTAATGAATGCAATGAACCACGTAAAAATAATCGAACTCGACTTTTTAATGAATTTATACAGGTCTTACCGAGGCTTCCGCTCGCTACAAGCAAACAGCGCTTATTTCTGATCGCTACTTTCTCCAGAAGCTTATATCCTCAATATTTTTAAGGCGGACATTTGTCCAAATAATGCCCAAACTGATAAATTATTCGGCCTCAGTTTATTCGGTTTTTGACGATGGTAAAATTGCGTTAAACAAATTTAGAAGTTCCGAGCCTGTGAGGAAATCACTGAATTTGTAGTAATTTTATCAAGGAAAAAATTTGCAAAGCAAAAGAATAAAGTGCAGCCTTGACTTTTTCTTTGGTTCTTTCGTTTTGTGTCAAGACAAAAGAAAGAACATTCAAAAAGTTTAAATTAAAAATAGGTTTTAAGGTAAAAACTCGAGGCTTTTAAAAGAAATATTTCTACTAACGAGAATTAAAATATTACGATTCAGACTTCAAAGTCGCAGTCTTATACAAAGCTAATTTCTGATCCCCAATACGGCGAATAATTTTTTTGCTGACCGCTCCATCGTCAGGAGGAATAAATGATAAAATCTCTGGTCGGAAGTCATTCATTCCAAGTAAATAAAAATCACCATTGTCTTTTAAACCGATGCAACATTCTATCAGTTTCAGACTTAAAAAAGCTTCATCTAATAATGCGGGGTTTATTTCAGTAGTAGGTTTCAAGATAACTACTTTGCGGAAACCTTTAGAGAAACAATCTTCAAAAACAGTATTTAATACTTCAGGCATATTTCCTTCGGGAAGGCAAAGTTGCTCTTTTTCTGAATCGTTTTTATTGTAAACTATAGTATGATAAGGTAGATCGGCAGCTGATTTCAATACAGAAGAATCCTCAGGTTTCTCATCGAGCACTAGAGCCAAACAACATTTTTTTCTGTATTCTTCCATTAGCTTAAGATAATGTGTAAACGTTTTTACATTTGCTTCGTAATACGGCCACTAAATTAGATGTAAATCGGTTACATTTGTACCAGTAAATAAATATTAGTTAGATTATGTTGCAATTGAATGTTATTCGTGAGAAGAAAGACTTTGTTATAGAACGATTGGCCATCAAAAATATTGATGCTTCGTCAACGCTCGATCAGGTTCTTTCATTGGATGTGGAGAAAAGAAAAAAACAAACTGAGCTTGAAGGATTACTCGCTGAGCAAAATAATATCGCGAAGCAAATAGGAGAGCTATTTAAGTCAGGCAATAAAGACGGAGCAGAAGAGTTAAAAGCGAAAAGCACTCAACTTAAAGAGCGTAGTAAAGTGTTAGAGGAAGAAGTGGCTCAAGCGGAAACTGCCATAAATGATATTTTAGTTAGTCTTCCAAATATGCCTCATGCTTCTGTTCCTGCTGGCAAAACACCAGAGGAAAATGAAGTGGTTTATCAGAGCACTGAATCATTACCAACATTGCCAGAGTCTGCTGTTCCTCATTGGGAGCTAACGACAAAATACGATATCATCGATTTTGAGTTAGGGAATAAAATTACGGGTGCTGGTTTTCCGGTTTATAAAGGACAAGGAGCAAAGTTGCAACGAGCATTGATTAATTTCTTTTTAGATCGTGCAGAGAAGGCTGGTTATTACGAAGTACAACCTCCGATTTTGATTAATGCCGATTCAGGTTATGGAACGGGTCAGTTACCAGATAAAGAGGGACAGATGTATCATGTAACCGTTGACGGATTTTATTTAATCCCAACTGCCGAAGTTCCTGTTACCAATATTTTTAGAGATGAAATTGTAAAGTCTGAATCTTTGCCAATAAAATATACTGCTTACACGCCTTGTTTCCGTCGTGAGGCGGGCTCTTACGGTGCGCATGTACGAGGATTAAATCGTTTGCATCAGTTCGACAAAGTAGAGATTGTGCAAGTAGCACATCCTGATACAAGCTATGCTATTTTAGAAGAGATGAAAGAGTATGTTGCGAGTTTATTGCACGAATTAGAATTGCCTTTCCGTACACTTCGCTTATGTGGTGGTGATATGAGTTTTGCTTCTGCATTAACCTACGATATGGAAGTATGGTCGGCAGCACAACAACGATGGTTAGAAGTAAGCTCTGTATCAAACTTTGAAACATTTCAATCAAACAGATTGAAATTACGTTATCGTGAAGGAAGCGCAAAACCTCAATTAGCACATACACTAAACGGTAGTGCGTTAGCGTTACCTCGTATAGTAGCTGCGATGTTGGAGAATAATCAAACGCCAGAGGGAATTAAAATTCCGAAGGCATTAGTGCCTTTCACAGGTTTTGAATGGATTAAATAATGCTGAAAAAAATTAAAATACTACTATTTGTTTTTCTTGTTGCAGGAACTTCTTCAGTATTCGCACAACAGTCCAATGTTGAGTTGGCCAATCAGTATTTTAATACGGGCGAGTTTGATAAAGCAATAGTTTACTACGAGAAATATTATCAGCAAGATCCTTATGGAGCGTTTGGTAATTATTTCAAATGTTTTCAGGAGCTAAAAGATTTTGAAGGTGCAGAAAAACTGATCAAAAAACAACAAAAGAAATTTCCGGGTGATGTAAGTTTAAGAATCGAACTAGGTTCTTTATATGAAATGATGGGAGATAGCCTAAAAGCAGACAAGGCTTACGCGGATGTAATAAAAAATCTTCCTGCTGATGTGAATCAGATTATACAAACAGGAAATGCATTTAATCAACGACAACTTTTTAAGTTCACGCAGCAAACTTATTTGCAAGGAAGGAAAATTTTAAAAGGCACTTATCCATTTTCATTTGAGCTTGCTGATGCTTATGCACAGGATGGCAAGGCTTCTGAAATGTTGAACGAATATGTTGATGCAATTGAGTATAATGCGACATATATGCCGAGTGTACAAACTTTGTTGCAATCAAAAATCATCAACGATTTAAGTGGTAATCTCGCTGATCAGTTGCGACAGTTATTGTTACGAAAGATTCAGAAAAATCCGAATACATCTACTTTTAGCGAATTGTTGTATTGGCTCTTCTTACAGGAAAAAGATTTTGAATCTGCTTTTGTTCAGGCAAAGTCGTTGGATAAACGTTTAGGAGAAGATGGCGATCGATTGATTGCACTCGGTCGTGCGTGTGCGAGTAATGGCGAATACGAAACTGCGATTAATTGTTTTCAAGCTGTCTTGGAAAAAGGAAAGGAAAGCATGAATTATATCAATGCGCGAATTGAATTGATTAATTCTGTGAACAATAAAATTATTACTAACGGTGGATTTACTCAAGCTGAATTGTCAAAGCTCGATTTAGATTATCAGGCTGCAATTACTGATTTGGGAAAGTCTGCTTCTACAGCTTCATTAATACAAAGCTATGCTCATCTGAAAGCATTTTATATTCACGATACGCAAGGAGCTATTACTTTACTTGAAGAGTTATTAGAGCTTCCTAATGTAAGTAATCAGTTCAAAGCAGAATGTAAATTAGAGCTGGGTGATATTTATGTTTTTGATGGACAAGTATGGGATGCAGCTTTGTTATATGGGCAAGTTGATAAAGATTTTAAGAATGATGCAATAGGTCGAGAAGCGAAATTTAGAAACGCACGTTTGTCGTATTACCTCGGAGAATTTGATTGGGCGAAAGACCAATTGAAAGTTTTAAAGGCTGCAACTAGTCAGTTGATATCGAATGATGCATTGCAACTTGGATTGATAATTACCGATAACACGAACATGGATACAACAACAGATGCGCTGTTGATGTATTC
>CANFIN010000129.1 GCA_947447155.1 Bacteroidota bacterium | reverse complement strand
TTCGATGCAATTGTTTCTAATCCACCATATTCTATAAAATGGAAAGGTGACGAAGACCCAACACTAATTAATGATGATCGTTTTGCTCCTGCGGGTGTTTTGGCTCCTAAATCAAAAGCAGATTTTGCATTTGTATTACATTGCTTAAGCTATCTATCTAGTAAAGGCAGGGCAGCATTAGTTTGTTTCCCTGGTATCTTTTATCGTGGTGGCGCGGAACAGAAAATTAGAAAATATTTAGTTGATAATAACTTTGTAGAGACCATTATTTCCTTAGCTCCTAATTTGTTTTATGGTACTCCAATAGCAGTAACTATACTTGTTCTATCAAAACATAAAACAGAAAATAAAACTCAGTTTATTGATGCAAGTGGTGAAGCCTTCTTTAAAAAAGTAACTAACAACAATGTGCTCGAGGAAAAGCATATTGAAAAGGTCATGGAAATATTCGATAGTAAAGAAGGTATTGATTATGTGGCTAAGACTATCGACAACTCTAAAATTGCCGAAAACGATTATAATTTATCTGTTAGCTCATATGTGGAAACTAAAGACCATAGAGAGCAATTTGACATAGTGGAGTTAAACACTGAGGTTTCAATAACGGTGGAGAAGATAGATAAATTGCGTGCTGATATTGATTCAATAATAAACGAGATTAACGCATGAGTTACTTAGATCTTTTATTAGTTGGGGCAGACCTAGAGTGGAAAACTCTGGGGGAGGTTACTTTTTGGGATAAACGTTTTCAAGGAGTTAAACCGTCACTACAGTTAACAGTTTTAAAATTCAAACATGTTTCTGCTGAAAAACTGAAAAGCTTAAAAACACCAATTGGGGATATTAAATTATTATCCACTGGTAATTTCGATGGTTTTACAACAAAAGATTTTGCTAAAGCTGATATTAATTTTGGTGAAGTAATTACAATTCCTACAGGCGGAACAGCAAATTTGAAATATTTTAATGGACAATTTGTTGATAGTGGAAATCTGTTAGGAAGTACAAGTGATATAAATTTATATAATTTAAAGTATATTTATTTTTATTTATTAAGCATAAACGATGTTATACAAAGTTATTTTCGCGGCTCAGGGGTAAAGCACCCAAGTATGTCAGAAATATTAAATCTTCCTATACCAATACCACAAAGAAACGTTCAAAACGAAATCGTTCGTATTCTCGAAACTTTTACAGAGCTTACAGCAGAGCTTACAGCAGAGCTTACAGCAGAGCTTACAGCTCGCAAAAAACAGTATACTTTTTATAGAGAGGAGTTGTTTAGTTTTAATGGAGTGGAAATTAAGAGAGAACCATTAGGCGTAATTGGAGAATTTCAAAGAGGTAAACGATTTGTAAAAGATGATATGATTGCAGAAGGTGTGCCTTGCATACATTATGGTGAGATGTACACCTTTTACGGCACTTGGGCAAACAAAAGCAAGTCATTTCTTAGCGAGGTGTTAGTAGAAAGTAAAAACCTAAGGATTGCCGTGAATGGTGATGTCGTTATTGTAGCTGCTGGAGAAACAATTGAAGATATTGGAACAGGAACGGCTTGGTTAGGCGATGAAGGTGTAGTTATTCACGATGCTTGTTTTTCATTCAGAAGCCAACTAAACCCGAAATACGTTGCATATTTTACACGTACAAAACAATTCCACGACCAAATTAAAAAGTATATTTCTTCGGGTAAAATTTCTGCCATCAATGCAAGAGGATTAGAAAAGGCTTTAATCCCAATTCCTTCTACAGAAGAACAAGATCGTATTGTTTCTATCCTCGATAAATTCGACATACTCACTACCTCAATTAGTGAAGGTCTTCCAAAAGAGATTGAGTTAAGAAAAAAGCAGTATGAATATTACCGTGATTTATTATTAACATTTCCAAAGAAAGAAACCGTATGAGCACCTATAAAACCATAGCGGAATCAAATAATTTCATTGTACTTGACCAATACACAAAGTATTTTGAGGTTAATGAATCACCTGCTGTTTATCAAACAGAGGCTGCACTTGAAAAGGAGTTTATTGAAGACTTAATCAATCAAGGGTATGAGAATCCAATAAACCTGAATTCGAATGAATCAATGCTTGCGAATGTAAGAGTTCAAATTCAATCCCTTAACAATATGGCATTTTCAGATGGGGAATGGTCTCGTTTTGTGGAGGAGTTCTTAGATAAGCCAAGTGATAACCTAGTTGAAAAAACAAGAAAAATACACGACAACTATATCTACGATTTTGTTTTTGATGATGGACATATCCAAAATATTTACTTAGTAGATAAAAAGAATATTGTACGTAATAAAGTACAGGTAATAAAACAATTTGAACAAAAAGGAACACATGCAAATCGTTATGATGTAACAATATTGGTAAATGGCTTACCATTGGTACAAGTAGAACTAAAAAAGCGTGGAGTTGCTATCCGTGAAGCTTTTAATCAGGTGCATCGCTACTCAAAAGAAAGTTTTAATAGTTCGAATTCGCTTTTTAAATACATTCAGATTTTTGTCATTTCAAATGGCACTGACACCCGTTATTTTGCCAACACCATTGAGCGAAGCAAAAACAGTTTTGACTTTACAATGAATTGGGCAAAGGCTGATAATACATTGATTAAAGACCTTAAAGACTTTACAACAACATTTTTTCAAAAACATACGATTCTAAATGTGCTATTAACTTATTCGGTTTTTGATACGAGTGAAACGCTGCTTGTGATGAGACCCTATCAAATTGCAGCAACAGAACGGATGCTTTGGAAAATTGCAAGTTCATATCAAGGCAAGAAATGGTCAGATACAGAAAGTGGAGGATATATTTGGCACACTACTGGTTCAGGAAAAACATTGACAAGTTTCAAAGCGGCTCGTTTAGCCACACAACTTGATTTTATTGATAAAGTATTTTTCGTGGTTGACCGTAAAGATTTGGACTTTCAAACCATGAAGGAGTATCAGCGTTTTTCTCCTGATAGTGTAAATGGATCAGACAGCACGGCAGGTTTAAAGAAAAACATTGAAAAGGATGACAATAAAATCATAGTAACTACCATACAAAAACTAAATAACCTCATGAAAACGGAGGGTGATTTAGCTATTTACAAAAAGCAAGTCGTTTTCATATTTGACGAAGCACACCGTTCACAATTTGGTGAAGCACAAAAGAATCTGATTAAGAAGTTTAAAAAATTCTATCAATTTGGTTTTACAGGAACACCAATCTTCGTACAAAATGCCTTAGGTGCTGAAACAACTGCAAGCGTTTTCGGTCGTGAATTGCACTCATATGTAATTACAGATGCGATTAGAGATGAAAAAGTTCTGAAATTCAAAGTTGATTATAATGATGTTCGACCTAAATTTAAGAGCATAGAAGCTGAACTAGATGAGAAAAAATTAAGTGCGACAGAAAACAAAAAGGCTTTGCTTCATTCAGAACGAATCAAAGAAATATCGCAATACATTTTACAGAATTTCAGGATAAAAACTCATAGAAATCAAGGAAGCAATAAAGGATTTAACGCCATGTTTGCCGTAAGTAGTGTTGAAGCAGCCAAGTATTATTATGAAGAACTAAACAACTTACAAAAAGAGAGTGAAAAGCCATTAAAAATAGCTACAATCTTTTCTTTTGCAGCAAATGAAGAACAGAGTGCAATAGGTGAAATAGTTGACGAGAGCTTTGAAACATCTGCAATGGATATTAGTGCGAAAGAGTTTTTAACGAAAGCAATTAACGATTATAACGCAATGTTCAAAACCAGTTATGGCGTTGATAGTATTGAGTTTCAGAATTATTATCGTGACCTTGCCAAACGGGTAAAGAACAAAGAGATTGACCTAATCATTGTAGTCGGAATGTTTTTAACAGGTTTTGATGCTCCAACACTCAATACATTATTTGTTGACAAAAATTTGAGGTATCACGGTTTAATTCAAGCCTTTTCAAGAACAAATAGAATATATGATGCAACAAAAACATTTGGGAATATTGTTACATTCCGTGACTTAGAAAAAGCAACTATTGATGCAATTACGCTGTTCGGAGATAGCAACACTAAGAATGTGGTTCTTGAAAAGAGCTATAAAGAATATTTAGAAGGATTTACGGACATTGCTACAGGTGAAGCACGCAGAGGTTACCTTGAAGTGGTAAAAGAATTAAATGAGAAATTCCCTAACCCTGATGAAATCGTAAAAGAGAAAGACAAAAAAGAATTTGCAAAGCTATTCGGAGAGTATTTGAGAGTTGAAAACATACTCCAGAATTACGATGAATTTAACCACCTTAAAGCAATCCAAGCAATTGATGTAAATAATCCTGAGGCAATAGAAGAATTTAAAAAAACTCATTTTGTGACAGATGAGGATATTGCCGCAATGCAAAAGATTGAATTACTCAAAGAAAGAAAAGTTCAAGATTACCGTTCTACGTATAATGATATTCGTGACTGGTTAAGACGCGAAAAACAGGGTAAAGAATCAGAAGAATCAACCATTGATTGGGACGATGTTGTCTTTGAGGTTGACTTACTAAAATCGCAAGAAATAAACCTTGACTACATTCTTGAATTAATTTTTGAGAATAACAAAAAAACTAAGGATAAAGACACATTAATCACTGAAATACGCAGGGTTATTCGTGCAAGTGTTGGCAATAGAGCAAAAGAGAGTTTAGTAGTTGATTTTATCAATGAGACTGACCTTGACACTCTTCAAGACAAAGCAAATGTTATTGATTCTTTTTTTGCATATGCTCAAAGAAAACAAAAAACAGAAGCATCAGAATTAATCACCGAAGAAAATTTAAATGAAGAAGAAGCTAAGCGATACATAACTGCTTCTTTAAAGCGTGAATATGCTAGTGAAAATGGCACAGAATTAAATGCTCTTTTACCGAAAATGAGTCCTCTAAATCCTGAGTATTTGACAAAAAAGCAAAGTGTTTTCCAAAAGTTGAGTTTCTTCATTGAAAAATTT
>CANFIN010000128.1 GCA_947447155.1 Bacteroidota bacterium | reverse complement strand
TGATCAATCATTAAATTCTCTAATCTGTTTTGAATAATGCTGATTGGTGTCTGAAGCTCATGCGAAACATTCGAGATAAATTCTTTCTCAATTTGAAAAGCATCTTTCAACATTAGCATCATTTCATTGATTCGTTGATCTAGCTTATTAAACTCCCTGGTTGTTGTATTGATTTTGGTAAAGTCGAAATTATTTGGCGATGGAACTGGCTTAAGTTTTCGTTCCATTATTTTATTTAAAGGGCGCATCAGGATTGAAACGAATCCTAAATCAATAAATAAACTAACGATAACAAAAAACAACATAATCATAAATGAAAATTGTTGGAAGGTGTTTTTAAGTTGCTCGATTGATCCGATACCTTCTCCAACATTCAATTCATAAAGTTGATTATCGTACGTAAATGGTCTTTTGATAATTCGATGCTTCATGGTTTCTCCATTGGAGGATCTCCATTCTTCATCACTAATATCCATGTCGCGCGACATTTTTCTTGGATCAAGGATAGGGTAGATAGCAACAAATTCTTCTTTCAGGATACTATAGCTTTCGAAACTACAATCTTGTTCTAAGGTGATTTCTTCAATTCCTCCTTTCTTTACAGTAAGAAGTACCCTTTCTGACCTTGCTATTAAACGTTTATCAATATGATCGTAAACCAACTTCTGTACTATGATTGGAAGAATAGCATTAAATGCTAGTACGATTACCAGTTTAGATAATCCATTGTACACCGCAAACTTAGTTTGAATAGTTGGCGACTTCCTACGTTTAATGAAATTGGGTAAAATATTCATTTTATAAATTTACTCTGTATCCAACACCTCTTACTGTTTCAAACCAGTCTACAGAACCTTGCGCAGATAGTTTCTTTCTTAAGTTCTTTATATGCACGTCGATGTAATTCGATTCGTAATCATCATCCAATACATCGCCCCATATATGTTCTGTTAGTTGCGTTCTTGTAAGCACTCTGTTTTTATGTAGTCCAAGATAATGTAATAAATCGAATTCTTTTTTTGTCAGGTTAATCAAATTGCCATTGCAATGTACTGTGCGATTAGAAATATTGATTTCATAATCTGCTATTTGCATTACATTCGATTTTAATCCGTGCTTACGACGTAAAATGGCTTGCATACGAGCTTGTAATTCTGCTAACGAAAATGGTTTTCCTATGTAATCATCAGCACCTAAATCAAGTCCCTTGATTTTATCTTCTACTTCGCTGCGTGCTGTAAGAATAATAAATGCTGCTTCACACTTTTTCTTTTTTGCTTCTCTCAAAAGTTCAAGTCCATCCATATCAGGTAAACCTAAATCAAGCAATACAAAATCATATTCATTAGACAGTACCATGTCGGTTCCGCTCTTTCCATTAAAAGCTACATCACAATTGAAGTTCTGCTTGGTTAAATAAATTTCCATCTCGTGAGAGAGTGAGCGTTCGTCTTCTACAATTAGTACGTTCATGGTAAAGCAGATTAATTACGAATATAAATATTTATTGATTTGTGCTAATAAAGCGTTGCAAGGTAAGTTCAGCAAAATGAAGTTTTAAGGAATTTTAAATTTTATCGAGGTTGGATTTAATAATTGCCAAGGCTGAATACAATTCCTCTTTTGTGATAGTTAGTGGTGGCGCAATTCTGAATTTATGATCAGCAAATAAAAACCAATCGGTAATTAATCCATCTTGAATACAATTTTTGATGAAGGTAAAATTTTCGTCTTTCGAACTTAATTCGGCGGCGAGTAATAATCCTTTACCATTAATCGATTTTATCTTCGGATGCTTTAGTTCTTCTCTGATGATAGCTTCACATTCTTGAATATGTGTTGTGGCCAATACTTCATTCACGATTCCTAAAGTAGCCAACGAAGCCATGCACGATACTGGATGTCCACCGAAGGTGGTGATATGTCCTAATACCGGATTATGACTAAGTTCTTTCATCAGCGAATGCTTTGCAGCAAATGCACCGATAGGCATTCCGCCACCCATTCCTTTTGCCATTAAAATTACATCAGGAATTAAATCGTAATGTTCGCAGGTCCAGAATTTACCAGATCTGCCAAAGCCTGATTGTATTTCATCCACTACTAACAGCGCTCCTGATTGCTCGCATTGAAATTTCAATTTAGAAACGAATGAAGCATCTAACGCAATAGCACCTACTTCTGCTCGTATTAATTCAACAAATACACCTGCAGTTTCGTTATCAATCTTCGACAATTCACTTTCGTCATTCGGATTTAAAAATTCGATATGAGGTAATAAGGGCTGATAGGCCGATGAAAAATATTCATCACTCATCAGACTTAAAGCACCATTCGTACTTCCGTGATAGGAATTCTTAAATGCAATTATTTTTTTACGACCTGTTGCGCGCTTCACTAATTTAATAGCTCCTTCAGTTGCTTCAGTTCCTGAGTTTACAAAGTAGATGCTATCGAGATTTCCAGGAAGTGTTTGTGATAGGGCAGCAGCTAATTTTACCTGTGGACTTTGAATGTACTCACCATACACCATTAAGTGCATGTGTTTGTTTAGTTGTTCTTGTATTGCAGCTAAAACTTTCGGATGTCGGTGGCCAACATTGCTTACAGAAATTCCACTTATAAAATCGAGGTATTGTTTACCATCACTTCCAAACAAATAAACGCCTTCGGCTTTTTCAATTTCTAATGCCAGCGGCTCAGGACTAGTTTGAGCTACGTGACTAAAAAATAATTGCCGCTGACTTATATGCATATAGTTTACAATGAAGCAAGAGCTTCTTCAATCGATTTTATTTTTGATTCTGCATCCGCTTTTTTCTTTTGCTCTGCAGCAACAACATCAGGTTTTGCATTGTTTACAAATCGCTCGTTACTCAATTTAGCAGCTACCGATTTCAAAAATCCTATTGTGTATTCTAATTCTTTTGTTAATCGTTCTTTTTCTGCGTCTTTGTCAACAGCTTCCGAAAGTGGAATATAACATTCATAATGTTGTACGACAAAAGGAAATGCGCCACTTGGCTTTTCTTCTGATGTTGTAATCGCACTTAAATTAGAAAGCTTAATAATTGAACTTCCAAATTGGTCTAACGCTACCGTATTACCGACTTTCGAAATAATTAGTTCTAACGATTCCTTCGGTGATATGCCTTTACTCTGACGGAAATTTCTAATTTCAGAAATGATGGTAGAAGCAACTGCAAAATTGCTAATGATGTTTTGATCTACTGGTTGAACTTCCGGCCATTTGTTTACAATCAAATCATCACCCTCTTTTCTGTCGCCTATCAAATGCCAGATTTCTTCTGATACGAATGGCATAAACGGATGTAAGATGCGAACGATGTTTTCGAAGAACCCAATAGTTGCAGCGTAGGTTTTAGCATCAATCGGTGATTGATATGCTGGTTTAATCAATTCTAGATACCATGCACAGAAGTCATCCCATACTAATTTGTAGGTTGACATTAAAGCATCCGACATACGGTATTTGTCGTAGTGGTCATTAATCTCTGCTAACGAAGCATTGAATTTATTTTCGAACCATTCAATTGATGTTTTGCAATAATCAGGTTGCTCAAGTGTTGCGTCTACTTCCCATCCTTTCACTAAGCGGAAAGCATTCCATAGCTTATTCCAGAAATTTCTTCCTTGCTCGCATAACGATTCATCAAACAATAAATCATTTCCAGCAGGAGATGAAAGTAACATGCCTGCACGAACACCATCAGCACCAAACTTTTCAATTAACGCTAATGGGTCAGGAGAGTTGCCTAACGACTTGCTCATTTTTCTTCCTTGCTTATCGCGAACAATTCCAGTTAAGTAAACATTTTCAAACGGACGTTTGCCACGATACTCATAACCTGCCATTATCATACGAGCAACCCAGAAGAATAAAATCTCAGGAGCCGTTACTAAATCATTAGTAGGGTAGTAGTAATTGATGTCTGCTCCATCCGGATTTTTAAATCCATCAAAAACAGAAATAGGCCATAACCATGAAGAGAACCAAGTGTCCAGTACATCTTCATCTTGACGGATATCCGCAACGGTTACATCAGCATTCTTTTCTTTCAAAGCAGCCAATGCTTCTTCCAAAGTTTTACAAACAACATAATTCCCTTTGTTATCATACCAGGCAGGAATACGTTGTCCCCACCACAACTGACGAGAGATACACCAGTCGTGTACATTCTCCATCCAATGGCGATAGGTATTGATGAACTTATCTGGAATTAACTTTACATCATTATCCATTACAGCATCCAACGCAGGCTTCGAAAACTCTTTCATCTTCACAAACCACTGCATGCTTAACTTAGGTTCGATAACGGCATCGGTGCGCTCGCTATATCCAACTTTGTTAGTGTAATCTTCAATTTTTACAACAGCACCCATCGCATCTAAGTCCTTCACAATTTTCTTTCTCACTATAAAGCGATCTTCACCAATATAAAATCCTGCAGCTTGACTCATTGTTCCATTTGCCTGAATGGTATCAATAGTTGATAAGCCATGCTTAATGCCTAAGTTATAATCATTGATATCGTGAGCAGGAGTTACCTTTAAGCAACCTGTTCCGAACTCCATCAAAATATAATCATCAAAAATAATTGGCACTCTACGATTACACATTGGAATCACGGCAAACTTTCCTTTCAGATGTTTGTATCGCTCATCTTCTGGATGTACACAAACAGCAGTATCACCTAAAATCGTTTCAGGGCGGACAGTCGCAATCGTTATGAACTCACCTTTATCAAATTTCGCCTGACGTTGTGCTTCATCATCGTTGTTGTAATCTTCATCTGCATCAACTAATGCATAACGGACATAACATAATTTCGATTGAACTTCTTTATAAATAACTTCTTCATCACTCACAGCAGTTAATCCTGCTGGATCCCAGTTTACCATTCGTGTTCCGCGGTAGATATATCCTTTCTTGAAAAGATCAATGAATACATCAATAACTGCTTCGCTTAAATCATCTTCCATGGTAAAGCGCGTACGATCCCAGTCGCAAGA
>CANFIN010000127.1 GCA_947447155.1 Bacteroidota bacterium | reverse complement strand
GCAGAAAATTATGAGGAAACAGTTTTAGGATTAAAGCCTTTCAAAGAGCCTGAGACAATTGCCGAAATAGTTGAACTGAAACTATTTGAAAATAAAATGACACAAGCTTCCTTGTCAGATCAAATAGGTATAGCAAAATCAAAGGTATCTGAAATATTGAATGGAAAAAGAAAGGCAGATATTCCATTTTTAAAGGGCATCCATAAGGTGTTAAAAATTGATGCTGGTTTATTATTGGAAAAAGTTTGATATAGAAAATTTGCCTGACGAAGAGGGAAACTTAGAAAAGTTAACCCCTATAACTTCATTTTACCCTCACTCTGTTACAAATAATAAATTATTTTACCCTCACTTTGTTACATATTTCATAAATAACTGATATCAAAACTTGAAAAAAGGAGGCTAAATAGGCTATTCTCTACCCCTTCAACACCTTATACAGCGCCACTTCTGAATCTACTGCTAGTTTAGTGAAAATACTTTTCTTAATCGTAGAAACGGTATTCGGTTTAATCGCTAAAATTTGTGCAATCGAATTTGTAGAAGTGCCTTCAACAATATGGAAAGCAACTTCTCTTTCTCGGGGACTTAATTTTTTATCTGGTATAGTGGTAGCTATTTTCATGAATAGAAAGCTAGAAGTAGATTTACATTATTTACTGGATAATTGATAATCTAAATTTTATACTTTTTATAAACCAAACCTTGATTTTACTGCATTAAAATTAGTAGTTACTTCTAGAGAGGTCAAGGCTCTATTGTACATATTTACCATGGAGTAATCTCCATATACACCATCACTCATATCCCAACGATGGGCTATCCAATAACCAGTGGACGTTTGTCTCAAGGAAGTAACACCTAGGGCACTACTTGTTCCTAAAGAAACTCCATTTCTGTAAATTGTTACCGTAGAGCCATTATACGTACTCACAATGTGAACCCAATTATTTAAATCAGAAGAATAATTAGTTGCGATTTGATATTTTTTCCAACCTCCAAAGTTGATTGCAGCTTCATAACGATAACTGTTATTTGCAGTAGGATTTGTCAGACCTCTTGCATTAAAGGCTAGGACCATATTAACTGTGGCCCCAGATCCTGAATTATAAGATTTTTCAGAAAAAAAACAAGGTATATAATTTGAATTTGCTTCAATGAAAGGGTTATAATCTCCTCTTGTTCCAGCAGGTTTCACCCATAACTCTACAGTATAGGCTGTTAAGTTAGCAAATCCAGTGGATGAAGATGCACTACCTCCACTACTAGCAAATCTTATTACTCCACCAACATCGCTAGAGAAGGTTCCACTAGATATACTAAAACTTGGTACTGCATTTCCTGTAATCAAATTGGTCCAAGTAGTTCCTGTTCTAGGATAGCTATCTGGATTAGCCGCATCCAAATTTAAAATTAAACCAGATGAAACAATTGCAGGCGCTTGAAAAGGCGGTGGCGGTGGCGCCACATAATTATTATTTCCTCTAAAAAAAGATTCTTGTGCATTGGAAATAAATGAAGCAAATAAGAATAATAGGATGAGCAATTTTTTCATGTGAAATATTTTATAAACCGAAACGTGATTTAAGCGCATTAAAATTCGTGGTTACATCACTAGTACTTAATGCATAATTATATACCGAAACTGTTGCAACAGATCCTCTATAGAATTCTAGACCTCCTGCATTCCATGCATAGTCCCAACCAATACTAAAATATCCTTGCCCAACTAAAGATCCTGGTGCGATACTATGACTTTGAACTAGAGAGTTATCAACAAAACCCGTCATTGTGCTAGTTGATTCATTAAATGTAATCGTTATTAAATGCCAAGTATCGTCTTGTATTGTAGAATGTGTTCCCTGAATTTGATAGTGATTTTCGGTGGGGTTAATAATTTGTGCTCTAATTACACTACCTGTGGATGTTAAAAGAAACCCGATACTTCGATTCGCCGGATTCCTGGTATTGATCATTTCGATAAATGCACCCGGAGGCATTTTGGCCCATGACGATACTGTAAAAGAACCTGTATTTGGAATGACAGATGACTCTATTGAAACATAAGAGCTACTTCCATTGAAAGCAAAACTGCCATTTCCAAAAATTGGTGAAGCCCCAGAGCCATTTGCTTTTAAGGTTCCATGATTATTATTTCCACTTAAATCGTACCAAGTATTTCCATTACCTGAATAACTGGAAGTATTGCCAGCATTTAAATACAATAGCAATCCCGTAGTTATTTCTCCAGTAGTTATTGGAGGCGCCTGAAAAGGCGGAGGTGGCGGTACTACATAATTATTATTGCTACCAAACATGGTGCGCTGAGCATTAGAAATGAAAGGAGCAAATAAGAATAATAATATGAGTAATTTTTTCATAAAAAATTTTTACCCCAAATCTGGATTTAATTAATCTAGATTTAGTACTTACTTATTGAAGCCTTTAAGCTTTATTATAAATATTAATAAATAGAACAAATAAACTAATCCTTAAGGCAACGTACAGATATTCCAAATTCCGAATTGCTACCTGATCTACTCAAACCGCTCATCGTATACTCCAGATAGCTATATGCGCAAGTTCCAGAACTCCACCACATACCGATTTGACCTAGTCTGCTGAAACTACCACCGGCACGGGTTCCACCTGGAAGTCCAGAAAAACCACTCTCATTAGTAGTACCAGTATTGTTTTGCCAAATGGTACCTACGGTCTTCAATTTTTTATCTAGATTACCTGAATATGAATTCAATTTATCAATTAAAATTCCCCATTCAGCATTAGTAGGTATATGCCAGCCTGTAGGAGCTAATCCTCTGGGATCATTCACTGCATACCAATTATATAGTTTGCCATATATAGCCTCATTAGCCGGGTCATTATTGTAATAGCACCAAGCGCCTGTAGTTAAATTATTCCAAGTAGTTTCATCAGTTACTTGAGGTATGATATCGCCATTTCTATATGTTACCACATCTAAATTCTCTCTCGTCCACTGCTGTGTTCCAATTACTATGGTTGGTAAAAATACTGCAGAGCTAGATGAACCAGAAGCCGGCGTAGGAATATTAAGTGTTGTCCCAGATAATGTTGCAGCCCCAGTACCTGTTGTAGTTAAAGTAATAGGTGCCTGATAGTCTGTGCCAGCAACTGCTGCTGTCATAGCACCAGTTCCATTTCCTTTTGCCAATCCAGTTAAAGTGGTTGCTCCCGTTCCTCCATTTGCTACAGGTAATGTTCCTGTCACGCTGGTGGTAAGATTTATTGTTGATGAAGATGCAGCTGCAGTTCCATACCCTTGACCAATATTCCAAAAACAATTCGTACCGTCGTAATAAAAATTCAAGATATCTTTTGCATTGGCTGCTGTAGATAAAGCGATGGTAGTAGTTGAAGTTGAACCCAATACTTTATTGGCTGTGGTGGGTAATGTGATGGATCTGTTTCCAGTTCCATCCTGTGTTACAACCAAAGTCCCATAAGCACCTGCTGGTGGCGTAGTAGTAAAACTTAAAGTCCTATTTCCTCCTAAGGTTACACTAGCATTTAAACCTAGTGCTGGATTCCATGTGATTGTTGCGCCATCGGTTAATGCTTGTGGTGTAGAGGCATAAATGGGTGTATTAACACTGGTAGCACTTAATGCCCCTGAGTTAATTACACCGGTGGTAACTGTTCCCGTAAAAGTCGGCGATGCTACTGGTGCAGCACCTAAATTAGTTAAAGCTGCTGCTGCTGTTGTAGCACCTGTTCCCCCATTAGCAATCGCTAAAGTTCCGGTAACCCCTGTGGCCAAATTTGCAGTACTTGAAGAAGCACTCGCAGCATCACCGTATCCTTGACCTACATTCCAATAACAATTAGTACCATCGAAATAAAAATTTAAAATGTCTTTTGAATTAGCAGTCGTTGATAAAGCAACGGTACTGGTTGAAGTAGAACCTAATACTTTATTAGTTGCACTTCCAATGGTAGGTAAAGTAATCGTTCTGCTTCCTGTTCCGTCTTGTGTTAAAACAATTGTTCCATATGATCCCACTGGAGGAGCAGCAGTAAAACTTAAGGTGCTATTTTGAGTTAATGTAATCGCTGCATTTAATCCTTGTGCAGGGTTCCAATTAATAGTAGTTCCGGTATAGCTTAATGTTTTAGGCACTGATGCATAAGTAGGTGCTGTTATACTAGTGGAACTTAACACACCTGTATTAATAATACCAGTAGTAACTGTCCCAGTAAAAGTAGGTGAAGCGATATTCGCTTTCAAAGCAAGTGCTGTATTAACAGATGTTGTATTTGCCTTTAAGTTAATTCTACTCGATAAACTAGTGGTATCAAATGTTTTAGCCGCTAACTGTGTTGGGGTAACATAACCGTTCGTACTATCTGCAATAGCTAATTTACCTGCAATCGCATTGGTGATCGGTGTTTGATCAAATGTTTTAGCCGCTAATTGAGTTGGAGTAACATATCCGTTGGTGCTATCTGCAATAGCTAATTTACTACCCAAGGCATTTGTCACTTCCGTTGTACTCGCTTTTAAATCCAATGCCGCTTGCGTTGCTGTACTAATCGGCTTGGCAGTATCACTCGTATTATTCACTAAGTCTAATCCCACTTTCGATTTTGTCAACGTTCCAATCATATCACTCGTAATGGCACCACTCGCAATAGAGGTTGCATTACCCACACTCGTTACTACGCCGGTTAAATTTGCATTCGTTTTTACAGTGGCTGCACTGCCTGCTCCAAAAGCATAGGGCACACTCACCAACTGCACGGTACCAATGTCGATATAATTATTATTAGAGGCTGGATCTAATTCTACTTGCAAAAATTTATTTCCTACTATCCAGTTTACTCCACCCAATGTTCCAGTACTACTGCTAGCACCTGCACTGCCTATCTGCACTGAAAACAGTCCACCTAGATTAGTAGTAATCTGTCTAATTTCTGACTACACGACTGCCCCCGATGGCAATAAATCATGTATCGACAAACGAAGTTTCATCGTTTGATTAGGCAATGGATTACCTACTGCATTTCTTGCTACCCCT
>CANFIN010000126.1 GCA_947447155.1 Bacteroidota bacterium | reverse complement strand
TACAACAGTAAAGCGCGCCTCCTTGCATAATGCTGATCAGATTGCTAAACTCGATTTGCATTATGCCGATTTTGTTTATGTCGAAAAAGGCGGAGAAATTATTCCTAAAATCACAGGTGTTGATTTAAACAAGCGAAGTGAATCGGCTACCCCTATCCTTTATATTACATCCTGTCCTGAATGCGGATCAGAATTAATACGCAAAGAAGGCGAAGCACAACATTATTGTTTGAATGAAGAAAATTGCAAGCCTCAGATAAAAGGAAAGTTAGAACATTTTACTGGAAGGAAGGCAATGAATATCGATGGATTAGGAAGTGAAACAATCGACCTTTTAGTAGAGAAAAACCTGATTCATACGATTGCGGATATTTATGATTTGAAAAAAGAACAGCTAATGGTGCTGGATCGATTTGGAGAAAAGTCAGCACAAAATATTATTGATGGAATTGAGAAATCGAAATTAATTCCTTTTGAAAAAGTTTTATTTTCTATTGGAATTCGTTATGTTGGGGATACAGTTGCAAAAAAAATTGCTCGTCATTTTAAATCGATTGATGCTATTGTAAATGCAACTGAAGAAGAATTGATGAATGCGCCTGAGGTGGGTGAAATAATTGCAAAAAGCGTGTATGAGTTTTTTAGAAAAGAATCCAACGTAAAAATTATTGAAGTCTTAAAAGACAATCAGCTACAATTTGAATTAGCTCATGATGCCTTACCTGCTCAATTAGGAAATCAACTCGAAGGAATGACACTAGTTGTTACAGGAACATTTGATCGGAATTCAAGGGAAGAGCTAAAAGCGTTGATAGAACAACACGGCGGCAAAAATGGTAGTTCTGTATCGAAGAAGACAACCTACTTGTTAGCTGGTGCTGATAGTGGTCCAAGCAAAATAGAAAAAGCCACTTCGATGGGTGTCAAAGTGATTAGTGAATCTGATTTTGAACAAATGATATCAAAATAAACTTTAAATTTACTTGGTGTTATAACTATGAAAAAGAATTTAAGACATAAAATTGCCAACTTTGTTTTTTTGAATGAATTCAGAAACAAGGTTACTAAAAGCAATGTTATACCTTTCGATCAAGCAACTACAATAGGGATTTTATACGATTCCAGTAATGAAGCGCATTATGAAATCGTTCGAAAATATGTGAAAGAGTTAAGAGAGATACATCATAAAGATGTTTTGGCTTTGGGTTATTATGATCAAAAAGAATTACCTACTCTTCGATTTTCTAAGTTAGGGCTTGATTTCTTTACACTCAAAGATTTAAATTGGTTTTATAAGCCCATTTCTGGAATTGTAAGACGATTTGTAGATAGAGAATTTGATATTCTTATTGACTTACACTTAGGGAATCAAATCCCATTTAAATATGTAGCTGCTTCTTCAAATGCGAAATTTAAAATTGGTAAGTATTCTAAAAATTCGGAACGCTATTATAATTTTATGTTAAGCATTAATGAACAAATACAATTACCTGCTTTTATTGAACAGGTAAATCATTACTTAAAACAAATTAAAAATGAAAAATCTAAATAAGTTCGTTGGTACTGGAGTAGCAATTGTAACACCTTTCAAAAATAATGGCGATGTTGATTACAAAGCATTGAATAAATTAGTTCAACATATTGTAAAAGGCGGATGTAACTATTTAGTTGTTTTAGGAACAACCGGTGAAAGCGTAACACTTTCTACAGAAGAAAAGAATAAAGTAGTTGAGACGGTTGTTAAAAGTAATAATGGTAAATTACCAGTTGTACTAGGCCTAGGTGGAAATAATACGCTTCATTTATTAGAAGAAATTAAGTCGACTGATTTTAATGGAATAAACGCCATCTTATCTGTTTCTCCCGCTTATAACAAGCCTTCACAAGCTGGAATTGTTGAGCATTACAAATTGGTGAGCAAATATTGTCCAGTACCAATTATATTGTATAATGTGCCGTCGCGAACTGGGTCAAATATGCTGCCTGCTACGGTTGTTGAAATTGCGAAATCGTGTAAAAATGTTATCGGAATAAAAGAAGCAAGTGGTAATATTGAGCAAGCAATGTCTATTATTGAAAACAAGCCAAAAGATTTTTTAGTTATTTCTGGAGATGATGGTATTACTCTCCCATTAATTGCATGTGGTGCTGCTGGAGTCATTTCAGTCGTAGCCAATGCATATCCTAAGAAGTTTTCTCAGATGGTTAATGCAGCATTGAATAATGATTATCAGGCGGCTCAGAAATTATATTATCCATTTCACAATTTTATTCCTTTGTTATTTGCTGAAGGAAATCCAGGTGGAATTAAATCTGTTTTAAAAGATTTAAAAATTATGGAAGATCAGGTACGAATTCCACTTGTTAAAATAAGTAAATCTCTTGCGGGCAAACTTAAAAATTCAATGAAATCACTTTAAAATTTATTTCATTTATGCGTAAATTTATAGTATTCATCGTCTTATTATTATCAAGCAAATTTTTATTTGCTCAGGTGCAGCTTAGTAATGCACCTATGGTAAATGTTGATTTTAATAATGAATTTTATAAAGAAGAATTTGATTCTTCGTCTGTTGATTGGCCCACCATTTCTAATTTTAATAATCTGTTCATGGCTCAAAATGGCAGTTATTATTTAAATAGAAAAGTCAAAGGGGATCCTTACGCATTGATATGTTCCAAGACATTAAATTTATCTGCTTATCAGTTAAGCGTTCGTGTGAATCCAATTGCAATTGCACCTGATGGATTTATTGGTGTTTTATTTATGCTCCAAGAATCAAGTGTGGGCGGATTTATTTTTGAAATTGGACCAAATCAAAATTGCAGGTTAAGACAAGTTAATAACGGTATCTATAAAAATGTAACTGGAGATATTAAATCAAATGGTTGGATTGCGTTGCAAGATGTAATTAAATACAATCAAAATAATACGCTTAAGATTTCTTTCAATGATAGAAATTATGATCTTTACATTAATAATTACAGATTAATTTCTTTTAATGATATTGAATATAAAAATGGTAGTTTCGGATTATTAATTGGTCCTGAAACTAAAGCATCAATAGATAATATTAGTATTTTTTCGAATTCTTTAAATAAGGATGATGAGCTTACTCAAAGCACTATCATACCTGAAAATAGCATTGAATTTAAAAATTTAAAAAATCAAATTGAAAAACTACAAAATGATAATGATGAGTTATTAAATGTAGTTGAAAGAATGAGATCGAAAGGTTATTCTTCACCAGACGATAACGAAGCTAAATATGTTTCCAGTGTTGCAAATTATAATTCTTTAAAATTAAAATACGATTCGTTAGTTACAGAATTTCTCAATTTAAAACGTGATAACGATTCGTTAAACCTACAACAAATAACTATAATTTCGTCCGATCAGAATTTTGATCAATTAATGATGGAATTAGAAGCTTTAAAAGCGAAAAATGCGACGTTAGAAAGTGAAAAGGCTATCCTTAATCGCAAATTAAAAAAGCTGAATAATTCTGACCATAAATAATATAACATGTCTGTACATCAGGAAATAAAAAAAGTGACTACGCATACCCTTACAGAGTTAAAGCGTAAAGGCGAAAAAATTGCAATGCTAACTGCATACGATTATAGCATGGCCAAAATTGTTGATGCTTCAGGGGTAGATGTGATTTTAGTTGGCGATTCAGCGAGTAATGTGATGGCAGGACATGAAACTACTTTGCCCATTACACTTGATCAGATGATTTATCATGCCGCAAGTGTGGTTAGAGCTGTGAATCGTGCATTAGTTATTGTGGATCTACCATTCGGTTCTTATCAAGGTAATTCCAAAGAAGCCTTGAACTCTGCTATTCGTATCATGAAAGAAACGGGTGCGCATGCGGTAAAGCTGGAAGGTGGTCGTGAGATAAAGGACGCAATTGAACGTATTCTAACGGCTGGCATACCCGTAATGGGACATTTAGGGTTAACTCCTCAGTCGATTTATAAATTTGGTACTTACGTGGTACGTGCAAAGGAAGAACAAGAAGCGCAGCGCTTACGCGAAGATGCGAAGCTGTTAGAGGAGATTGGTTGTTTTTCGTTGGTGCTTGAAAAAATTCCTGCTCAACTCGCAACTGAAGTTTCCGCTTCATTGAAGATTCCTACTATTGGTATCGGTGCGGGTAACGGTACGGATGGACAAGTACTCGTGTTACATGATATGCTTGGACTTAATCAAGGATTTAATCCACGATTTTTACGTAGATACTTAAATCTGTTTGATGAGATTAAAGGAGCCACGGAACAGTATATCTCAGATGTAAAAGCAAAAGACTTTCCTAACGAAAAGGAGCAGTATTAAATGATTGAAGTTATTTATGAAGACAATCATTTGATTGTTGTCAATAAGAAGTCGGGCGATATTGTTCAGGGTGATAAGACCGGTGATGAGCCTTTAAGTGAAAAAGTAAAAAGGTATATCAAAGAAAAGTTCAATAAGCCGGGTGAAGTTTTTTTAGGAGTTGTTCATCGTATAGACCGTCCCGTTAGTGGGGTTGTTATTTTTGCAAGAACGAGCAAAGCATTGGCTCGTATGAATGCGATGTTCCAGAGTAAGGAAATCCAAAAGACGTATTGGGCAGTGGTGAAGAACAAGCCAATGCATACAGAAGAGTTAGTTGTACGTTATTTAACCAAGAACGAAAAACAAAATAAAAGTTATTGCAGCATGGTTCCTAAAGAGGGTGCTTTAAAAAGTGAGCTGACCTATACCCTATTGGCTTCATCAGATAATTATCATTTACTAGAGATTAATCCGCATACAGGTAGACATCATCAGATTCGAGCGATGTTGGCCGATATTGGTTGTCCGATTAAAGGCGATTTGAAATATGGTTTTAATCGTAGTAATCAGGATGGATCGATTCACTTACATGCCCGAGCGGTTCAGTTCGAACATCCAGTTACAAAAGAACCTGTTTATATAAAGGCTAATCCTCCGAAAGATGCGGTATGGGATTATTTTGATAATTTGAAGATTTGACAGTTTGGTAATTTGATAATGAAAAATATGTTCGATTCGATCCCGAAGCCTCGGGACG
>CANFIN010000125.1 GCA_947447155.1 Bacteroidota bacterium | reverse complement strand
TACCGCACCAACTGCTAAAACAGAATCACCATCTGCGGGAACACTAATAAAATTCCACGCCGAGTTTCCTTCATTACCTGCACTGCTTGTAACAATGATTCCTTTTTTAGCAGCTAAGTCAGCAGCAATTGTTGCTGGTGCAGTATTGCCGTTCATGTCAGCATATGTATGGTCTTGTGAAGGATCATCGAATGTGGTGTAACCGAGGGAAGAATGAATCACATCGGCTCCTGCACTATCAGCATATTCAGCAGCGCTAGCATAATTGTATTCTTCAATAATATACTCTGTGTTTACATCTTCTGAACGCAATAATAAAAATTGTGCATGAGGTGCAGTCCCTACCATTTCTCCAGGAACATTAGCCGCGATGCATGAAAATACAGATGATCCATGCCAGTTATCATCATAGACATTCGCATCATTGGAAACAAAATCCCATGTAGCGATTACTTGATTATTTGCAAAAACGCTATCAAGCGCAGGCATTATGTTCGCGTCCATAAATCCACCATCTAATAATGCTATCAACATTCCTTCACCAGCATAACCTAAATCATGCAATGCATTTATAGAAATCATTTGCGTTTGACCCGATGCTTGACCGTAGTTAAAACTGTTAGTTCTTAAAAAACTTGAGCTATTGTTTACAGGAGTTTGAATTTTTTCATCCGCAAATTTTTCATTGCTGTTTTTCTGATGTCCGAAACGACCAATATTTCCTATAGAAGCTACATAAGGTAATGCACTAATAGCATTTAATTGAGAGGGGTTGGTGATTTGTACAGTGGCAGTGTTTAACCAGCGACTAGTATTTAAAATTGTAGCTCCTGTTCCAGCAATACCTGATAGAAAAGTTGGATTTACTGGAAAATCAGTTTGATCAATTGCAATTCCTTGTTTTAATCTTCTGTCAATTGCCCGTTGTGATAGATATTGCAAAGGGTTACTAATCGAATAGGGAGAATTATTCTTGTTTGTGAAATTCACTACATATCTGTCTTGTGCTATTAGTGATTTAAAGCTTAGCATTAAGCAAATAGTAAAAATCAATTTTGATTTCATGGTTTAAGCGTATAGGATATTAGTTTTTCTGTGTAATCATAACCACCTTTGATAATAATACCTTGAGAGGTAGGTAATGTTGCTATGTTTTTTTCTCTTCGATAAATCATTCCAATGCGGCTTGCATATTTCTCTTGTCCGTAAAATTGTTTTGTTGCGTCAATATAATCATCTTGAAGTACGGTGCAAACTGAATCAAATGAAAGGGTGTTAATGTTTTCTGGCTGATGAATTGAAGTGATTTCGTAGTATTGAAGATCAGAAGTGTTTAATGCATTACCATTCCATTTTAATTCCAGGCTTAAAGGAAATTTTAATTTTACATAGCGAATATTGTCTATGTATCGCTCAGCATTATAGATTGTACGTTTATCGCTTAGTACCTTCAAGATTACCCAATTTCCATTATTGTCTTTACGATAACGTTCAACCCTTTGACAAATTTCATTTTGATTATCGTAAAAATTTCCTGCAACGATTTCTTTTATTTGGTAGCTGATTGTATCCAATGCAGCTTGATTATTAGCATCCCAAAAAATAGAATCAACTTGATAGTAACGAGTAATGCCTGAATCGGTTGGGAAGTATTTGTAATAATAATTTGTTGTACTTACCTCACTCGTGTTTTCCTTTGTGCATGAAGTTAGGAAGCAGATGCAAATAATTATCAGAAGATAGTTTTTCATTGAATTCAAATTTAAGTATCTTCTTTAAATAATTGAATTTAATTATTGATTTATAATAGGTTTATTAATAAATCCTCCTCCAATAACATCATCACCTTCATAAAAAACTGCACTTTGACCAGGAGCAATTCCGGTTACTGGCTGATGAAATAAAACAGACATTTCATGACCAATTTGAGTGATGGTACTCATAGCTCCAGGATCTTTATAGCGAATTTTTGTAATCGCATCCATCGGCACTAATAACGAATCGTACTTAATCAAATTGATATTACGCACTGTCATTTCTTGTTTTTTCAATTCTTCTATTGTACCTAAAACAACTGAATTGCTTTCTGGTTTTATTTCGGTAACATACATTGGTTCTCCAAATGCAACCTCTAATCCTTTACGCTGACCAATAGTATAGAACGGATATCCTTTATGCTTGCCTAAAATCGCACCATCCTTATTAAGGAAATTTCCGCCATCTAATTTTTTATCTAATTCTGGAACTCTGTTTTTTAAAAATGAACGGTAATCATTATCAGGAATAAAACAGATTTCATAACTCTCACTCTTATTAGCAAGCTCATGTAAATCCATGTCTCGCGCCATTTGTTTAATAAGCGATTTTTCAAAACCTCCTACAGGAAACATTGTTCGTGTTAAGCATTCTTGCGTTACTCCCCATAAAACATAACTCTGATCTTTACTTGCATCAAGGCCTTTAGAAATAACAGCCCTATTGTTTTCCATTCTCACTTTAGCATAATGACCAGTAGCAATAAATTCGCAGTTCAGCATGTCGGCACGCTTAAGCAGCGCTTCCCATTTAATATGTGTATTGCACATAACACAAGGATTGGGTGTTCGTCCTGCTAAATATTCATCAACAAAATTATCAATCACATGCTCACCAAATTCGCCACGGATATCAAGTATATAATGAGGGAAGCCATATCGAACTGCTATGCTTCGCGCATCATTAATGGAATCGAGGCTACAACAACCTGTTTCTTTTTTTGAAGAGTTGCTTGTAGCATAATCCCATGTTTTCATTGTTATTCCTACAACTTCATAACCTTGTTCATGAAGCATAATAGCAGCAACTGAGCTGTCGATTCCGCCACTCATTGCAACAAGTACTCTTCCGTTCTTACTCATGCTACAAAGATAAGAAACAGATTACTGATATTGTATTTAGTTTGAAGTTTAATCTGCTGCATTTCTCCGAAAAAAAAGTTCTATCAGATTATAAGATCTCTTTAATATAAAGAGGCGATTAGGAATCTTAAATGTAAAAAGGTTGTTTTAGTTTTAGAAAAAGGCATAAAACAAAACAACCCACAATTTGCATCGCGGGTTGTTTTGTATCTAAGAAAAAATTATTTTTTCTTAGCAGCTTTCTTAGCAGCTTTTTTAGGAGCAGCTTTCTTAGTCGCTTTTTTAGCAGCTTTCTTAGGAGCAGCTTTTTTAGCAGCTTTCTTAGGAGCAGCTTTTTTAGCAGCTTTCTTAGGAGCAGCTTTCTTAGCAGCTTTCTTTGGTGCTGCTTTTTTTGTAGCCTTCTTAGCGGCTTTCTTTGCAGCTTTCTTAGGTGCTGCTTTTTTTGTTGTTGCCATTTTAAAATTATTAAATTGGTTGAGGTGTAAACTTAGTATAGCTGATAGTAAATATCAAACAAGCACTTACAAAGTTATTAACAATGAAAAAGCTAAAAATTGTTAATATTTGAAAGGATTAATTTTTAATTATTTTATGTAAAAAAACGAAAAAGTATTTTTGCTTGAAGATAAAAATATTCAAATTAAATTTTTATTTTTTTGATGCATAAAAAAAATAAAAGATATTTTTAAATAGATGTTTTCAGAGGTGAAATCAGTGTTTTAAAAAAAATAATAGAACAGATTCGAAAATATTTTTATTTTTTATTTCGTGAAAAATTATTTTATAAAAAAAGCAAAAATTAAATTTTATGTTTTAATGATTTTTTTATTTTTTTTGTTTTTTATAAATTATTGCAAATGTTAAAATCAACAAGTTGATTAATTAATCCGCGGAATATTTTTACTTACTCACTAAAAAAAATAAAAAAAAATTATTGTTTTTCTTGCATAAATTGAATTTCAAAAAGTGTTTTGTAATGAGAATTGTTAGCTAACAATTCAGCATGTGATCCACTTTCAATTATTCGTCCTTGTTCAATAACAAAAATTTTATCTGCATCTTGAATAGTAGATAATCGGTGTGCAATGATGATAGATGTTCTGTTTTTAGTAATAACATTTGTTGCATTGCTGATTAATTCTTCTGTAGTTGAATCAACGGATGATGTTGCTTCGTCTAGAATTAATAAGTCAGGGTTGTAAACATAAGCCCTTATAAATGCAATAAGTTGTCGTTGGCCCATTGATAATGCCTGACCTCTTTCCATTACTTGATAATTTAAATGACCTGGTAGTTCATTAATAAAACTATCAGAGCCAACAGCTGTAACAGCATATTTTATTTGAGCTTCGGTAATTGACGGATTAAATAATGTAATATTATTTGCAATGGTGTCTGAAAATAAAAATACATCCTGTAGTACAACAGCCACCTTGCTTCTTAAAAACTCCAATTCATAATCCTTGATATTTATTCCATCGATTAATATCTCGCCTTTGCTGATTTCATAAAATCGATTAATGATATTTATGATTGTTGATTTACCTGCTCCTGTTGCGCCAACAAAAGCTACACACTCGCCAGCATTTACTTTAAAGCTTAATCCTTTTAATATCCAATCTGGATTCTCATTATTATGATTTTGGTTATTGTATGCAAACCAGACATCTTTAAATTCTATACGCCCATCAATTTTTTGTTTGGTAATAGTTCCTTCGTTTTTAGTGGATTCTTTCTCATCAAGCAATGTGAAAATCCTTTCCGCACTTACCATTCCCATTTGAAGTGTATTGAATTTATCAGCTAATTCGCGTATAGGACGAAATAGCATATTGATATACATGATAAACGAAACCAACATTCCAAATGTAATTTTTCCGGTTATAACTTCTCCTGCTCCCCACCAAACAAGTAAGGCAATAGAAATGGCAGATAATATTTCAACAACTGGAAAGAATATGGAATAGTACCAAACCGATTTAACATTAGCATCTCGATGCAGTCGATTGATTACTTTGAATTTTTCTAATTCAGTTACTTCGCGATTGAACATTTGCACAATTCGCATTCCGGTAAGATGTTCTTGAACAAAAGTATTTAATGCTGCTACCTGATTTCTTACATCTCCAAAAGTTGCTTTGATTTTATTTTTGAAAATATTAGTTGCAAAAGCGAGTATAGGAATAGTGCTTAAGCAAACCAATGTCACTTTCCAATCTGTATAAAGCATAACACCTATAATTACTATAAGTTGTAGTAAATCGCCAATTATTATAATTAAACCTTCCGAAAAAATATC
>CANFIN010000124.1 GCA_947447155.1 Bacteroidota bacterium | reverse complement strand
CGTTCCAGACGATAGGTAGGTGCGTTTAGCAAAGCATAAAAAAATCCTCCCCATTTGCCTCTTAAATCAATAATTAGATCGTATTTGTTTCCTTCGGGCTTATCATCTTTGATGATAAGATCAACACTCGTATCATGCTGAATAAGTGCCGCGGCCGCAGGCTTGCACCAAACTGAAATTTTTGCTGTTGGATATTGTTTTTTTAGCAATGAAAAGGCATGTGTCGAATAGCACATATCGCCAATCTCATCCTGCCGTATAATTAAAATCGATTGTACCGTTAAATCCTGAATTTTTTTGCCACGATTAATCAGCTTCGAAAGTAAAATCGAAGCTACATTCACAAATTTATCAGGGAGGCCAGGGTGGTACATTGGTGAGCACGAAAATACGAAATCCGATTCGACTTGAAACGACATTAATTGTCCAAAAAATTGTGGATGTCCTATTTTTTCTACAAAAAATTCCTATATTTGCAGAGAGATTTCAAAGTTAGACGAGGGGACAATAGTCCCCTCTTTTATTTAATCTTTATGATTGAAAAAGAAAACATAGCTACCTGGGTTCAGGAAAAAATTGACGGAACGGACAACTTTCTCGTTGATATTAAACTATCGACAGGTAAGTTGGTAGTTGCATTGGATAAGCCAACAGGCATTACGCTCGAAGAGTGTTCGGCTGTTAGTAGACATCTATTAGAGCAATTGGAGCCAACAGGATTCCTTGAAACACATGAGATTGAGGTTGGGAGCCCAGGAATGGATGCTCCATTAGTGGTTCCTCAGCAGTTTTACAGGAGAATTGGTCGTGAGTTACGCGTTTACGATAAGATGGGAAAAGAAATGAAGGGTACTTTATTGTCGGCCAATGAAACAGGTTTCGAGTTAAAAGAAATCACATCAAGAAAAGAAAACAAAAAGAAAATTATAAGCGAAACAACTCATCAATTAAACTATGGTGACATTCGCGAAGCAAAACTGATTATTAACTTTAAACTTAAATAAGTATTAAAATGGACCATCACGTACTGGTAGAATCCTTCTCGGAATTCAAAGAAGTAAAGAACATTGATCGTGCAACCATGATGAGTATCCTCGAAGATGTTATTCGTGGGATGTTACGCAAACGCTATGGAACTGCAGATAATTTTGATATCATCATCAATATTGATAAAGGGGATTTAGAACTTTATCGTAATCGTGTAATTGTGGAAGATGGAATGGTGGAAGACCCTGCTTTGGAAATTGCCTATTCAGAAGCGATTAAAATAGAACCTGATTTTGAAGTGGGTGAAGATTTAACAGAAACAGTAAAGTTAGGCGACTTCGGTCGTCGCTCTGTATTGGCTTTACGTCAGAATTTAGTTGCAAGGATTTCTGAATTAGAAAAAGATGGTGTTTATAGAAAATATAAAGATCGTGTTGGTGAAATTTTAACAGGTGAAGTTTATCAAATATGGAAGAAAGAAATTCTTATTCTTGATGATGAAGGAAATGAATTAATTCTTCCAAAGAACGAAACAATTCCAGCCGATTTCTTCAAAAAAGGTGATGCTGTTCGTTCTGTAATTCAACGTGTTGAAATGGTAAACAATAACCCTCGCATTATTTTATCTCGTACTTCTCCGGTATTCTTAGAAAGATTATTCGAACAAGAAGTGCCAGAAGTTTTTGATGGTTTAATTACAATTAAAAATATTGTTCGTGAGCCAGGAGAAAGAGCAAAAGTGGCTGTTGAATCTTACGATGATAGAATTGATCCTGTTGGAGCTTGTGTTGGTATGAAAGGTTCTCGTATACACGGTATTGTTAGAGAGTTAAGAAATGAGAATATTGACGTAATTAATTTTACGAATAACATTCAACTTTATATTACTCGTGCTTTAAGTCCAGCTAAAATTACTTCTATTAAGTTAGATGATGAAACGCATCGTGCAGCAGTGTTTATGAAGCCTGATCAGGTTTCGCTTGCAATCGGTAAAGGTGGACATAATATTAAACTTGCTGGTCGATTAACAGGCTATGAAATTGATGTTTATCGTGATAGTGAAGATGAAGAAGAAGATGTGGATATTGAAGAGTTTAGCGATGAAATTGATTCTTGGATTATTGATGAATTAAAAGCTGTTGGTTGTGATACTGCTAAGAGTGTTCTTGCTATTAGTGTAGAAGATTTAGTAAGCAGAACAGACTTAGAAGAAGAAACTATCCGTGAGGTAGTAAGAATTCTTCGATCAGAATTTGAATAGTAAATCTCTGTACGCAACGAGATAAAATTTGTGTAACAAATCTATAAGGCAATTCCGCCTTATTATTAAAAAAAGAATAAATAATTCGAATGGCAGAAGATAAAGCAATACGCCTCGGTAAAGCCGCAAAAGAGTTTAATGTTGGTCTTACTCACGTGGTGGAATTTCTGGAATCAAAAGGTATTAAGGTTGATAGTAACCCTAATGCTAAGGTTTCGCAGGAAGTCTATGCGTTATTACAAGATAAATATCAGCCAGATCGTTTGGCTAAGCTGGATGCTCAGGAAGTAACTCGTGAAAAATTAAAACGAGAAAATGTTGTTATTGAAGCTACCACATCAAAATCTGAATCTAAAAAAGAAGTTGAGCAGGATAATGATGATACGCTTAAGAAAAGTTTAGATGAAATTAAGTTAGCTGCATCTGGAGAAAAAAAATCAGCTAAAAAGAAAGAAGAAGTTAAAGCCGAACCAGAAGTAATTAAGGCAAAAGTAGATGTAGATACTCCAAAAATTCTTGGTAAAATTGATTTAGAAGCAGGGAAGAAAAAGACCAAGAAAAAAGAAGAGCCTGTTGTAGAAGTGCCAGTTAAAAAGGCGGCTGAAAAAAAATCAACAGATAAAAAACCAGTTGATAAACCGCAAGTCAAGAAGGTCGAAGAAAAGCCAGCTATAGAAGCTAAGTCAGAAACTGCAAAAACAGAAACCGCAAAAACGGAAACTGTAAAAACGGAAACACCAGTAGTGCCTCCAGCTTCGGCAGACCAGACTGCACCAACAGTTGAAACTCCTGCTAAGCCTGAAGTTAAGGTAGAAACCAATTTACCTCCAGAGCATATTAGTGTTCGTTTTGAAAAATTAAGCGGCCCAAATATCTTAGGTAAAATTGTTTTACCTGTTGATCCTCCTAAGAAAAAGCCTGTTGCTTCTTCTTCTGATTTTGCACAAGGACAACGCAAGCGTAAGCGTAAAGAAAATCCAAGTGGATCCAATCCTCAAGGTGGTGGTGGAGCAGCAAATACGCAACAGCGTCCTTGGCAAGGTGGTCAGCAGCGTCCTGGCGGCGATAATCGTCCTGGCGGCGGGAATCGTCCTTTTAACAAAGGAGGAAATAAAGGTCGTCCAGCTCCTGCAGCTCAGCCAAAAGTTGAACCTACGGATAAAGAAATTCAAGATCAAATTAAAGCAACGCTTGCCCGCTTAAGTGGAACAGGTAAATCGAAAGCTTCTAAGTTCAGAAAAGAAAAGCGTGACTTGCATGCGAAGCGACAAGAAGCATTAGATGATACAACAGAAAAGGTAATCAAAGTAACAGAATTCGTATCAGCTAATGAGTTAGCGAAAATGATGAATGTACAAGTAAATCAGATTATCGCTACTTGTATGAGTTTAGGCTTATTCGTTTCTATTAATCAACGTTTAGATGCTGAAACTATCACAGTGGTTGCAGGTGAATTTGGTTATACTGTAGAGTTTGTTTCTGCTGATGTTCAAGAGTCAATATCAGATGATATTGATGACGAATCAGAATTACAAACGCGTGCACCAATCGTTACGGTAATGGGTCACGTCGATCACGGTAAGACATCCCTGTTAGATTATATTCGTAAAGCAAATGTAATTGCCGGTGAGGCTGGAGGTATTACCCAGCATATCGGAGCTTATGAAGTAACATTGGAGAACGGAAGAAAAATCACGTTCCTTGATACACCAGGTCACGAAGCATTTACGGCTATGCGTGCCCGTGGTGCTAAGGTAACCGATGTTGCTATTATTGTTGTATCTGCAGATGATAGTGTCATGCCGCAAACTAAAGAAGCAATTAATCATGCTCAGGCTGCGGGTGTTCCAATCATATTTGCAATCAATAAAATTGATAAACCAGATGCTAATCCTGAAAAAATCAAGGAACAATTAGCATCGATGAATTTCTTAGTAGAAGATTGGGGTGGTAAATACCAAAGTCAGGATCTATCCGCTAAGAAAGGTTTAAATGTAGATAAGCTATTAGAAAAAGTATTGCTTGAGTCTGATTTACTCGACTTAAAAGCTAATCCAGATCGTTTGGCAAAAGGTACTGTAATCGAATCTTCTCTTGATAAAGGTAGAGGATATGTTACTACAGTATTAGTACAAACAGGAACTTTAAAAATTGGTGATGTTGTACTTGCAGGTTGTTATAGCGGTCGCGTGAAAGCGATGTTTAACGAGCGTGGAGGAAGAATTCAAGAGGCAGGTCCTTCTCATCCAGCATTAATTTTAGGTATGAGCGGTGCGCCTCAGGCAGGTGATCAGTTTAATGTGATGGATGATGAAAGAGAAGCACGCGATATTGCCAACAAACGTTTACAATTACAACGTGAACAAGGTATTCGTACGCATAAACATATTACACTTGATGAAATCGGTCGTCGTTTGGCAATCGGAAACTTCAAAGAGTTAAATGTAATTGTGAAAGGTGACGTGGATGGATCAGTAGAAGCATTAGCAGATTCATTATTGAAATTGTCGAATCCAGAAATTCAGGTGAATGTGATTATGAAAGGTGTTGGACAAATTTCTGAGTCAGATGTGAATTTAGCTTCTGCATCAAATGCTATTATCATCGGGTTCCAGGTGCGTCCTTCTGTAAGTGCTCGTAAGTTAGCAGAGAATGAAGAAATTGATATTCGTTTATATTCTATCATCTATGATGCAATCAATGAAGTGAAGGCCGCAATGGAAGGAATGCTTGCACCAGAGTTTGAAGAGAAGATTACTTGTAATGTTCAGGTTCGTGAAACATTCAAAATTCCGAAACTGGGTACGATTGCAGGATGTATGGTGTTAGAAGGAAAAATAAATAGAAATACTAAAATCAGAATTATTCGTGATGGCATTGTAGTTCATAGTGGTGAACTTGCATCGTTAAAACGATTTAAAGATGATGCGAAAGAAGTTCAGGCAGGT
>CANFIN010000123.1 GCA_947447155.1 Bacteroidota bacterium | reverse complement strand
CCTTTGAAATTATTTTCAAAGAATTTCATGTCTAAATACACAGGATCTTTCGCAGGCAAATCATCGACCACGTAACCGACGTTATCAAGTTTCGTCATTCCATAGAATGAAATAATGACGATAACTATTACCACAGTATAAACCTTTCTAGTATGAAAACGAACCCAACTATTTACATAGGTCAACACCTTTTGCATACGAGGAGCTTCGAGATGCTTCACATGCTTTACATTAGGCGGAGACAAAAAGCTAAAAACAATTGGAATTAGAATTAATGAAATCAACCAGGTTGACATTACATTCGCTGCAGCTACTAGTCCGAATTCCATTAACAAACGACTTTCGGTAAAATACAAAACAAAGAATCCGATGGCTGTAGTAACGTTTGCCAAAAATGTTGTTAATCCGATACGTTGCACCATTCGCGATAGAGCAATGCCTTGTGAATTATGTCGTGCATATTCCGTTTGATATTTATTCAGTAACAAAATACTGTTCGGTATACCAATTACAATAATCAATGGTGGAATTAATCCGCTAAGAATTGTGATTTTATAACCTAAAATGGCAATTGTTCCGAGCGACCAGATTACTCCAACTGCAACAACAATCAACGAGAAGAAAACTACTTGAAAAGAGCGGAAGAAAACAAAAAGAACTATCGCTGTAACAAGAACCGCGAGTATCATAAACAATTTCATTTCCTGAACCACCTTAGAGGTGATCTCAGTTCTGATAAATGGCATACCGCTCAAATGAACATCAACTCCATTTTTACTAGAAAACTCTTTGGCTTTTGCTTGAATATTTCGAACAATTTCAATTCGGTTTTTGGTATTTAATTTAACCTTATCGAATGTTATAGCCATTAACGAAGCATGCGATTCTTTATTCAAAATAAATCCATCATAAAATGGCAAATCAGAAATTACATTTTGAATACTGTCTAACTCCGCTTGAATAACAGCGGGACCATCATGCAATAATTTCATTTCAAACTTTTGAAGAGAATCATTGCGCTGCAAACAATATAATCGAGCTGTAGAAACAACTGCTTCAATACCGTCCAATTTGCGAATATCTTCTCCGAGCTTCCACCACGCATTATATTTATTCAATTGCTGCATGGAGGAATCCTGAATACCAATAAACATTACAGAACCATCTTCACCAAATTTCGCTTTAAATTGCTGGTAAGCTTTATAATCCGGATCAGAGGCAGGTAAAATTTTAGCAAACTCGTAGGACAGCTGAATATGTGTTGCTTGCCAACCCATAAAGGCGGTAATCGATGCAATTATTATCAATAATAAATATCGATTGCGTAAAATCAGCTTTGCCAGTCTTTTAAACATCAGGGTAAAAATAGTAATTTTCAGAGAGTATTGTTATTCTCCATATCAAGTTTTAAAAACTTGATATGGAGAATAACAAATGATTGTAGTTATAAAGGATGAATAAACTTACCTTTGTAGCATCACTATGAATAGAAACATTAGAGACGGAATAAATTTTACAAGTAAGTTTTCCATAAATCGTTTATGGAATGCTGTAAAAGTCCTTTCTTCATTTTATATTTCTAAGTGGACAAAAAATCCTATTAACTGGGGTTATCCGGTTGCGTTATCATTTGAGCCTACTACATCTTGCAATTTAAGATGCCCTGAATGTCCTAGTGGATTACGATCTTTTACCCGTCCAACAGGCATGCTCGAAAGTGATTTTTTTAGAAAGGTGATTGATGAAACGAGTAGTCATTTATGGTATTTAATTTTTTATTTTCAAGGTGAGCCTTATTTACATCCTGAATTTACTGAACTCGTAAAATATGCATCTGAAAAAAAAATATATACCGCCACATCTACAAATGCACATTACTTAACGGAATCGAATGCACGAAAAACGGTAGAATCGGGATTAGACCGATTAATTATTTCAATAGATGGCAGCACGCAAGAGGTATATCAGCAATATCGAATTGGAGGAAAACTGGAAAAAGTATTAGAGGGCACAAAGAATATTGTCAAGTGGAAAAAAGAATTAAAATCAAAAACTCCGCATATTATTTTTCAATTTCTCGTTGTAAAACCCAACGAACATCAGATGAAAGAAGTTGTTCAACTTGCCAATGAATTAGGTGTTGACGAAGTTGCCTTTAAGACGGCACAGGTATATGAATATGAAAACGGAAATGATTTAATTCCTGATAATGAGCATTACTCTCGATACAGAAAAAAAGAGGATGGCACTTACGAAATCAAAAATCAATTATTAAATCAGTGCTGGAAAATGTGGCATTCGTGTGTAATTACCTGGGATGGAAGTGTTGTTCCGTGTTGTTTTGATAAGGACGCATCACATCCGATGGGAAGCTTACAAGAAAATACTTTTAAGGAAGTTTGGGACAACGATAATTACCGAAAGTTTAGAGGAAAATTATTGCAATCACGAAATCAAATCGACATTTGTAAAAACTGTACTGAAGGCACTAAAGTTTGGAGTTAATCCTACCTGATTACTTCCCTGAACGGTGCGCTTTTGCTTCCATCATTAACTCTTCAATCTCTTCAACTTCCAACGGAATATTAGCCATTAAATCAACAGGCTCCTTAGAAGTAATTAGAATATCATTTTCAAGACGAATACCTAAGCCTTCTTCTGGAATATAAATACCAGGCTCACAAGTAAACACCATTCCTGCTTTCATTGGCTCATAGCGATTACCGATATCATGAACATCTAATCCAAGGAAATGAGAAGTGCCATGCATGAAATACTTTTTATAGAGTGGCATATCTGGATTTTGCTTCTTCACCTCTTCTCGATTTAATAGACCAAGTCCGATTAATTCTTCCTCCATGATTTTACCAACTTCGCCATGATATTTCTCGATGGTATTACCAGGAACCAGCATTGCTGTTGCTTGTTTCATCACACGCAAAACAGCATTATATACGTCACGCTGACGTTCTGTAAATTGTCCGCTAACAGGAATACTACGAGACAAATCGGCAGCATAATTCCCATACTCAGCACCAAAATCAAGTAGGATTACATCACCCTCTTTACACTCTTGATTATTATCGATGTAATGTAAAACATTCGCATTTGGACCAGAAGCAATAATTGGGGTATAGGCATGTCCGGTAGCACGCTTACGGATAAACTCGTGTGTGATTTCCGCTTCAATTTCATATTCCATAACACCAGGCTTTACAAAACGCAAAACACGACGAAACGCTTTCTCTGTAATATCAATTGCACGTTGCATTACCTGAATCTCGAAATCGCTTTTTATAGCACGAAGTTGCGCCATTATTGATCCTGAACGATGGAAGAAATGTGCAGGATATTTAGCTTTCATTTCATTAGAGAAACGTAATTCTTTGTAAGGAACCTCGCTCGAGAAACGATCATTTTCATTCAGATTCACGTACACATTCAACGAATGATTCATGAGCATTGGAATTACAGAAGGAATATCTTCTGTCCACATAATCGTTTGAATCCCTGACGCTGCTCTTGCCTCTTCCTTCGTGTATTTATGTCCTTCCCAAACGGCAATATGCTCATTCGTTTTACGAAGGAATAAAATCTCACGATATTTAGGAAGTGGAGCATCTGGGAATATCACCAATAGGGTTTGTTCCTGATCGATACCTGTGAGGTAAAATAGATCGGGATGTTGATGAAAAGGATAATTCTGATCTGCTGATCGTGGCATTTCATCATTTGCATTAAAAAAAGCAATTGATTTAGGTAGCAAATGCGCCTTATAACGCTCGCGATTTTCGATGAATAGCTTATTGTCGATTGGCAGATATCTCATGATTAAACGATTTAAAATTAATCTCACGAAACTACAAAAAGAGATATAAAAAGCCGGTTGAAAGAATAAAAAATTAACGATTAACCTGATTTCCCCTTGATTTTTATCGACATTCAAAACTCAAAATGTGAAATAAGTGTTCTATGTTATTGAAATAATAGCATTTAGGTGCTAAGTAAGAAAGCTTCTAAATTCTTCTCGAATTGCTTGTTGCTTGCCTTGCGAAAGTTAAATTTGTGGTCTTGAAAAAATCCAAAAAACAGATATAAATTCATTATGAGCAAATTCTTCGAATTTCTGAATTCATCGGTAGGGCGTAAATGGTTAATGGCCCTGACTGGTTTATTCTTGTGCTTGTTTGTTGTCGTGCACATGTCGGGCAACTTACAGCTATTCAAAAACGATCAAGGGAAAGCGTTTAACCAGTATGCGGTATTCATGACCACCTTCCCTCCTATTAAAGCAGTTTCCTACTTTAACTACTTTTTCATTTTATTACATGCTGCTAACGGATTCTATTTAGTATTAAGAAACCGCAAAGCACGTCCTGTAAAGTATGAAGGAAAAAAAGCAAGTGGAGAAACAACATGGTCTTCAAAGAACATGGGACTTTTAGGTTCAATACTATTAGTTTTTATTGTGATTCACATGGGACATTTCTGGAGAGAGTTTCACTTTACATCAATGCCAGTGAAGCAATATGTAACGGATATGACAACAGACAGCTTAGTTGACGTTAAGCCGTTTCCAGTTGAAGAATTCAAAAAACCAATTCATATTACATCGCAGCAATACGAGATTATCATTGTAAAAGATTTATACGCAGAAGTAGAGTCTGCTTTTAAAAATCCACTTTATGTTGCGTTCTATGTAATTGCTATGATTGCATTATCATATCACTTAGCACATGGTTTCCAAAGTGCATTTCAAACAATGGGAATTCGCAGAAAGAACTACGAAAAAATAATCAAGAGTATAGGAACTATTTTCTTCGCGATTATCATCCCTGCTTTATTTGCAGCAATGCCACTTTATTTCTTATTCATTAAACACTAAACAGAAAGTTCAATATGAGTTTAGATTCAAAAACACCAGCAGGCCCATTGTCAGATAAATGGGATAGCCATAAATTCAATTTAAAATTAGTTAACCCAGCTAACAAGCGTCGTTATGATGTCATCATCGTAGGAACAGGATTAGCGGGTGCATCAGCTGCTGCATCATTAGCAGAGCTTGGATATAACGTTAAAACTTTTTGCTTCCAGGATAGTCCACGTCGTGCGCATAGTATTGCTGCACAAGGCGGAGTTAACGCTGCAAAAAACTATCGTAATGATGGTGATAGCGTTTACCGATTATTTTATGATACTATCAAAGGTGGTGATTACAGAGCAAGAGAAGCGAACGTACATCGTTTAGCGCAAGTGAGTGTAAACAT
>CANFIN010000122.1 GCA_947447155.1 Bacteroidota bacterium | reverse complement strand
TTACATCCGTTTATTTTTTCTTAATCGGATAAGTCGTAATTCATTCATAACTAAAGTTTTTTATAATTTGTGTTAGTGAATTTCATATGATTGGCTAATCATGCTATTTGGATTCACCTTTAGCTGCAATTATTCTTGCAAGAAATTTATTTGCAATGAGAAAACTGTTGTTATTCTTATTACTTCTTAAATGTAATTTATCTATTGCTCAAAGTTGGAACCCTACTAACTTCGAATTTGATATTACTTCAAACGTTAGTAGTAAAACAGGACTTATTGATTGCAAAACTATCTACTTACATCCTAACAAGAAAAATGTAAGGTGGCTTTTATCTCCGAAAGGTGGATTATTTGTTTCAAAAGATGGAGGAAATAACTGGGCGATTTGTATTGGCTCTAATTTTTTACCTGCGTGTGAATTAACTGGAATAGCAGCAGATCCTACCAATGAAAATATTCTATATCTAGCAACTAACAATTACAATAATTGTGGTGGACTTTGGAAATCGATTAATGGTGGAAATAGCTTTGTTCAACTTCAAAACTTCTCACACTCTGTGAATGAAATTGTTATTTCTCCGACTAATCGTTATCTATTGCATATTGCAACTTCAGATGGAATGTATAAATCATTAAATGGAGGAGTAACATTCTCAAAGATAAACGGACTGCCAACAAAAAATTTCTTTCATGTAAAAAGAAATATAAACAAGAGCAGTCATTTTATTTATGCAACTAGCAATTCAGCATTTTATTATTCTTCGGATGAAGGAACAACCTGGAATACCTCATTAACTATCAATCAAGCTTTATGTCATGAAATAGGATTAAGCATTATTGATAGTAATTACGTTTACCTTTATAACAACCTTCATAGCGGAGAAGTATATGTGTCAATCAACAAAGGAATCAGTTTTTCAATTATAAAAAATAGTTCTACTCCTGTTTTAAATGGAATTACTAGTAATGATGCCATTTATAATTCCAATAACAACGGATTTATCATTCCTGATGCTGTAAATTTAAATTCGTTTTATGTTGGAAGCAAAATCATCTATCGTTATTTATCCTCCACCGGATTTAATCCAACTGTTACCTATCAACAACAATTGCCGGGATCAATACATGAATTAAAATGGTCGGACGGTGGTGATACTTTATTTGCATGCACCTCTGGAGGTTTGTATCGAAGTCTTGATAATGCTTCAACGTGGACTTATGCCATGCATGGTGTAAATAGCATAGAGGGTTGCGCCATGAAAATAAACGCTGATTCATGGAATATAATAACATCGCAAAATGGTACTTTTCAGCTAAAGAACGATACATTAAAGTCGGTGAGTTTAAATACCACTTTCAAAGCAGATAGTATTATTCAAGATTCAATTGATACAAATTTGTGGTTTAAAATTTCAACTGCAAATACTGTTGCATATAAAAATCAAATTGGTAATTCGTGGGTAAACATAAGCGGCGGACTACCTACAAGTTGTAAATTAACAGATATTAAATTCGATTATCATTCATGGCCCAACCGATTAATAGCGTTAACAGATGGTTACGGAATTTATTCAATACAATTCGACTCGTTAAGAACGTTGAAAGCAGGATTCACTTTACAAAATGAAATCATTTGCTATTTAGATTCTGTAAAAATTACCGATAGAAGTACAGGAAAACCTGATAGTGTTCGCTGGTATTTTAGTGGAGCCTCTTTACACACATCAAATGAACGTCATCCAGTAATCCTAATTAATGATATTCGTTCTTTCAGCATTCAACAAATAGTCTACAAAGGCACTATTAGCGATACCAGTTTTTATACTAGTTATTCCGCTAATGATTATGACTTGTATAGTATAGATTCAGCCAATATTCTTGGAGGGTTCTTTTCTGATTCTATAGTTCATAGTATTCCTTCAAACTATCAATGGACGATCGCCTCGACCGATTCGATTCATACTAACGCCTACGCATTTCCGAATTACTGGGTAAATGCAGAAGGTGCCAAAGAAGCTCTCCTCTCCTCTGTTTTTATACTGCGTGATTCTAGCAATGCAGCATTGAGATTTGATTATGCTTATACGAATTATAGTTTAGAATATTCTGATACACTTATCATCAAAGCTCGTTTGCTTTGTTTAGATAAAGAGATTATCTTATTTCAAAAAGGTGGTTCCGACCTTCGAACAACAAATGATTCTCTTACTATTTCCTTTCTTCCGCAAGCAAACGAATGGCGCAGTGATTCCCTAGATTTATCGTTTGGTGTTGGTGCTGGTCCAATGCAGATCATCATTGAGAATAAAGGTCACTATGGTAACAATTTATATATCGACAATTTACAAATTGACAGTAGCTATTTATCTTCTGATTTTCTAATAGCTGTTAATTTTTTTATTGAAGGGTATTACGTTGGCCAACGACGGATGCGCCCAGCGTTATACAATGAAGGTATTAGTCAACATGAAAATGAAACCGATAGTTTCCGATTGCAGTTATTAGATAAAAACAATCCTTCTCAGCTAATTTATGAAACATATGGAGTAGTAAAAACAGATGGCACTAGTCAGATTTATATTCCTGTAAATTATAGTTCAGATTCGTACTACCTCGGTCTCATTACCCGAAATGGAATTACAGTTTATACCAAAGATCCTGTCTATCTTTCTCGTTGGGGTTATCAAGAATGGGAATTGAGATGGTAAGGCTTGAATTTGGGCATTTTTCGCCCTAATCCCCAATTTTATAGGGTTTTTGGTGATTATAATCCCCAAAAATATAGTATATTTGGGGATTATGATAAAAAGGACACTTTCAGATGTTATCCAAAAAAGGTTTTTTAAAGGAAAAGCCATCCTCTTATTAGGACCAAGACAAGTTGGAAAAACGACATTGATTCAGGAATTAATTCAAGAAAAGGAGTATCTTTTTTTGAATGGCGACGATCCATCAATTAGAAGCATTCTCGAAAATGCCAGCACGGTCCTACTTCAATCAATCATAGGGAATTATAAAATTGTTTTTATTGATGAAGCCCAACGAATTTCAAATATTGGCTTAACGCTAAAACTAATTACTGATCAATTTAAATCAGTCCAACTTTTAGTAAGTGGCTCTTCTTCTTTTGAAATAAATAATAAAACACAAGAGCCTTTAACAGGCCGTAAATTCGAATATCATTTATTTCCGATTAGCTGGGAAGAGTTTGAAAATAATACTGGTTATTTGGTAGCGCAACAACAATTGGAAGAGCGATTAATTTATGGGATGTATCCTGATGTGATTAATAATCGCGATGATGCAAATAATGTATTAAGAGAGTTGGCAACAAGTTATCTCTACAAAGATGTTCTATCATTAATAGGAATAAGAAAACCTAATATTCTGGAAAAATTATTGAAAGCTTTGGCCTTGCAAATAGGAAATGAAGTTTCATACAACGAACTATCTAATTTATTAGAAATAGATAAAGCTACTGTTGCAAAATATATTGATCTATTAGAAAAATCATTCATTGTATTCCAACTGACGAGTTTTAGTAGAAACCAACGCAATGAAATAAAAAATAACCGTAAGATTTATTTCTATGATAATGGAATTCGAAATATGATTATTAATAATCTTAATCCTATTGATTCGAGAAGTGACAAAGGGGCGCTGTGGGAAAATTTTTTGATTTCAGAAAGAATAAAAATTCAAAATTACCATGAGCATTTTTCGAATAACTATTTCTGGCGAACTATACAGCGACAAGAAATTGATTTCATTGAAGAGAAAAATGGAAACATTAATGCGTTTGAATTTAAATGGAAAAGCGGAGGTAGAAATAAAATTCCTAAATCGTTTTTAGAAAATTATCAAGCAACAGGAAAGGTAATCGACAAAGAAAATTTTCGAGAATTTGTTCTGTTTGATGGATTGAAATAATAATTCCTAAATCAGTACTATTTCACTTTCGAACTCTCTGAGACTGTCCAACAAAATACCATTGATAAGCATTATTAGAAAATTGCACCCCGTAGTAATCGAATGTTCCATTGGCACGATCGCCGTTGGTGTTTAGCATAATTGGACCCGTGATTCCTTGATAACCATTAGCAGCATTTGCAAACGCATTACGCAATGCTGAACCAAATTCTGGTAATCCGAAATTCTGTTGCACCATTTTGGACATCACCTTTACGATATCATAAGAATTTAAAGTAAGTGCATCTCCTTGTTGTCCGCTGAGATTATAAATTTTAGTGAGTAATGGCAACCAACTATTTTGTGTGGCCATTGGCAAACTAAATCCCGGACTAAAAAAATTAGTGTTCACCGCAAACTGTGAAGCAGGTGAGTTAGCAAGTAAATTTTGATTTTTATAAAAACCAACGCCACCATACCAATTTACACTTGATAATACTGCATCACTATTTGCCTGATTAAATAGCAAGATCGTTTCATCAAAAGAAGTAGAGACTACACCAATCTCAGAAAGTGGATGAGAAGCGGAATAATTAATAATCTGATTTTTCACATTGGCTAATACACTCGAGAAATCTGTTGTTGTTCCATCAAATGTTGCAACAAGTGAAGTATCATATCCGAGGCTTGCAAAGTTGGATGCATACGCTGCATTTAATCCAAGACTACCGACATCATTACGAGAAATAAGCACTAACGCTTTTTTACCTTCACTCGCAATTGAATTGGCCATTGCTTGTCCGACAATTTGCTCACCTGGCGCAAAGCGATAGACCATATCGTTAGCAATAGATAATGAGCTAGCAGTACTCGAAGGACTCACGACTAATATCCCAAGACTATCTGCCATAGGTTTAATAGCAGTGAGCTCAGCGCTTGTTTGCGGACCTATGACTAACTTACAACCAGATGCCGCAATAGATTGCATAGCCTGCACTGCAAGTGTTGGATTAATTTGCGTATCGTACACCTTTAACGAAAAACGATACGGATAATTTTTTTGTTGAAAGTCCTGATTGATTTCATCAATTGCAATTTCTAACGCTGCCTTTGAGCTTAATCCCAGATAAGAAAGTCCGCCTGTCTCTGATAAGAGCGCAGCAATTTGAATCGTTTTTACTTCTCCATTTACTTCCTCATTTTTATCACAACCGGTGAAGATGAATATGGTGGTAACTAATACAATGAATAATTTGATGGTTGTTTTCATTGGGGGCAAAGATAAATTAATTCAAAAAAAAACAGCGATGGGTTTAAATCCATCGCTATTTTACGAAATTTTAGAGATTAAAAAAGGAGAGTTCTTGGCGCCCAACGATCGTAATAATTTCTACAACATCGTCATTCATTTTGTAGAATATACTAT
>CANFIN010000121.1 GCA_947447155.1 Bacteroidota bacterium | reverse complement strand
ACATCTCGCAATGTATAAGTATTATTCCAAAAGATAGTATCCAAAACGATAGACGGGATATAGATATTACCTGTTTCATACCCTAATAAATACTCCTTTACGCCAATTCCATGCATAAAAAAACCAACAGAATTTATTCGAGGAATATTGCATAAATACACATTGGCATGATAAGCTTTAACCTTAGGATTCCAAATACCTAAATCAATAAATTCTTTATGTACTGTTTTTAATGCAGAATTTAATTGACCCTCGCTTATTATTGTTCCTGGCTTCACTTCAATTGAAAAGTATTATAGAAAAGCAAATTAAATTTAGGCTACCCTCAATTGATTCAAGCTCGACTTAGATAATTTATCTTTTGCATAAGAAAGTGTAATCTCAAAATCTTTCTCTTTCTTATTACCAGGAATTTCGAACATCGCATCTAACATAATTGCCTCGCAAATACTACGCAAACCTCTAGCGCCTAATTTAAAATCAAGTGCTTTTTCTACAATGTAATCTAAAACATCATCACTAAAAGTCAATTTAATACCTTCCATATCAAATAGCTTTTCATATTGTTTTGTCAAAGCATTCTTAGGTTCTGTTAAAATTGCACGAAGTGTTTCTTTATCTAACTTAGACAAATAAGTAATCATTGGCAAACGACCTATTAGCTCTGGAATTAATCCGAATGTTTTTAAGTCAAGCGGGCTCACATATTGCATTAAGTTGCTTCTGTCAATTTCTTCTTTATCAACTTTTGATGAAAATCCAAGTGAATTAGTTTGTAAGCGACGAGAAATAATTTTATCAATACCATCAAACGCTCCTCCACAAATAAATAAAATATGCTGTGTATTCACAGCAATCATTTTTTGCTCTGGATGTTTTCTTCCTCCTTGAGGTGGAACATTAATGATTGTATTTTCTAGCATCTTTAATAATCCTTGCTGAACGCCTTCACCTGATACATCTCGCGTAATACTAGGATTATCGCCTTTACGGGAAATCTTATCAATTTCATCTATATAAACAATTCCTCTTTCAGCAGAAGTCACATCATAATCGGCAGCTTGCAATAAGCGCGTTAAAACGCTCTCCACATCTTCACCTACATAACCTGCTTCGGTTAATACAGTGGCATCTGCAATACAAAATGGAACCTTTAAAAGTTTGGCGATAGTACGCGCAAGTAAAGTTTTTCCTGTACCTGTTTCACCTACCATGATGATGTTTGATTTTTCAATCTCAACTTCATCTTTATCCTTTACTTTGCTTTTATTGATCAATCGTTTATAATGGTTATAAACAGCAACAGCCATTACCTTTTTAGCATGATCTTGTCCGATTACATATTCATCCAAAAACTTTTTAATATCTGTCGGCTTTGGCAGAGTAAGCGCAGTACCTAAACTTGTTTTCAGTTTTTGGTCTTGCTCTTCATTAATAATATTTTGAGCCTGAGAAATGCACTGATCACAAATATGTCCATTAATTCCAGCAATCAGCACATTAGCCTGACTTTTATCTCGGCCACAAAAGGAGCAAATAATATCTTGTTTTTGTTTCACAAATAGGTGTATTTAAGGTAAAAGCCGAACACGATGCGAATCGGTTCGGCTAATTTAAGCAATATTTTAAGGGTATTATTTGTTTTTAATTAATACTTCGTCAATCATTCCATAATCTTTCGCTTCCTGAGCTGTCATCCAGTAATCACGATCAGAATCTTTCCAAACTTGCTCGTAATCTTTACCACTATGTTTAGAAATAATTTCATAAAGTTCTTTCTTCAACTTACCAATTTCACGAGCTGTAATTTCGATATCAGAAGCTTGTCCTTCAGCACCACCTAAGGGCTGATGAATCATTACACGAGCATGTTGTAATGCACTGCGTTTTCCTTTAGTACCAGAACATAATAATACAGCTCCCATTGATGCCGCCATTCCAGTACAAACCATTGCTACATCTGGCTGAATATATTGGATTGTATCGTAGATGCCAAGACCTGCGTAAACTGATCCACCTGGACTATTCATGTAAATAGTGATGTCGCGTTTTGCATCAGAAGATTCAAGAAATAATAATTGTGCTTGAATAATATTGGCTACATAATCATTGATTCCTATTCCTAGAAAAATAATTCTGTCCATCATCAAACGAGAGAAAACGTCCATTTGAGCGATATTTAATTGACGTTCTTCGATGATAGTTGGAGAAATGTAGTCAGCGTAAACTGAATTAATATAACTACCTACTCCATTACTGCTCATACCACGGTGCTTAACCGCGTATTTCATAAATTCATTGCGAAAGTCCATAATTGTGTTTTTATGATTTAGAATTATTAATGATGATGATGTTGGTGTTTACTCATTATATCGACAAACTCTTCATGCGTGACGCCTTTAACGTCTTTTTTAATAATTTGATTGAGGTGTTCGAAAACTTTTCTTCCAGTTAAATTTTCGATTACTCGTTGTATATTGTTTTGATCTCCTAAATAACGTTTAACCATATCACCCAATGTCTCATCATTTAACAAATGGGCTTGGCCATAACGAAGATACTGATCTACGATTAAAGACTTTGCATAATTCTCAATTTCTTCTGGATTAATTTGCATATTATTATCGGAGTAGATTTTATTTTCAATCAATCTCCATTTTAAATCACGAGCATACTGATGATATTCACGCGCTAATTGTTCCTCAGTGATTTTATCATTTGCTGATAGCAACCAACGTTTTAAAAACTCATCTGGTAGTAGTAAATTCGCTTCATGTAACAAAGCATCTTCTAAGTCATGCTTTATTGAATTCTCGCTTTCGTAACGATATCCTTCAGCAATTTCAGACTTAACTTTTTCTCTAAAACTTTCAATATCAGTAACCGCTCCATCACCATACAACTGATCAAATAAATCTGTGGTTAATTCTGCATTTTCAACTTTGTTGATTTTTTCAATTGTGAATCGGAAGTTTTTATCATAAGCAGATAGTTCGTCTGTTTTTAATCCAAGCATATACTTCACTTCATCGGAAGACTTAACAGCCTGAACAGGATTAAATGTAACAACATCCATCAGTTTTTTACCAATGAAATGAGGACGCACATCAGAATCTGTAATTTTATCTAATAAAATAAAGCTTTGATTGGTGTGACCACCTTCGGCAATATTACCATCGTTATCTAACTCTTGAAAAGTACCATAGACAGAACATTCTGCATCTGAAACTTCAGGACTGATATATTTGCCATAACGACGCTGAATTTTTGAAATCTCATCATCAATAACTTTACTATCTACTGTGATTTCATAGGCCGTAAATGTTTTTGAAGGAGGCAAAGTAAAATTCACCTCTGGCGCCAATCCCATTTCAAAAGCAAATTCAAAATCCGCCGGATTATCCAACGACATTTCGAAGTTACTATCGGGCTTAGGCATTGGATTACCTAATACTTTAATATTATTATCATTAATATGCTTGTCAACTGCATCGGAAACTATTTTGTTAAGCTCTTCTACTAAAAGTGACTTGCCATACATTTTGCGAACAAGGCCTGGAGGAACCATTCCTTTTCTGAATCCTGGCATATTTACTTGCTTCGAGTACTTCTTGATTGCAGTATCAACTGCAGGCTTGTAATCTTCTGGAGCGATTTGAACTTTTAATACTGCGTTTAAACTGTCTACTTTTTCTTGAATAATATTCATGGATATACTTTGTTTACTATTTGATTTACAATTAATAAAGAAGGCAGCCGTGCTATTGCAAAGCTGCCTTCCGTCCGATTTGTGCGCATGGAGGGACTCGAACCCCCACGCCGTGAAGCACCAGATCCTAAGTCTGGCGCGGCTACCAATTACGCCACATGCGCAAATCAGTTGATTATTCTATTATTCTGAATAACTTGGATGCAAAAATAATTATTTAAAGAACATATTAAAGAACAATTCTTAAAAATCGAATAATTCTTTGTTGAATTGGGTCGCAAAAATAGCAATCATTGACTTATCTTTTGCAAATTCGCAGCATCATTTTAATCAACAATCAATAATAAAATGCTAAACATAATCCCATCGCAGGTAAAAGTCTCTGAAATTCACCAGTATATGTTGGATTCAATTGCTCCAAGACCAATTGCATTTGTTTCAACAATTGATAAAGATGGACATGTCAACCTTAGTCCATTCAGTTTTTTTAATGCATTTGGTGCTAATCCGCCAATTTTAATATTTAGTCCTGCCCTTCGTGGACGTGATGGAGCCACCAAAAACACCTTAGAGAATATTAAGGAAATTAAAGAATGTGTTGTAAACATTGTAGATTACAATATGGTTCAGCAAATGTCATTGGCGAGCACGGAGTATCCCAAAGGAGTAAATGAATTTGTAAAAGCGGGCCTTACAGAAGAAAAATCAGAATTGGTGTCGCCTCCTCGTGTTAAAGAAGCGCCGGTTCAAATAGAATGTATTGTTAAGGAAGTGATATCAACCGGCGAAAAAGGAGGAGCAGGACAATTGGTCATATGCGAAATAGTCATGATGCACATTAAAGAAGATGTTATTGGTGAGAATGGTCGAATTGACCCGATTAAAATAGACCAAGTTGCGAGAATGGGTGGCAACTGGTACACTAGAGCAGCAAAAGGACTGTTCAATATACCTAAGCCTCTAACCACGCTTGGGATTGGAGTAGACCAATTACCAACATCAATCAAAAACAGTTCTATTTTAACTGGAAACGACTTAGGAATACTTGGAAACTCAGAGAGAATTCCCACAGACGAGGAAGTTTCTGACTTTAAAAATGGAGAAGAAGTGAAAAAATTTCTTCATGCCTTAGAGGAAGATTCGGAGAATTTAACAACTGCAGTTCATATCACAGCTCACAAATTACTCTCTGAAAACAAAATTAATGATGCATGGCTTTTACTCATGAGCATCGAAAAAAAATAGTTTTCTCCTCTGAAAAATCAATTTCTATAATAAATTACCTTATTTATTTTATACTTTTTTTTTGATGTTTTTTCTCCTCTGACGTCAGAGGAGAAAATTAACAATGATTGTTAATAAATTTTCAGAGGGAGTCTCCTCTGAAAGAAACTTGCAATTATTTTAGCATCACTCAATCGTTAACACAATAACTAACATGGCAAAGAAAACTGCAAAGAAGGCAGCTCCTAAGAAAGCTGCTAAGAAAGCTGCTAAGAAAGCTGCTCCTAAGAAAGCTGCTAAGAAAGCTGCTCCTAAGAAAGCTGCTCCTAAGAAAGCTGCTCCTAAGAAAGCTGCTAAGAAGGCTGTAAAAGCAAAAACTAAGCGTACACCAAACGCTGCTTTCATGAAGCCAATGAACATTT
>CANFIN010000120.1 GCA_947447155.1 Bacteroidota bacterium | reverse complement strand
TACAATGCTTTCTGAGCTAACGCGTCTGACGCTTTACATCCTGAAGCGATTTGCTCATCGGTCATTGTTAAGGGTGGTTGTAAAGACATAGATGCAATTTTAGCTGGATTGGTTGCATGCCCTTTCCAACTTTTTACTTTTCTCTAAAAATCAGGTAGTTAAATTTATCAATCTTTAAAAAGCCAGGCTGCAAGACCTAACCAGATCAGGCCTTTAATCAAGAAAAAGAAGAAGCCAATCCACCCAATTTGTTTTAAACGGGTTTTCCAGGGCTGCTTTTTTACAACTTCGGATGCTTGTCCTTCTTGGTTCATATTGCAAAGATAGATGCGTAATTCTTTAACACCAAATAACCCGATTGGTTTTATCTCTGATTTGATAAATTTTTACTTATTATGTTACTTCAATTGGAATTGCTTATCTTAATTTCAAAAGGATTGCTATTACTTACTAAAGGATATTAGATTATTCAGTCTTAAAAACCTACCTTTGCAACCCATGGAAAACATCCGTAATTTCTGCATAATTGCCCATATCGACCACGGCAAGTCGACATTAGCCGACCGCCTGTTAGAATACACACAAACTGTTTCTAAGAAAGATTTGCAAGCGCAAGTACTTGACGATATGGACCTTGAGCGCGAACGCGGGATTACCATTAAGAGTCATGCTATTCAAATGAACTATGAATTGGATGGGAAAAAATATGTTTTAAACTTAATTGATACACCTGGTCACGTTGACTTTTCCTACGAGGTATCTCGTTCTATCGCTGCTTGCGAAGGCGCTTTGTTGATTGTGGATGCCGCTCAGGGAATTCAGGCGCAAACAATTTCCAACTTATATCTGGCCCTTGAGAATGATTTAACCATCATTCCGGTCATGAATAAAATCGATTTACCGAGTGCGGAGCCGGAAGTAGTAAAAGACCAGATTGTTGACTTATTAGGTTGCGATCGTGACGAGATTATCCCTGCATCCGGTAAAACAGGAATGGGCGTGCTCGATATTTTAAAGGCTATTATTGACCGTGTTCCTGCTCCAAAAGGAAATCCGAATGCTCCTCTTAAGGCATTAATCTTCGATTCGGTTTTTAATAGCTTCCGAGGGATTATTGCTTATTTTAAAGTAATTGATGGAGAAATCCGTAAAAACGACCATGTAAAGTTCGTAGCTACGAAGAGTGAATATAAGGCCGATGAAATTGGTATTTTAAAGTTGGACAAGTCGCCACGCGATGTAGTTAAAACTGGCGATGTAGGTTATATTATTTCAGGTATCAAAGATGCGAAAGAAGTAAAAGTAGGTGATACCATTACAACTGTTAGCAATCCTTGTTTAGATGCAGTTGCAGGTTTTGAAGATGTGAAACCAATGGTATTTGCCGGAATTTATCCTGTTGATACCGAAGATTACGAAGAACTTCGTGCAAGTATTGAAAAGCTTCAGTTGAATGATGCTTCTTTAGTTTTCGAACCTGAATCATCAGCAGCGTTAGGCTTCGGATTTCGTTGCGGATTCTTAGGTATGTTGCACATGGAAATTATCCAGGAGCGTTTAGAGCGTGAGTTCAACATGACGGTAATTACTACGGTTCCCAATGTATCGTATCATGCATACCTTTCTAACGGTACCGACTATGTAGTAAACAATCCAAGTGACTTCCCAGACCCAAGTAGAATGGATCGTATTGAGGAACCTTATATCAAAGCAACTATTATTTCAAAGTCGGAATTTATCGGACCAATCATGTCGCTTTGTATTAATAAACGAGGAATCATTAAAAACCAGAGTTACTTAACTACGGATCGCGTTGAGTTGATTTTTGAAATGCCAATGGCGGAAATTGTATTTGACTTTTATGATAAGTTAAAATCGATTTCAAAAGGATATGCATCGTTCGATTATCATCAGATAGGTTATCGCTCAAGTGATTTAGTGCGTATCGATATCAAATTAAATGGAGAACCTGTAGATGCTTTATCGGCATTAATTCACCGTGATAATGCATTTAACTTTGGTAAAAAGATTTGCGAAAAATTAAAAGAGCTGATTACTCGTCAGCAATTTGAAATTGCCATTCAGGCTGCTATTGGAGCAAAGATTATAGCTCGCGAAACAATTAAAGCATTGCGTAAAGATGTAACTGCAAAATGTTATGGTGGTGATATCTCACGTAAACGTAAATTATTAGAGAAGCAGAAAGAAGGAAAGAAACGTATGCGTCAGGTAGGCAGCGTAGAGATTCCGCAACAAGCCTTTCTCGCAGTATTAAAACTCGATTAAACTATTCAAGCACTGTTAACCGCAGTGCTTTTTTTGTATTTTTATCGTTCAGCCACGTTACCAAATGAAAAAGAATTTACTCCTGCTATTACTGTGTTTTCTCGTTTATAATACCAATGCTCAAACATTTATATGTGGTGGCGGACCCATTCCTGATAATCAAACAGCAATAATATTTCCTCTAACGGTGGCGGGTGTACCCCAAACAGCTATGAGCAACTCTTTCGGAATTGAATCTGTTTGCTTAGATATTACACATTCGTATGTTGGCGATTTAAATATTTTATTGATTGCGCCCGACAATACCTATATTGAATTGACTACGGGTAATGGTGGTGGCGGACAAAACTATTCGAATACTTGCTTAACAGATTTATCACCTAACATAATTTCTAACGGGACAGCTCCTTTTACTGGAAGTTTCCGACCTGAAAGTCCACTGTATGTTGTCAACAACGGATTAAATCCGAATGGCACCTGGCAATTATATATTTTAGATACTTATCCGCAGGATGCCGGCATTTTAAATAGCTGGTCGATTACTTTTGGTCCAAATACCGGACAACCATTTCCTTTTTCATCAAGCAATTTACCCATCATTAAAATTAATACCATGGGACAACCCATTGTTGATGAGCCCAAGGTAATGGCAACAATGCAGATCATTGATAACGGTGTGGGTATCCGAAATTATATTACGGATACTATTTATGCATACGAAGGAAATATCGGCATTGAGGTAAGAGGTTCTTCTTCACAAATGTTTCCTAAAAAATCATTCGGTTTTGAAACATGGGATTCTGCAGGATTATCTCTTGATACTTCCATCTTAGCTTTTCCGAAAGAAAACGATTGGATTCTGAACGCGAACTATACTGATAAATCATTTTTACGAAATGTTACTTCGTATCATTTATTTAATCAAATGGGACATTATGCATCAAGAACAAAATACTCAGAAGTTTTTATTAATAATGTTTATGCAGGTGTTTATATTCTGATGGAGAAGGTAAAACGTGATAAAAATCGTGTTGATATTTCTAAATTAACTCCACTCGACACCAGCGCTATTGATATAACGGGTGGGTATATACTAAAAGTAGATAAAGCAACGGGCAGTGGTGGAACCGGTGGATTTAATTCAGCTTTCCCTCCTGTAAACAATGGAACTATTCCTGAAATACTTTTTGATTACCCTGATGATGCAACGATTACCCCTCAACAATCGAGTTATATACAAGCCTTCGTAGATAGCTTTGAGCAAGCTTTACACGGACCACAATATACTGATCCGATTAATGGTTATTACAAGTACATCAACGATTCTACGTTCATCGATTTTTTTCTGATTAATGAATTATCAAAAAATGTCGATGGCTATCGCATTAGCTCTTATATCTACAAAGAAAAAGTAACAAAAGGCAATCGCTTATGCGCCGGACCTGTTTGGGATTATGACATTGCCTATGGGAATGCAGATTATTGCGGAGGACAATATCAAACAGGATGGAGCTATACCTACAATTGTAGCACTGCAGATTTCCAAGTTCCATTCTGGTGGGCACGATTACTCAACGACCCAATTTATAAGAACAAAGTAAAATGTCGTTATACTCAATTAAGAAATACGATTTTCAGTACGGTTTACCTTAATAATTATATCGATTCAATTGCGTTGTACTTACAGGAAAGTCAGGATAGAAATTTTCAGCAATGGCCTATCTTAGGAACGTATGTATGGCCGAACCCCTCTCCTATTCCTACAACGTATGCAGGAGAAATTACTAAACTAAAAAACTGGATTTCTACGCGATTATTCTGGCTCGATTTAAACTTGCCTGGTACGTGTAGTACTACAGGATTAGAAGCTATCAGTAACAACGACAATATTCAGGTCTATCCGAATCCTGCAAGTGATTTTATTACTATTAAATCAGAAGGAGATGCGATTGAAGAGTATTTACTGTACAACATCAACGGACAATTAATAGATAAGGGTCTTGGAAATTTTAGTGATGAATTAACAATTCCACTAACTAACATTTCTTCAGGATTTTATTTCTTACATACACGTACAAGTTCACAATTATCGGTGAGCCGTTTTGTTGTTGAATAAATCATTTGTGTTTTAGATTTTTTTTGAAGTCGAATAACTAATTTCGTAGCAGTTATTTGACTCATCAACGAAATCATTCTTATGCGAATTTTATTATTAGGATCTGGCGGACGCGAACATGCTTTTGCGCGTTCATTAAGTGCTAGTCCGAATTGCTCTCAATTATTTATCGCCCCAGGAAATGCTGGAACTGCTTCTTGTGGAAAAAATATTCCTGTTGGTGTAAACGATTTTGATGCAATTAAATCTACTGTCCTATCAGAGCAAATCGATTTAGTAGTTGTTGGTCCTGAAGATCCATTGGTAAACGGCATTGTTGATTTTTTTCAAGCAGATGATGAACTAAAAAATATTCCTGTAATTGGTCCTTCGAAAACAGGAGCGCAGTTAGAAGGTAGCAAAGATTTCAGTAAAGAATTTATGCAACGTCATGCTGTTCCAACAGCAGCTTATAAAAGTTTTACGTATTCAACGTTAGACGAAGGATATCAGTTTTTAGAAACATTAAATCCGCCATACGTTTTAAAAGCCGATGGTTTAGCTGCTGGCAAAGGTGTTTTAATTATTGATGATATCAACGAAGCCAAACAAGAATTGAAATCGATGTTAGGCGATGGTAAATTTGGAAAGGCAGGAGAGAAAGTGGTGATTGAAGAATTTTTAAAAGGCATTGAACTTTCTGTTTTTGTTTTAACCGATGGAAAAAATTACAAACTACTTCCTTCAGCAAAAGATTATAAACGTATTGGCGAAGGCGATACAGGATTAAACACCGGAGGCATGGGCGCAGTATCACCGGTTCCGTTTGCAGATGCTGCTTTCTTAGAAAAAGTAGAAAATAACATTGTAAAACCTACTATCGCAGGATTAGTAAAAGATCAAATCAATTATAAAGGTTTTATTTTTATCGGTTTGATGAACGTAGGTGGAGAACCTTTCGTAATTGAATACAATTGCCGCATGGGCGACCCGGAAACAGAAGCTGTTTTACCTCGTATTCAGAGCGATTTTACGGAGCTGATGATGGCAACAGGCAATCAACAATTAGATACCATCGATTTACAAATTGACTCACGCTTTGCTACAACCGTAGTAATGGTTTCTGGTGGCTATCCTGGAAATTATGAAAAAGGATACGAAGTAAAAGGACTAGACAAAGCAACTGAAAGTATCGTTTTTCATTCAGG
>CANFIN010000119.1 GCA_947447155.1 Bacteroidota bacterium | reverse complement strand
GAGATACAATTTATTCAGACCGTAGGTAGCAGTTCCATATTTCTGGATGTAAAAATCTAGGGGTTTTAAAAGTCGGATAAAGGCTATTCCGCACTCGTGATGAAGAGAATCGCTCATGGCTGTTTTCTAAGGAGCAAACTTACGACAATGTAGGGTGATTACAATAAAAAAAACGAATTTATTCATTGAAAATAATTCAGATAAATGAATTACTCATTCAGGAAGATTTTATGCGTACTTCGACTTGAATCAGCAATATTAGTTGGCCGAGCGGAGTCGAGGCAAACATTTCGATAGTGCTTACTTCGACTTCGCTCAGCAAGCTTACTCTGGCTTCAATTAGCATTATTCGTTTGCCGAGCGGAGTCGAGGCAAGATTACGCACGCATATTTTGAAAACCCTTAACAAAAATTCATCTTTAAATTGTGGGAATTTCCCTACGTTTGCCATCCATATGAAAATGTACAAATCATTCCCATTATTTACTGCTATTTTAGTTTTGATTTCAATAGCAAGTTGTACTACTGAACCTGATTTAACAGGTGTACCCGAAGTAAGTTATAACAATGATGTAAAAAGAATCATGTCGGCCAACTGCAACTTCGAAGGTTGTCATGGTGGAGGCGGTCATAACAAAGGCTCTTTAGAAACATATGAAGGTGTAATCTCCTTTGGAGGTGTAAATGCAGGCAATGCACATGGCAGTAAATTATACCGTTTAATAACAGGGCGCAGTGGACCAAAGATGCCTCCTTCGGGATATAGCGAAGTATCAAGCACGGATATTAAAACGCTTTATATTTGGATTGAACAAGGAGCAAAAAATAATTAATGATGAAAAAAAATATCTTATTCTTACTTGTAATTGGAGCTGCTATTAGTGGTTGTTATTATGATAATGTAGAAGAATTACATCCCTATAGCAATGATATTGCATGTAACGACACAAGCAGCACTGATACGCTTTCATTTAATAAAAATGTTAAGTGGATTATTGATGGGTCATGTGGCACTTCAGGATCACAAGGTAGTGGTTGTCATGGATCAGGAAGTGTTCCGCCACTTACTACTTATGCTCAGGTTGTACAATGTGTTAACAATTACAATTTTTTAGCTGATATTAAACATTCTGCAGGTGCTGATGCAATGCCTAAAGGTGGTGGTAAACTAACCGATTGTCAGATTAAAGTGATTGAAAACTGGATTAACCAAGGAATGCTTGAAAATTAATTGCATGAAAAAAAACATAACACTTATCGCACTCTTTATTTCATTTGTTTCTCTTACCTCAAATGCGCAGGATAATAAATGGAAGACTGATAATAGTGACTCTTCGAAGTTTACAAAAACGTTTTACAATTCCCGTTTGATAAATTTCCACACCGTAGAAGTTTGTAATAAACGTACGATGGAACTACGCATCTCGCATCGCTTTGGCGCAATCAATGGTGGCCCGAGAGAAGCGTGGGGATTAGATGGTGGTGCTAATATTCGCTTAGGACTTGATTATAGTTTTGACGGAAGATTGATGGTTGGTATTGGACGATCATCGTATCAAAAAATGGTCGATGGATTTGTAAAATATCGCTTGCTTCGACAGACGAAAGATGGATACACACCCTTAAGCATTACATTATTTTCGAGCGCCTATTACATCAATTTAAAAGATCCTAATAAAGCAACTAATGGATTTGATAAGTATGAATACAGCCCTTGGAGTCGTTATTCATTTGCACATGAAATTATTTTTGCACGTAAGTTCAGCGATAAATTCTCTTTACAAATTGCACCCTTTTTCATTCATTATAATTTAGCAGAAAAGATTACTGATTTGAATGATGTTTATGGAGCAACAACAGCCTTTCGTTACAAGGTTACAAATCATTTTGCAGTAACTGGTGAATATGGATTATGCTTTAACAAATATAGCCGCGACCAATATTATAACTCACTGGGAATCGGATTTGAAATTGAAACAGGTGGTCACGTATTTCAAATGCACTTTACAAATTCAACAGGGATAACCGAAAATCAATACTTACCTTTCACAACAACTAAATGGACGAATGCAGGAGTTCGTTTAGGATTTAATTTAACGAGAGCTTTTAACTTATAGTAATTTTATAAAAAGAATTCCTTCTTCATACTTAACCATTCGAGAGCGGTTCCATTCAGGAGTCGCTCTTTAATGTTATCATCATACGGCATCGAATCAATTAATTTTCCTGGCTCTAGCTCACCTAACGGGAAAGGATAATCTGTTCCTAATGCTAATTGATTTGGTCCCATTAAATTTAAAAGGTAATCGAGTTTTAATGGATCATGTACAAGTGTATCGAGGTAAATTCTGTTAAGGTACTCTCTCGGATTTACTTCATTATGCACCGCCACTAAATCGGGACGTACATTAAAACCATGTTCAATACGACCGATGGTTGCAGGGAATGATCCTCCACCATGTGCGAAAGCTACTTTTAAATTTGGTAAGCGTTCGAACACACCTCCAAAAATCATAGAGCAGATAGCGAGTGAAGATTCAGCTGGCATTCCTACGAGCCAAGGCAACCAATACTCCGTCATTTTTTCTTTGGCCATCATATCCCATGGATGAACGAAAATAGCGGCATTCATTTCTTGTGCTGCCTGAAAAAACGGAAATAATTCTGGTGCATTTAAATTCCATTCATTCACATGCGAACCAATCTGCACTCCTTTCAAACCGATTTTCATGCAACGTTCTAATTCTTTAATCGCAAGCTCTGGATGTTGAAGAGGCACTGTTCCTAATCCTACAAAGCGCTTTGGATAACGGTGAACGATATCCGCTAAATGATCATTGAGGAACATACTTAAATCGAGTACATCCATTGGCTTAGCCCAATAACTAAACATCACTGGAATCGTACTCAACACCTGCACATCAATATGATGATGATTACACTCCTGAATTCTTTTCTCTGGGTCCCAGCAGTTATCTTGTATCTCGCGAAAAAATTTATCATCCATCATCATTCTTGCGCAACATGGCTTATGATGATCTAAATTGATGAATCCTCCATAGCCATATTTTTCTTTGAAATTGGGAAGATGCTCCGGAATAATATGCGTATGAATATCGATTTTCAACATCGGATAGAAATGGATTTAATAAGAATAGTTTGTTTGCACGAAGTTAATCAAATTATGAAAATTTTTGAAGTCGTTTTAATGAGCTTCTAACAAAACATCCACAACTAAAAAAGGCCCATCCGAAGATGAGCCTTTCAAAAATTTAAATGTTATTAAATATCAAACTTAATTCCTTGTGCTAATGGTAACGCAGTTGAATAGTTGATGGTGTTTGTCTGGCGACGCATATAAATTTTCCATGAATCAGAACCCGACTCACGTCCACCACCTGTTTCTTTTTCTCCTCCGAAAGCACCACCAATTTCAGCACCTGAAGTACCGATATTTACATTCGCAATTCCGCAATCAGAACCTTCATGTGATAGAAATGCTTCTGCTTCTAACATATCACGAGTGAATACAGAAGATGATAATCCTTGAGGTACATTATTGTTTAATGCAATCGCTTCTTCAATCGTTGAATACTTCATGATGTAAAGAATCGGAGCAAACGTTTCTTCCTGTACAATATGATAATGATTTTCTGCTTCAATAACGCAAGGCACAACATAACAACCGCTTTCATATCCAGCACCAGAAAGTACTTCTCCTCCTGTAATTACATTACCACCTTCTTTCTTTGCAGTTTCAATTGCATTCAAAAAATCTGTTACTGCACCTTTATCGATAAGCGGACCAACTAATGTTTTAGCATCTAACGGGTGGCCTATACGAATTTGCTTATAAGCATTTACTAATTGTGCTTTGAACGAATCATAAATTGATTCATGAATAATCAAACGACGAGTTGAAGTACAACGTTGTCCGGCAGTTCCTACTGAACCGAACAACACCGCTGTCATTGCCATTTTCAAATCTGCTTTTTCAGAAAGGATAATCGCATTGTTACCCCCTAACTCTAATAACGAACGACCTAAACGCTCTCCAACAATTTTACCTACACGCTTACCTACACGCGTACTTCCTGTTGCAGAGATTAATGGAACACGTTTGTCAGCTAAGAAATTATCGCCAACATATTTAGATCCTCCAGCAACAAGGTTTAATACCCCTTCCGGAACTTCATTTTCTTTTAAAACATCTGCAATGATATTATGAACAGCAATAGCACATAACATCGTTTTAGAACTTGGCTTCCAAACAACTGTATCACCACAAACCATAGCTAACATTGCATTCCAGCTCCACACAGCCACCGGGAAATTAAATGCAGAAATAACTCCTACAATTCCTAGTGGGTGATATTGCTCATACATACGATGACGAGGGCGCTCGCTATGCATTGTTAAACCGTATAATTGACGAGACAAACCCACTGCGAAATCACAGATATCGATCATCTCTTGCACCTCTCCTAAACCTTCCTGATAGATTTTACCCATCTCGTAAGAAACCAATTTGCCTAATGGCTCTTTATACTGACGAAGACGATCGCCGATTTGACGAACCACTTCACCGCGCTTAGGCGCAGGTACCATTCTCCATTTTTCGAATGCCGCTTGAGCCGTTGCAATGACAGTTTCATAGTCATCAGCGGTAGCCTGATTTACTTTACCAATCAAGGCCCCGTCCGAAGATGAATAGGACTCGATTATTTCACCTGTAGTATTAAACCACTGAGTTCCAGTACACGCACCATTATTTACGTTTTTGATACCCAATTGTTGTAGCATTTCCTGAATGCCAAAATCGTTTGTTGTTGAAGTAGTACTCATTTTGTATTTTATTATTTGCGCAAAGGTACAAAACCGAATTGTTTTAACGACTATCTTACTATATAAGTAATCATTTTACCCAATCACAAGATGATTTATACTGTTCAGTAATAATACTTGATTAGTATGGATTTTTTTCCGACTTTTATACTCCCAAAACCTAATTACTTACACTAAAAAGTCGGGCGATTTGTTTTAACTGTCTCAGCTATAGCCATCGACTTTATTAATTTAACAGCTTATGAAAAAAGCGCTAATACTAAATGCTTTCTTTATTCTTTTTACACTTACTACCTTACTTGCACAAGGCCCACAATTGAGTGTTGTTTCAAGTGATGTTGTTTGTCCTTCAAGTGGTTGCCAACCTATTGCCTCTTCAGTAACAATTACAAATGCAGCACCTAATGTAACGATAGATGGTGCTTCTATTTTCTTCTACTCTGGATATACTCCCGCTCAAGATTCATTATCATTTACGCCAATGTTCGGTATTACAAGCACCTGGAATCAAAATACAGGTGTATTAACATTACACGGTATTGCAACAGTAGCTCAATATCAAGCAGCACTTCAAACAGTCGTGTTATGTAATCGTACCTCTAACTTTGTGACGGGATACAGAACAATCATTTATGTTTTAGGTGATTTATTATACAACCCCGTAAATCAGCATTACTATAAACTAATACAATCAACTACTCCAGTTTCATGGACAGCAGCTGTAGCGAATGCTGCATCTACAAATT
>CANFIN010000118.1 GCA_947447155.1 Bacteroidota bacterium | reverse complement strand
TCCTCTGCTGTCCAGAAACTATTTTCTGCTTGCTTATACATTGCCCAAATTTTATCATACTTAATTGGGAATAATACAAAGCGATCTTTGTTTTCTTTTAATAAGATTTCATCATGGGTAAAATCTGTTGCCATATAATTTTAAATTAAATTGAATAAATTTTATTGGAGTAGTTGTACAAAGCAAGTAATAGCAAACGATTTTAACAATTGTTACTGTTCCTACTTTTTAACATTCGTGGTTTTGTTATGAACAAAACAAAAGTCATTTTAGTTTTTTATCCTAAATTTTTTTGATTGAAACTTTTTGATAACAAAAAAGGATGCTTGTTGAAGCATCCTTTTAAAATTCTGTTTATTGAAAGAAATTATCCTAAATAAGCTTTTAATAATTTGTTACGGGAATTCTGACGTAACGTTTTAATTGCTTTTTCCTTAATCTGACGAACACGCTCAGAAGTTAAATCGAATTTTTCTCCGATCTCTTCTAATGATAATCCGTGTTGAATTCCGATTCCGTAAAACATTTTAATTACATCCTGTTCACGTTCAGAAAGTGTAGCTAATGAACGGTTGATTTCCTTTTGTAATGATTCATTTAATAATCCTGAATCAGCACCAAGGCTATCGCCATTTTCCAATACATCTAATAAAGTACTGTCTTCTCCAGAAACCAAAGGAGCATCCATTGAAACGTGCTTACCTGGCATTTTCATGGTGTTGGTTACTTTGTCCATTGGAAGATCTAATACAGCGCTAAGCTCTTCAGCACTAGGCTCTCTTTCAAACTTCTGCTCTAATTCAGAAAATGCCTTTTTTACCTTATTGGCAGCACCTAACTGATTTAACGGAAGACGAACGATACGAGCTTGTTCAGCTAAAGCTTGCATAATTGATTGACGAATCCACCATACAGCGTATGAAATAAACTTAAAACCACGGGTTTCATCAAACTTTTTAGCAGCTTTAATTAACCCTAAATTTCCTTCATTAATCAAATCCGGTAGACTAAGTCCTTGAGTTTGATATTGTTTTGCTACTGATACAACGAAGCGAAGGTTCGCTCGCACTAATTTTTCTAGAGCTCGCTGATCACCCTGACGAATAAGACGGGCTAACACTACTTCTTCCTGAGCTGTGATTAATTCTTCCTTACCAATTTCCTGCAAATACTTCTCGAAAGAAGCACTTTCGCGGTTGGTGATTGATTTTGTTATTTTGAGTTGACGCATATCTATTTTGTTATTAACACTTTAGTGAATTACTAAAAGAAAAAGCTATGATTTTTTCGAGGATGCAATTTACGCATTAATATCCCCTTGTCAAGTCTTTTCTTTAATGAATTTTAAATCTTTTTAAGAATAATAGTAAGTACATTGAAACACAGTGGGTTTGACTGTATAAGTGTATACATTTAATTTTAGTTTTTAATGTGTTGATAATACGAAATAAAATGGTTTTTATTGTTGATAAACAAATTGACTTTTGATTTTTTTTTGCTTGATATCTAATAAATTTACGATTGTAAAATTTAAAACATATTCTATGTCTGAATTAACTCTTGATCAAAAAAACAAACTAGCTCAATTAGATAATTTGTTTGCAAAATTTGAAGATGTAGCAAAAACTTCTAGTATCGATGCGGATAATTTTTCTGAGCTTGTTATCATGGGTAAGCTTAACTTAAACGATGAAGAATTAGCAATGATGGATGACAGGGCATTACTTCGTAAAGATGTATTTAACAAGACAGCTGTTGCCAATAAAAAATCTTTTTAATTTCTAGGCTGCTTATTTTTAATTATACCTTTGCGGCAGAAAAATATGTTATGAGCGAGTCAAATAAATTAACTGATTTATCCTATTTAAGAAGTTTAACTGGAAATGCCAATGATAAAATGGCAAAGTACATTAGAATGTTTACAACCGGTGCACCTCTAAGTTTACAACAAATTGAGATGTATTCTATGAATAAAGACTGGGATGCAGTAAAACAAACTGCCCATGCATTGAAACCACAACTTGGTTATTTTGGAGCGAAAGGAACAGAAGAGTTACTTAGAGAAATTGAAAGGATGTCAGGAGATAAAGTTGAATTAGATAGAATCCCTGAAGCATTAAAAAACTTAAAAGCGCAATTAGATATTATTGTTGCTGAATTAGAATTGTCATTAAAAGAATTTGAATAATATAATGGTAAATAAGAATTTAATATACATCGTTGATGATGTTCAGATGCAGCGCGAATTACTCGCAGACCATTTAAAAGCAAATATGTCAGTTTTCGAAATTCATTGCTTTAGTACTGGAGAAGAGTGTATTGCTGCATCTAAAGTTCGTCCTGCAGAAATTGTTTTTCTTGATTACAATTTAAATTCTCAAATTAAAGATGCGATGGATGGTGTTGAGGCATTACAAGAATTAAAAAATCTTTCGCCTGAAACCGAAGTTGTAATGATTAGCGGTCAGGATAAAATTGAAGTAGCAGTTAACACTATTAAGCATGGCGCTTTTGATTATATTGTTAAAGGTGAAGGAGCATTCATAAGAGCAGAAAAAGTGGTTTTCAATATTTATCGTTTTCACAAACTAACCTCTACGGCTAACCGATATAAATCATTGATGATCTTATTCGGTATTGGAATGATATTAATGATTGTTCTAGTCATCTATTTACAAAATCACGGCTACATACGAAATTCTCCAGGCTGGTATTAATATTTATCCCGAGTTTATCACTCGGGATTTTTTTTGAATAATGGTTATTAGTTTTTAATGTTAATAAACTAAACACAAGTACGCATTGACTTGTTTGCAAAATGATATTTTTTAGATAGGTTTGTTTACTAAACAAACAGACTATGTCAAAAAATATTTTTGTCACAAAATCGCTTGATGTTTTATTAAATGAAGCATCTCAAGAAGGAGAACACACCTTAAAACGTACACTCGGCAAGACCAATTTGGTGATGCTTGGAATTGGTGCCATTATCGGTGCTGGTATTTTCGTATTAACTGGTGCTGCTGCTTCTCAACATGCAGGTCCAGCTGTTGTGATTTCATTTATTGTTGCTGGAATTGCTTGCGCTTTTGCTGGATTATGTTACTCAGAATTTGCATCAATGATTCCTATTGCAGGAAGTGCTTACACTTATGCTTACGCAACACTCGGAGAATTCATTGCTTGGATTATTGGCTGGGATTTAATTCTTGAATATTTATTTGGAGCATCGACAGTTGCAGTTGGATGGTCAGGTTATGTTAGCAGCTTTCTAAAAGATTTTGGCATAACCATACCGGAAGCTTTCTGTAGCGCACCAATATCCTACGACACCGCAACGCATGTATACCAGGCAACAGGCGCATTTATTAATGTCCCAGCAATGTTTATTATTGGTTTAATGACTTGGTTATTGGTTGTTGGGATTAAGGAATCAGCCAACTTTAATAATGTTATTGTTGTTGTTAAAGTAATCGTGATATTATTATTTGTGCTATTTGGTTGGAAATACATTCACGCTGAAAACTGGACACCATTTATACCTGAAAACACTGGAGTATTTGGCGAGTTTGGATGGAGCGGAATTGTACGAGCAGCAGGTATTATCTTCTTCGCCTATGTAGGATTCGATGCAGTATCAACCGCTGCTCAGGAAGCTAAAAATCCTCAGAAAGATATGCCTTGGGGTATATTGGGGTCGTTAGTAGTTTGTACAATCATTTATATTCTGGTTGGTTTAGTAATGACAGGTATTGTAAGCTATAAAGAATTAAATACACCTGCGCCAATTGCAGTTGCAGTAAACGCTGCAGGTGACGGATTAAATTGGTTGCGCCCTTTGATTAAAACAGGAGCTATTGCTGGATTAAGCTCTGTTATTCTTGTGATGCTTATGGGACAACCTCGTATTTTCTATTCAATGTCGAAGGATGGTTTATTGCCAGCTTCATTTAGTAAGGTTCACAAGAAATATAAAACTCCTTATGTAACTACTATTATTACTGGAGCAGTTGCAATGTTAGTTGCTGGATTATTCCCTATTGGTTTATTAGGCGAACTAGTTTCAATTGGAACATTACTAGCTTTCGTTATTGTATGTGGTGGAATATTAGTGTTACGTTACAAACGTCCTGAACTACATCGTCCTTTTAAAACACCTTTATTCCCTCTTGTACCAATTTTAGGAATTTTATCTTCTTTAGGATTGATGTATTTCTTACCTGGTGATACATGGATTCGATTAATAGTATGGATGGCATTAGGAATTGTAATCTATTTCGCATACGGAAAGAAAAACAGTAAATACGGTCAATCGTAACCGTTAGTAATAAAATATGGAACAACAAACAAAACAGGAAGGCCTCACACGAACGTTAGGACTTAAAGATGCAACAATGATGGTTGCAGGATCAATGATTGGATCAGGGATCTTCATTGTAAGTGCTGATATGAGTCGTAATGTAGGTGGAACCGGTTGGTTGTTGCTCTTATGGTTAATCAGTGGTGTTATAACGGTAATGGCTGCACTAAGTTATGGTGAGCTTGCTGGCATGATGCCTAAGGCTGGCGGACAATTCGTTTACATTCAACGTGCATGGGGAAATCTAACAGGCTTTCTTTATGGATGGAGTGTGTTTACAGTAATTCAATCGGGTGTAATTGCTGCTGTGGCTGTTGGATTTGCCAAGTTCTCTGGCGTATTTATGCCTTGGATAAATGTGCAGAATGTATTGTTCGATTTAGGTTTTGTTAAGATTTCATCGGCAAACATTGTTGCTATTGCATTGATTGTATTTCTAACGTGGGTGAATAGCCGTGGCGTAAAAGAAGGAAAGGCCATACAAATGATTTTTACATCAGCTAAGTTATTAGCCTTATTATTCATCATCGTTTCTGGAATTTACATCGGATTAAACAAAGATTATTTCGCACAGAACTTTTCTAATATGTGGCAAAGTTCACAGTGGATTAAAAACACTGATGGTAGCTGGAACTTACAATCGATTTCAGGTATGGGGTTAATCCTGGCTCTTGGTACGGCAATTATTGGCTCTTTATTTTCGAGTGATGCATGGAACAACGTTACCTTTATTGCTGGAGAAATTAAAGATCCTCATCATAATATTCCTAAGAGCCTATTGTTCGGTACAGCTATCGTAACAGTGATTTATATGCTTGCTAATATTGCTTATTTGGGATTACTTCCTGTTCATGGAGACCCGACAGCAAGTGGCGTATTGCAACAAGGGATTCAGTTTGCTACCAACGACCGTGTAGGAACAGCTGCTGCATCGCAAATCTTTGGAGAAGGCGCTTTGTTTCTAATGGCAGGATTAATCATGGTTTCTACCTTCGGATGTAATAACGGATTAATACTATCAGGTGCTCGCGTTTATTACGCAATGGCGAAAGAAGGTTTATTCTTCAAAAAGGCAGGTACGTTAAATAAAAACAATGTTCCTCAATTCGCATTATGGATTCAGGCTGTGTGGGCAAGCATCTTATGTTTATCTGGGACGTATGGCGATTTATTGGACTATTGCACCTTTGCTTCACTGTTGTTTTACATTGTAACAATTGGTGGATTATTTATCCTACGTAAAAAAGAACCAGACACAGAAAGACCTTA
>CANFIN010000117.1 GCA_947447155.1 Bacteroidota bacterium | reverse complement strand
TATTATTTTGTTGAACATTAATTAAAATTTAAATTTATTTATTAGTTTATTATTTGCATCCACTATCATTTTTAATCGTTTAATTTTTCTTCTTTGGAATAACAGAATGATTAGCATACCAAAAAATACAATAGGTTCAATTATGCAAAATATCCAAACATTAATGTCAACATAGGAAGTTCCTAATTTTTGTGCACCCCATTGTAAAAGTTCAACGCACCAATTGAAAATTTCATTCATAATGATTGATTTTTATCTTTTTGCTAATTCTGTTTCATTAAAATATTCCGAAGGTTTTTCCATAAAGCCAGAATATTCATATACCACCAAATCTTGGGTAGCCATGATACAATGAAAGGATACAACTGGCTCAGTAAATATTTTGGTAAATGTGTTGGCAGCATAACCACAAACTGAATCATAGTTGTTGCGGTATTTCCATCTAAAATTCATGATCTCTGCTGTGCAGTTATCTTTTGTTTGAATGTTCTTTTTAGAGTCATTCAAATGTATTACACCGTATGATTTTTCTTTAGTTATCTGCGAACCTATCGCAAAGCAAAACTCATTTTTCTCGTTTTCAAAAAACATTAAATACTGCTCTTTGCCTTTATATTCCTTTGAAACATTTTTACCATTTTCCTTAAACTGGGTAATCCTATATCTTTCTGTAGAATTTTGTGTTTGAGAAATAACGGTTATACTGAGTAGTAAAAAAATAGTTAGTAAATATAATTTCATGCTATTAGGTTTGTATGGTAAGAATTAGTTCATAGTAATGGAGTTGGCTATTTCCAACAATCTGGAATACTCTTCATGGAATCTAGTAATATTGATAAAATGATTTCCACCTAAGTTTGCTCTTGCAATGGTCGGTAATCCCTCAGGTTGAATAGTAACGCGCTTATGTAAATAACTATATTTTGAAATCCAGCCTAATACTGATTCAGTGGTAATCAATTCCAGTAATGCTATTTTACAATTAGCATCATTTATTAGAAAGTCTTCGTATGTTTTCATTGGTAATGTCATAAAAAATTTAATTTCTAATTTGGTATATTGAAAAAATATCTCAATTGTTTATTTTTGTAATCAATGTACATTGACGTATTACCATTTACATCCGTAATCATAGACAAAACACATCTTTGATCATCTTTGTCAATTACATTTTTGAAAATAATTAAATTGTATTCATCATGCTTTGTTAAATCACCCTTGGTATTCAATGTGTATTTTGAATTATGTTCATCATTTACGTAGAACACCTCATTCTTTAATACAATTGTTACTTCTTTGTATAAAACATCTGGACAGTCCCAATCTCTTGATGTATCATTCCAGGTACACATTTTCTGAGCTTCTGATTTTAATACTGTACTATCTTGTGCATAGCCAATTGTTGTTATCAAAAGGGCTAAAAGCATTACTAAAAAAATTTTCATAAAGTATCTGTATCAATTTTATAAATAAACTTTCTAAATTTATCAGTCATTCTCTTGAGTAATTATTTGCAAAACTGATTAATCATTTCTATTCCACTTGGTTCCCCCAGTTCCACAGCTTTTGAAAAATCTGAGCAACTGCCTTCTTTATCTTGAAGAAGGTGTTTTATAAATCCTCTGCGTGCATAAGATTCTGAGTTTTTGGGATCGACCATAATCGCTGAGGTAAAATCTTCTATCGCACCTGAAAAGTCATCTAAGGTTGATTTGGTAAGACCGCGCTTGATATAGGATATTATATCACTAGCATTGAGTTCAATTGCTTTGCTATAATCGTCTATTGCGCCATGGTAGTCATGAAGAGAAACCTTAATTTCTGCTCTAAAATAATATCCTTTTGAATTGCAGGAATCATTTGCTATTGCTATGTTGTAATCTTTCAATGCACCTTTAAAATCATTTAGCATTTTTTTACATAACGCTCGATTTTTATAGGCATAATATTCATTTGGAAAATACTCAATCACTTTGTCAAAATCTTTAACTGCCTCAGCAAACTGATTGTTTTGAGATTTTGCATAGGCCATTTCATACCAAACTTCTTCTATATCTGGATCTAGTATCAAAGTTTTTTCAAAATCCTTAATTGCTTGATTATAATTCTTAAGATTCGATCTTGCATTCCCTCTTCTAAAATAGGCATAAGCAACGTAGGGGTTATTTTTAATGTAAACATTATAATCAGCTTCTGCCTCTTTGAATCTATCTAACATCAAATTTGCCCTGCCCCTATAGAAGTATACCAATGAATAGTTAGGTTTCAAACGAATTACTTTGTTAAAATCAATAACGGCATTTTGAAATTCTTTTAATTCCGAATTTGCAATGCCTCTGAGCATGTATGAATGAAAGTTAGCAGGATTCATTTGGATGGCTATATCTAAATCATCAATAGCAGCTGAATAGTTTTTGAAGTCTGATTTTATTTGACTTCTTGTAACATAAAAATCTGCTTTTTGGCTAAATCCATTGATTATTGAAAAGCAAGCTAATACTACAAATAAAAAAAATTTCAAAGTATAGTGATTGAATATTTATAAAAGTGCAATAATGTTATTTAAGGAACTGTCCACATCGGGATCTACCACTGGCTGCTTTTTCTACAGTAATTTCTCTACTACAACTCATTAATAATACAATAGAAAATAAAATACCAATTGCTTTCATGACGGTTTAAATGGCTTATATTTTAATTACTCAAACTGTTCTTCAATAAAAGGAGAGGTAGATTGATCTTTAGATCTAAATTCCAGCAAATCTCTCGACAAATAACCTTTATACTCTTCAGTTCGATAGTATTTTGAATCTTCACAAGTACACTGTTCTGCCTCAAGAATTTCAAGAAAATTTTTAAGTCTTGAAATATATGCCCTGTCAGCTGACAAATATTCCTGCCCTTGAAACAAAATCGTTATTACATTGTGATTAGTTGATTCTGATTTATTATCTGGAAGTAATGCTTTTTGAAAATCGGCTAACTGCATTTTTGAAAGAGTAAAACTATTATGATAGGTAGTACTGTCATGATAACTTGAAGTCCATATACCTCCTGGTTCTGAAACAGGCGTATTAAAGAGTATTAGATTATAATGTTCCCTTTCTTTAGTGACAGACATTCTAGAAACTATATGATGAAAACAACCAAATTGACAGAATTCTATAAACAATATTTCATCATCCTCTAAATCAGCTAAATGACGAATTACTTGCTTAGTCGTTACAAACTGATTCTTGTCTTGTTTAATCGTTGGTAGATTATTCATTATTATTAATGAATCCACTTTTACCGATAAGGTAAAGAGTAATAATAAAAGAAGGGAAATTTTCTGGATCATAGAGTTTTTGACAAACGAATTGAAGCTATCAGTAAGTATGAGCTAATTGTTAAAGCAATCTTAATTGTATTTTCTGTTTATTTAGAGTAAGGTCAGTTTTAGTGAAGCATTAATACCGATTATTTAACTATTTCAATTGCTTTAAAATCTAAATGAAATTTTAGAGAGTACCTTTTTTCATTTGCATAGCTACTCCAACTCAAATCTTCATCTAGAGGAAATGCAGCATGCTTTTTAAGCATCGGCCAATAAAGCTTCTGATATAGATTAGCTGCAACTACAGCATTATTGATTGCAGCTATTTCCACCTTTACAGAAGGCAATTGGGTTAATTCAATAAAGCCTTCCCGATCTGCAATTCCTGTAAACATATTGCAACAAACTTCAGACATCAATTTTTCGCAAAAAAGCTCATAATGAAGAAGCCATTGAATTAATTCAGCTTCTGATTTATGATCTATTAATTCATATACCTCCAGCATTTTCTTAGCTTTAAATTCCTTGCCATAGATTAATACAAGGTTATTCATCACATTAAACAATCGATTAAATTGATCGAAATTTTTATAGTTGTGTCCAGTGAATACATCTGGTAATGATTGGTATAATGGACGGTATTCATTTACCCATTGTAAATAATCATCAGTGTATAAATAAGTCGGTTGGTCTTTGATAACTTCATCACAAGCTTTTTCACATTTATTAAGTTGTAAGAGGTAATCTATGGTGGGCTTAAAATCAGCAGCTTCATCATCTGCAAATTCAAAAGCCATGAAATCATTCATCAACAAGTCTTTTCTTTCAGATTCAAAGCTGTTGCAGATATAAATATCATTCACCTGGGTTTCATCACCATCAAATATAAAAGCTGTATGATATTTAGAATGGTTGCCTACAAAACCAAACCCTGTGCAACCCTTATTACATATGTCAGCTGAACATATACCTGGAAATGGCACAAGGGAGGTGTCTTTTCTTTCTTTGAACCGCGTAAAGAGTTTGTCTAAATTTTTTAAAAAGAGGTCTTTAGACACATTCTGGTATGTTTTGGAATCATCAAGCATTAGCTCAAGCATATCTACGTTCATTTCGCAGAAGTATTTCAGTATGTGATTTTGCATAGTGGGGAAACGAATGTTGAATTAAATTATTGTATTCATTATTATCAAATAGAATTATTTGATTTTAAGGTAGGAATTAAAAAAAAGTATTCATTCAAGAAACTTAAATGTTTATCTGGGTGAAAATATCTTTTTTTAAAATGCATTTTATTTTTATAAAATAATTTATTCATAACGTTGAACTAAATCTTGGTTATATTAATCTTATATCTGAAACATAAAAGTGAAGAATTTGAAAAAGCCATTGTTTGTTTTACTGTTTTATATCAACTACTTTCTGAATGCCCATGTAATAGTCCATACATTTGTACTACCAACCGGACTTAAATACTGGATAACTAAATTATTTGATGAAAGTGATACTAATTTCAGGTTCCTTTCCCCATATACAAACCAATTGCCAGTTAAATCAAAAAACCAGTATCCTTCAGTAGTACCAGTTACTATTTGCCCCATGTTAGTATTCCCAAAATTACATCCTGAATCTGTGATATTTTTTGAACTACTATTACTTGTCGACAATGCTACTCCCAACCGAGTTGTTAATAAATCAATATAGGGTACTCCTTGAAATGAGTTATAAATAGCTTTTTTAACTTTTTTACCGTTAACAATATCAGTATCGCTCTTGCTAACTAAGTACCACTTACCAACAAGGTTTTTTTCTGTACTGTTTAATGATGCAGTATTTGAACTTGTTGAGTTATCACTTTTACTACAAGAAAATAATGCAACAGATGATATTAAAACAATTAAAATGTATTTCATGGTTATTTTATTTATTAATTATTAGGCATTTCTTATTTTATTTAATTTATTTCACAATTCTGATTTAGAATGTGCTATAAATTATATTTTATAACAAGATGTTTTTATAGTTTTTTAGAATTTAGATCCGTTTGTTTTTATATTTAATTCGTTAAAAATTTCAGGTACAGGTACTGAAAGAGATTCTGAAATTTTATACACCTGATAAATGCTAGTGTTAATTTTACCAAGTTCTATTCGACTTAGCTGGGTATACTCCATTGATGAATCAAAAGCTACCCTTTCGATGGTTAGTCCTTTGCTAAGTCTTAGTTCACGAATTTTAGACCCTACCTTTAAGCTTACCTCCTCTTTTTTTAATTTCATATGGCAAATCTGATTCAATGTCCTATTCTGCACAATGGCAGATTTGACATATCATGAGCGAATAGGCCTA
>CANFIN010000116.1 GCA_947447155.1 Bacteroidota bacterium | reverse complement strand
TGGCCTAGTATTTCCAATTGTACGGGTAATGCTCCTAACGGTGATATGTTTACGAACTATATGGATTATACGAATGGTCCATGTCAAAATATGTTTTCTGCAGGACAATCAGCTAGAATGCAAGCTACTCTTAATTCATCAGTAAGCGGAAGAAATAATTTATGGTCTACGGCTAATTTAATTGCTACTGGAACTAACGGTACTCCAGCATCGTTATGTGCACCAGTGGCCGATTTTATTCCAAAACCAATTATGATTTGTGAAGGAGGAAGCGTACAATTTAATGATGGATCGTGGGGAGGAGAAGTTACTTCACGAACATGGACATTCAATGGTGGTTCGCCAGCAACAGATACATCTGCAAACCCAATGGTGATGTACGCAGCAGCGGGAGTTTATGATGTTACTTTAACAGTTAATAATGCTACAGGAAGCAATTCGAAAACTATTGCAGCAAAAGTAATTGTTAATGCTTCTAACGTGACTAACGTAGTTCCATTTAGTGAAGGATTTGAAAATGGTACATGGCCATTTAACGACTATTATGCATACAATGCAAATGGAGGTAATACATGGGCTACTACTTCTGTAGCTGCTTCTCAAGGATCAAAATCACTTTATATTTATAATTATCTAAATACATCAACAGGCTACCAGTCGAACGAAAAAGGGCCCGATGAATTTATTACTCCTGCTTTTAATTTAACAGGTGTTACAGGTGCTTCTATGACTTTCGATTTAGCTTGTGGTTTACGTGATACAACTGCAGATAAATTAGCAGTTGCCTATTCTTTCAATTGTGGTCAAACATGGACAGTTCGTTATACGCGCCAAGGAATTCCATTGCAAACAACTGCAGGATTTATTACTGGTAATTTTATTCCTAATGCTTCACAATGGAGAACTGAAACTGTAAGTTTTGGTAATACGATCAATAATAAATCGAATGTGCGTTTCCGTTTTGAGTTTACGCATGAGTCGTCAAATAATATTTACGTTGATAATATTAACTTAAATGGTACTGTTTCTGGAGTGAATGAAATTAATGCTGCTTCAGCAGATATGAATATTCATCCTAATCCATCTAAAGGAATTACTTATGTTGATTTTTCAATGGCAGCAGCAGGTGTTGTAAAAATTGATGTTTTAGATATCGAGGGCCGCATAATTTCTTCTTTTGCTGATTTTCTTTCAGAAGGAGATCATCAATATACAATGAATAATGATTTGGCAAGTGGCGTTTACCTTGTGCGCTTGACATTCGGAAATAATTCGATAACGAAAAAAGCAATAATTAAATAATTAAAACGATAAACGCTTAGAATCCCTCGTGGTTATTTACTGCGGGGGATTTATTTAGATACATAAAACTATGAGAAAAGTATTACTGCCTTTATTTGCTATTCTGTTTACTGCTGTTGTAGCAAATGCTCAAAATACAGTCTATCGGTCGTGCGCTACCGAAGAAATGTGGAAAGAAGCGGTGAAGGCTGATCCTGATGCAGCATTAAGAAGATCAGGCATTCCATTAACAGGAGCTAGAAAATTTCCAGGAACTCAAGTAATGTCTCCAACAGGTTTTGTTCAATATAAAATTCCAGTTGTATTTCATGTAATGCATACATACGGGCCAGAGAATATCAGCAAAGCTCAAATTCAAGATGCGGTTAATAGTTTAAACTTGTCGTTTCAAAAATTAAATCCTGATACTGGTGATGTAGTTCCTCTTTTCCAATCAATTTTTGCTAACTGTGAAATAGGATTTGAATTGGCGAATATCGATCCTGATGGAAATTGTACAGATGGAATTACCAGAACATACACGGATTTAACCAATGCTGCAAGTGATAATGTGAAAGCACTTATAGATTGGCCGTGCGATAAATATTTAAATATCTGGGTAGTAAAAAATATTGCAAGCGGCGCAGCAGGGTATGCTTATTATCCTGGTATCAATTCTAACATTGATGGTATAGTAATGCGTCATGATTACACTGGCAGTTTTGGTACTGCAAATAATTCTAATTATACAGAGCGTTCATTGTCACATGAAGTTGGTCACTGGCTTAATTTACCTCATACATGGGGTTCAACAAATAATCCAGGCTTAGCAAGTAATTGCGGAACTGATGACGGTATTGGAGATACGCCTAATACAATCGGAGTAGGAAATTTTACGTGTAATACTTCACAAAACACATGCGGTCAAATTGATAATGTTCAAAATTATATGGACTATGCAAGTTGCCATAAAATGTTTACCGAAGGACAAAAAGATGCAATGCATGTAGCTTTGCAATCTTCGCCAGGTGGACGAGACAATTTAAGTACCGTGGCTAATCTATTAGCAACAGGAACAGAAACCGGACACGTAGTTGCACCATGTGCACCAATAGCAGACTTTGCTATAGAAAAAAATTATATCTGTGCCGGAAATACAATAACGTTTAATGATAAATCATGGAATGGAGATGTGACCGGTCGTACATGGTATTTCCCTGGAGGAACTCCAGCAACAGATACATCATCATCGCCAGCTATATTTTATAATACACCAGGAGTTTATGATGTGAAGTTGGTTGTTACAAATAGCTTAGGCGCCGATTCCCTTTTGCGTATTGCGCATGTAAATGTATTGCCAAGTCCGGGTACAGCATTAATTCCATTTGCAGAAGGATTTGAAACATTAACTTTTTCTGGAAGCGATTGGGAAGTGATTAATCAAAATAACAATAATACTTGGGCAATAACATCGCTTGCAGCTGCAACAGGAACAAAATCTGCTCGTGTAGATAACATGACCGGTAATTCATCAGGAAGTATCGATGAGATATTATCTCCTATTTATAATTTCACGAATTACAATCAGGTGCAATTTAGTTTTAAAGTTGCTTTTGCTTCGCGAAGTATGTCTGACACATCTGAATTACATGTTTACTTTAGTACTAATTGCGGCGATGTATGGTCACAACGTTATTTGAAAAAAGGTTCTACACTAGCAACAGCTAATGCACAGACAAGTCCATTTGTTCCTAATGCATCACAGTGGAGAACAGAAGTAATAAGTCTTTCCTCAAGTACATTTACTAATAAGCCAAGTGTAAGAGCGCGTTTTGAATTTGTGAACTACCTTGGAAATAATATTTATATTGACGATATAAATATTTCAGGTAACTATACAGGAATAAATGATGATTTAGAAAGTGCTTATTCTTTCAGTATATTCCCGAATCCTGCAAGCGAGATAGCAACAATTAAATTTGATTTGCCAAAGAATCAAAATGTAAAAATCGATTTACTTGATGTAACAGGCAGGTTGATAGAAAATGTTATTGATCAAAAACTTGATAATGGTCAGCATCAGTTTACAATTAATGGAGCTAATTTGAATGGAATTTACTTATTAAAGTGTAGCTTCGATAATCAACAATATACAAGTCAAATATCTTTCATTAAATAAATTTTAATAATCATGGCGGATAGTTTTACATTTAAAACAACGTATGTTGTTTACGCTTCTCCAAAGGAAGTTTTCGAAGCGCTTACAGATTCAGGAATCATTGCAGCCTGGGGTGGAGGTATTAGCATAGTTGAAAATAATGTAGGTGGAAATTTTGAATGGTTTGATGGTGATGTGCAAGGCGAAGTAACTGCATTTCAGCCAGAGCAAGAATTAGGATTTAGTTGGAAGCCTGTTGAATGGGATAACAATACAAAGGCATCACAAGTTAATATCAAATTTAAAACACATTCTGCCGGAACGGATCTAGTAATTATACATTCAGATTTTCCTACTCAGGATATTGCAGATAGAAGCGGAAATGGGTGGATTGATTTTGTTCTCGACCCTCTTAATGACTATTTTGTAACACAAAAAGAATTTAAACAATCATAATTATAGGAAAGTCCACCGCGGTGGACTTTTTATTTTTCCGCAAAACCAATCAACGAATTTATTTGTTTAAATTTACAATTATTACTCTATTAACTTTGTACGAATGAAAAACAACCTCGAAGGTTTATACTGCAATAGCTTAACAAACTATCAGCGACTTTTAACACGAGAAGTAAAAATTGGCGATTTACTTCTTGGGAATAATCACCCTATACGCGTTCAAAGTATGACTACTACTGATACAATGGACACTATAGCAACGGTTGAGCAGTCGATACGAATGATAGAAGCAGGATGTGAATTAGTGCGAATTACAGCTCCAAGTATTAAAGAAGCCAAAAATTTAGCAAATATTAAAGCCGAGCTTAGAAAAAGAGGATATTCAACGCCGTTAGTAGCTGATATTCATTTTACTCCAAATGCTGCTGAAGTGGCAGCCCGAATTGTAGAAAAGGTGCGTATTAATCCAGGCAACTTTGCAGATAAAAAGAAGTTTGAACAGATTGATTTTTCTGATGCTGATTACAATGCAGAATTAGATCGAATTCGCGAACGATTTATTCCATTAGTTAAAATTTGCAAAGAGCATGGTACTGCCATGCGTATTGGTACTAATCACGGATCTCTGAGTGATCGTATAATGAGTCGTTATGGCGATACCGCACATGGAATGGTGGAGTCGGCATTAGAATTTTTGAGAATTTGTGAAGGAGAAAGCTTTTTCAATATTGTCCTCAGTATGAAATCTAGTAACCCGCAGGTAATGGTTCAAGCTTATCGTTTGTTGATTACCAGAATGAATCAAGAAGGAATGAACTATCCTTTACACTTAGGAGTTACCGAAGCAGGTGAAGGTGAAGATGGAAGAATTAAATCGGCCGAAGGAATAGGAACATTACTTGAAGATGGTATAGGCGATACGATTCGTGTATCCTTGACAGAAGATCCGGAATTTGAAATTCCAGTTGCAAAGGCACTTGTTAATCGTTATTTAAGTCGTGAAGGCCATGTGGTTTTAAAGCCTCTTCATAATTCTTTAACAATTAGCGAAGCTATCGGGGACGAATTGCCTAAAGTAAGCGGGTTGCCTTATTCGCCTTTTGAATATCAACGAAAGGGAACAAAAAACTTACAAAACATTGGGGGCAATAATGTGCCAATAGTAATTGCAGATTATACACAACACATTAATATTACTGCGGCCTCACTCTTTGCAGTTGGCTATAGTTATCAGATAAATCTTGATAAATGGAATATTTCTGATTTAGCCTGCGACTATATTTTTGCAGGTAATAATAAAATTGAATTCGAACTTCCAGGAACTCTAGGTGTAATTTATAATTACGAGCAATGGGTAAATTTAAAATCGCACGAAAGAAGATTTCCTTTAATTGAAGCAAGTATTTTAAATGAGCAAATCAGTTTTCATTCTCAAATAAATTTTATTCGTTGCGATGCAAATAAATTAAATGAAGTAATATTTGCTAAGATTCCAAGCAATTCGGTTTTAATGATTTTTTCAACTAATAAACATGGAATGCCTTCGATCAGAAGGGCGATAATAGAATTAGCCCAAAATAATATCAATCTTCCAGTTGTTATTGACAGAGATTATTCAATTAATAATAATGAAGATTATCAATTGTATGCTTCAATAGATGCGGGAGGTTTGTTGTTAGATGGTATGGGAGACGGATTATTTCTTCGCGCTAACGGAAGTGCATCTCCGCAAATGATTAATAATTTAGCTTTTGGTATTTTACAAGCGGCACG
>CANFIN010000115.1 GCA_947447155.1 Bacteroidota bacterium | reverse complement strand
CGCAAATCTAGTATTCTACTTAATAATCTAAGAATACTTTTCGCACCATGGAGTTTCAAGAACGAAGAGATTATCGCTACAGCAGCTTATTATGCTTCCAATCCATATCGGGGTAAGCATTTGCTAAAAAAGGCATTCTTCTTTTTACTGCGTCAACTGGTTACCAGCTATGCTATGCTTTTGTACCGTTTGGGATATAAAATACCTGCAAGGTCACTGGAAAGGATTGCTCAGTACAATGATTTGAAGCAGGAGATCAATAGTTCTATAGCAGAATCAAAATTGATTTGGTTAGATTTTAGTATTTTATTTCCATTCTTTTTGAACCTGCACAAAACCCATCCTTTGCTTAAAATAGTTTGTAATGCCCATAATATTGAATACCGTGTATTAGAAAGGATGAAAAGTCTGGCTAAAGATAAACTTGAAAAAAAATGGTTTGCTTGCCAGGCGGCAGTTATGAAGAGGGCTGAATTGAAAGGTTTTTCCAATTGCGACTTGGTTATAACCTGTTCCGAAAAAGATAAACAGGAAATATTGCTAAACTTACCCAATGCCAGTGTTGAAGTAATGCACAACGGGGTAGACTTGGATTATTTTATCCCCCAGGAGCAACTTACAGCTGAACCTTCTTTACTTTTTACAGGTACCATGGGCTATGGACCCAATAGGGATGCAGTATTTTATTTTATGGAAAATATTTTTCCTGAAGTTTTAAAGCTTCATCCAACTTGTACTTTTATCATTGCAGGTTCAAGTGCATCAACTGTGTTTGCAAAATACAATAGCAACAAGCGAGTTGAAATAATCTCTTCTCCTGAGGATATTAGGCCAGTGTATAATAAGGCATGGATCGTGGTAGTTCCGCTACGTTCTGGGAGTGGTACCCGATTAAAAATACTAGAGGCTGCTGCTATGGGTAAACCTATTGTGAGTACTTCTATTGGTGCAGAGGGGCTTTCCCTAAAAAATAATGACCATTTGTTCATTGCTGATGATGAGCAGGATTTTGCTGAAAAGATAAACCTATTAATCAGTGACAGGGATAAGGCTTATAAAATGGTAGAATCTGCAAAAGACACAGTTTCGCAGGTATATAATTGGGAAAGGATAAGAGAAACGGCTGCTAATGTGATCCGGAAATTTATACTCCAATGATTTTCGAATGAATTAGTAACTAGTTTATTTCTTAGGGTTGACAATTGTATTAATATAAAGAATTTGTCAATAAATTTAACTTCAATTATCTATGAAGTCGCGTATAATATTAACTATCGGAAATAAGCAATTATTTTTTACATGTATGATTATTTAATTGTTGGATCTGGTCTTTTTGGTTCTGTCTTTGCTAGAGAGATGACTGACAAAGGTTATAGATGTCTTGTATTAGATAAAAGAAGTACAATAGGAGGGAATGTGTATACTGAAAAAATCGATGATATAAATGTTCATAAATATGGTGCTCATATATTCCATACAAATGATGAAGCTATTTGGAAATATGTAAATCGGTTCGTGGATTTCAATAATTATCGCCACAAAGTTTTTGTAAAAAATAATAGCCGTCTATATTCTTTTCCAATTAATTTGCTTACTCTATCTCAAGTCTATAATGTCAATTCACCCGAAGAGGCAGAAATTAAACTACAGTCAATACGTCAAAAAACATATAACACTCAAAATCTAGAAGATTGGATAGTGTCTCAAATTGGTGTTCACTTATATGAAATATTTATTAAGGGATATACAACCAAGCAATGGGGCAGAGATCCAAAAAATCTCCCATCATCGATAATTAAACGAATCCCTATCCGTAAGGAGCTTAACGATTTTTATTTTGATGATTTGTTTCAGGGAATTCCGAAAGGTGGATATACTATTATGATTAAGAATCTACTCAGTGGAGTAGAAGTAAAGTTAAATACTAATTACTTTGAAGATAAAAATTACTTTAATAGTATTACTAATAAAATAGTTTATACTGGACCAATTGATGAATATTTTGATTATGAATACGGTGCATTAGAGTATCGATCTTTACAATTCCAACATGAGAGTCTTACTTTAAATGATTTCCAAGGAACAAGTGTAATTAATTATACTAATTTAGAAATTCCTTATACTAGAATTTTAGAACATAAACATTTTGAATTTGGAAGACAAAAATCAACAATTATAACTAAAGAATATCCTTTGGAATGGCGCAAGGGCGAAGAGCCTTACTATCCAATTAACGACGAAAAAAATAATGCAATATTTCAGAATTATACTAAAAAAGCAAAAACACTCCCCAATATTATATTTGGTGGTAGACTAGCAGAATACAAATATTACGATATGCATCAAGTAATTGCCTCAGCTTTAAAAAAATCAAAACAAGAATATGATAAATAATCAAATTCAAGTTTCAAAAAATTCTAAAATATATATAATTGCACCAGGGCGTTATGCTAGTGGGGGTCCAGAATTATTACATCAGTTATCACATAATTTAAATAATCTTGGATTAAACTCTTTTATTCATTATAAAGATATTGCAAATGCTACTTTAAATGATATTCCCAATGAATATAAAAGATATAATGTTAAAGTGTCTGACATTGAAGACAATATCGATAATATTCTTATTGTTCCTGAGGTAATGACTCGAGAACTAATTAACTATCATAAAATTAAAATAGTTATTTGGTGGTTGAGCGTAGATAACCATTATGTATCCATGAAAAATATCGAGCAAGTATATTTTAAGAACATAACATTTTTAACAAAAATATGCTTGTTTTTGAAATTAAAAAAGACTGTGCCAGACAGAATATTATCAAAAATATATAATAAAAATACTATTCATCTTGTTCAATCTCATTATGCGAAAATACATTTACAAAATAAAAACATAAACAGTTTTTTTTTATCTGATTATATTAATGAATCTTATTATAATACTTCTAATGTTCAATCTAGACAAAATTTTATACTATATAATCCAGCAAAAGGATTTGAAAATATAAAAAATTACTTTGTAAACGAGATTAATGGAATATGGATACCTATTGTTAATATGGCTACTGCTAATATCATTAAATTAATGAAAATTTCAAAGGTGTATGTAGATTTTGGTCATCATCCAGGTAAAGATCGTTTGCCTCGTGAAGCAGCTTTAATGGGTTGTATAGTTATTACTAATAAAGCTGGTTCAGCTCAATATCATCAAGATGTAATGATTGATGATTATTTTAAGATTGAGGATACTTCTAATTTTGAAAACGTATTGAATGTAATTAATTCAGCAATTAATAACTATGATGATTATTGCTTAAAATTTAAACCATACAGAGATAAAATTATTTCTGAAAAGTTAGATTTTATAGAATCAATTAATGACCTATTTATAAATAAAAATAATTAGTGGTTTCTGTAATAGTCCCAAACTACAATCACATTAAATTTCTTAAAAAACGTTTAGATTCTATATTAAATCAGAGGTATCAAGATATTGAAATTATTATTCTTGATGATTTCAGAATAGATGGAACTATAGAAATATTTAAACTATTTAGGTCACATTAAAAATATCTCATTTTCTAATCAAATGAATAATAGAATTTCGTGTTTATAGCCTATTGAGCCAGCCTCGCTTACTATTGGGGTCTAATAAATAAATGACAGGAGTGAAAGTATATATTGTAATTGTCACATACAATGCTGAAGACTGGATCAGGAACTGTATAAATAGTATTGAAGAAAGCACCATTCGATCTTCTGTCATTATAGTTGACAATGATTCATCTGATAGTACTGTTGATATTATTTCTAAAGAGTACCCAAGTTGCAAATTAATCAAAAGCAACACAAATAAGGGTTTCGGGTATGCTAACAATATGGGTATTCGGTATAGCCTTGAAAACGAGGCAGATTATGTGGTCCTTTTAAACCAGGATGCAAAACTACATGCCAAAACAATGGAGCAACTAATATTTTTTTCTGGTAAATACCCCGAGTATGGGATACTCACCCCTATGACTTATTCGTATGATGGATTAGAGCTTGATGCTCATCTCTTAAATGAAACATTCCGATATAATCTGTCGCTTGCATCGGATATCTTCTTAGGCCGAATAGAAGAAGTATATGATGTTACACTCAGGCCAGCAGCTATCTGGTTGATAAAAAGAGAGGCCTTATTGGATGCAGGATTATTTGATCCTCTTTTTTTTATGTATAGAGAGGATGATGATCTGTGGAACAGATTTATCGCCAAAAACTGGAAAGTTGGATTTTTCCCCAAAGCAGAAGCTTTTCATCATACTGCAAAAAGCGGCGGCTATACTTTGCAAAAAAGAATCTGGTATGCTTATGGTGATATGGTCTTGGGATTAAAGAACAGTAAACATACATTTTCTAATTGTTTGTTTAAATATATCCGCAATTATACCTCCAGGACAATCAGTGCCATAGCTTTTTTGAACCGCTCCGAATTATACGTCCTACAGGTTTCTTTTTTTTCCGTTTTGTTTAAAATAAATAAAATTTATCGCAGTCGTTATATTTGCCTTAAGACTAAAGGGGCATTCATCGACGATAACATTTGACGTGAAAATACTGATACTTGCCAGAAAAGATTACAGGAGTCCAAGGGTGTTGGCTGAATCTTTACAAACGCAATTGCAAGAAAATGGCATTAATGGTGAGATTCTATTCGATATACATGTTCTGGGCCGGCTACTAGGCTATAAGGAGAGTAAGCTTAGCTTCCATTTCTGGCTGTTAAAAAAAATAATCCATTGGTTCAGCGATCGCCGGGTTATGCAGGTATTAAAGCAAGCTGATGCGGTGGTTATCAGTGAATGTATACCAAATGCATTCTGGAAAAGCCTTTACAATATTGAAAAGTTCAAGACCATTCTTAAGAAGCCGGTTTTTATTTATGAAGTGTATTGGCTAGCTAATGCACCTACGCAAATTGAAACTTTACAAAAAAATGGAGATTCTTCATACGAACGATATGACGGTCATTTATTTATTTCGCCTGTAACAGAAATAAGATCAACACCCTCACCTAATGCTTTTTGTGTTGGTTTGTTGGCTAAGACTTGGAACCTTAAACCACTGCCCAAAAAAGAACTCATCGCTTTGGTCGATTTTGCACAGCCCGGTTATGAAGCTTACCGTGAAATACAGATAAGCCAGTTGACGAAGGCTGGCATTGCCTTCATAGCCCTTGAAAGTGCTTACACGATTGAAGAGATACGGAATATTTACCAGCAGGTGTCTATATTTTTTGTGCAGTTTCCAGAGGCTTTCGGTTTGCCCATCTTGGAATGTCTGTGTGCTGGAGTACAAGTATTTACACCTAATTCGGGCTGGCCCATGAGCTGGCGGTTGGATATAGAACCGAAGGTGCACCATACCGGTATTTTACCAAACTGCTTTACAGTTTATGACGGTGAACGTGACCTACTAAAGAAACTATTGGTATTTAAAGAAAATTTTAATCCTATAAAAACACCACTTCAGGTTTACAACGAATTTATACAAACATACCCGGTATTTTATAAGGGTGATCAACTAGAATTGAACAGATGTTTGGAGTTTATTAAAAGCAACAAAAACTGAGTTGACAAAAATTCTTACCATCATACCTTATACCTTTTATCCGCCAACTAACGGTGGCTCTTTACGTTGTTTTTATCT
>CANFIN010000114.1 GCA_947447155.1 Bacteroidota bacterium | reverse complement strand
GCAAAAAACAATAAATCTGAATTAAAAAAATTCAATGTTATTGGTGGAGTTTTCTCTATTAAAGACAATGCAAATAATTATATCAGGAAAGCTCAAGCAGATGGCTATCCTGCAGCAATAGCGGGCAAAAACAAACGCGGTTATTGGGTGGTAAGTTTAGCAAGTGCTAATAGCGAAAGTGAATTACAATCTGCACTTGAAAACATTCATGCAAACTATGAAAAGAATGCATGGATTTATAAAAAGTAATTTCTAGATCAAAATAAAAACCATCAAGTCCTGATGGTTTTTTTATTGCCAATATTATGGTACAAAAAATAAGATTTGACAAGACAACAAAAATTTTATCTATTGTTGTACTACTTATCCCAGTTGCACTTTTTATTTTGCCAGTTGTTCTAATTAAAGATCAAAATATTATTCCGGTTTTAACTTCTGTTTTTTTAGTGATCGCATTCTTGATTTCATGGTTATTGCATCCCACTTCTTATGAAATTACGAATAAAGAATTACTGATTCATCGTCCGAAAGGACCGATTAAAATATCACTGACGGATATAAAAAGCATCGAAAAAACAGAGCCCGGATTTAGTATACGATTATTTGGATCTGGAGGGCTATTTGGATATTTCGGCTTGTTTTCTTCTAATAAATTAGGGAAGCATCACCGATATACTGGCAACAATGAAAACCTCGTACTATTAAACACTGGCAAGAAAAAATACTTGTTAAGCATTCACGACGAGTTGTTTTTTGATGAATTAATCAAACACAAAAAAATTGAATTATAAAAATTCAAAAAGTGATAATTGTCACTGAAAATACTTTTAAGAAATCAGAAATTTGTTCTGCTAAAATCAATTAATATGATTACCAAATTGCACTCTATTTTTAATCATAAATGTCCTCGTTGTTTAGAAGGCGATATTTATGTTACCAAAAGTTCTTACGACTTAAAAAACATTTCCAACATGAAACATTCATGTGACAAATGTGATTTAGATTTTGAAAGAGAACCTGGATATTATTACGGAGCAATGTACGTGAGTTATGCACTAACGGTAGCCATAGCCGTTTCTATTTTTGTCGCTTATATCGTATTATTTCCAGTGTTTGATGCGCTTACGTATATCATTGCATTAACATTAGTGTTGCTGATATTAGCCCCATGGACATTCAGAACATCAAGAGTAATATGGTTGAATTTCTTTATCAAGTTTAAGCCTGAGATTCAAAAAGAAGTCCAAGCTAAAAAAGCTGCGTAATTACTTTATAAAGCCGCAAACAGATTTTACTACTTCGTCAATCGACTTATATTTAAAAGTTAAATCGTTTACAATTTTATTTCCGTTATAGTACCTTTTCTGATGTGCTGAATAAGCAGTCTCCTTGGTGATAAAAGGTTTTTGTCCCGTGATTTTATATTTCAACCATTCCAGTCGCCAGATAATTTGTGATAAGTAAAAAGGAACTTTAATTGACGGAGCTTTTACATTCAACGCTTTTGCAATTTGATTAAACAACTCCTGAAAAGAAATATTCGCTGCATTAAGTATATATCGTTCGCCGTTAACAGCACTTTTATTTAACTCGATAATCGCTTTGGACACATCTTCCACTCCAACAAATCCACTCACGCCTTCCGTATAAAAAGGAAACTTGTTTTTAATTTTCATAAACAAAGAGGAGCTATCCGTTTTCCAGTTACCGGGACCTAAAACAATTGAAGGATTCACTATGTTCACTGGTAGTCCTTCTGCATGAGCGCGCCATACTTCTCGTTCAGCATTAAACTTACTAATTGCATAGACTGAATTATGTTTACCCGGAATCCAATCACTATGCTCGTTTAATTCGCCTGCATCTGCTATTCGTCCGAGTGTTGCAACCGAGCTCACATGTGTAAAGCAAGCAATATGTCCACAAGCCTGTGACGCGTTCACCATGTTGGCTGTTCCTTCGGCATTTACCTTCATCATTTCATTGTAATCACGAGGATTAAACGAAACTACATTGGCGCAATGAATAACATGTGTTATACCTTCCAGAGCATCATCAATCGATGAAATATCGAGCACATCTCCACTCAGCCACTCTACATAATTTTCCCATCCCGTATAATGATGTAAATTTCCGATACTGTTACTACGGCGAATAGCACGCACCTTTATGCCCTGCTGAGCATAATCATAAATCAGACGCGAGCCTACTAATCCTGTACCTCCTGTAATCAGTATCATACATGCAAAAATGAAGGTTATTTCTCACTTTACCTAAAATACTGTTTCAAAAACAGCTTGTTAATAAAGGGAATGGTCAATAATCAATATTTAATTGCTGATACGAAGTCGGTAATTATCTTTGCAGTATGAGTAAAAAAATAAACTTCATAGAAGAGCTACAATGGAGAGGCATGATACACGATGTAATGCCTGGCACTGCTGAACAGTTTGCAAAAGAAATGACAACAGCGTATGTGGGATTTGATCCAACGGCTGAATCATTGCATGTTGGAAACTTAGTTCCGATTATGCTTTTAAAACATTTACAGGTTAACGGACATCAGCCGATTGCATTAGTAGGTGGTGCAACAGGAATGGTGGGTGATCCATCGGGAAAGAAAGAAGAGCGCAAGCAATTAAAAGAAGAAGTATTGAATCATAACGTGGCGTGTATCCGTCAACAGCTTTCTAAATTTTTAGATTTTGAAAACGGAACTAATAAAGCTATCATGACCAACAACTATGATTGGTTTAAGGAGTTTAGTTTGTTAGGCTTTCTTCGCGATGTTGGAAAGCATATTACGGTGAGCTATATGATGTCGAAGGACAGTGTACAAAACCGATTAGAAACAGGTATTTCATTTACCGAATTCAGTTATCAGTTAATTCAAGGGTATGACTTTTATTACTTGAATAAAAACATGAACGCTAAAGTGCAGATGGGTGGTTCTGATCAATGGGGTAATATTACAACTGGTACTGAATTAATCCGCCGTATGGACGGTGGTGAAGCCTTTGCATTGACTTGTCCACTAATTACCAAAGCAGACGGAAGTAAATTTGGGAAGAGCGAAAGTGGGAATGTTTGGTTAGATGCAAAGTTAACCTCTCCTTATAAATTTTATCAGTTCTGGTTAAACGCGAGTGATGCAGACGCAGGAAAATACATTCGCATTTTTACGTTATTAGGAAGAGAAGAAATTGAACAATTAGAAGCAGAACATGCAGCTGCTCCTCACTTACGTATCTTACAAAAAGCCTTAGCGAAAGAAGTAACGATTATTGTACACTCCGAAGAAGCATGGCAGGTTGCTGTTGATGCATCAGAAATCTTATTTGGCAATGCACCTACGGATGCGTTACAGAAGTTAGATGAAGACACCTTGTTGAGTGTTTTTGAAGGAGTTCCTCAGGTAACAATCCCTTCGGCAGAACTAACGGCAGGCATTAACGCTATTGAGTTTTTATCTGACAAGACACAAATTTTCCCTTCGCGTGGTGAGGCAAGAAAAATGATTCAGGCAGGTGGTGTAAGCATCAACAAAGAAAAAATTGCTGATATCAATGCGATGGTTAATGCAGAAGGATTATTGAACAATAAATATTTATTGGTACAGAAAGGGAAAAAGAATTATTATTTAATTATTGTGGAATGATTACCATTTATCGCAGGGTAGGTTAATCACAGGGTAGGGTTTAAACCCTACCCTGTGTTGTATCATACACAAATTTATATTGTCTTGCAAAATAGCAGGGGATTGCCTGTAGTAGCGCAAGCACACTTCAGGCAATCCCTACCCTGATTTTTTACCACCCTCAAACAATAATTTGTTAGTTATTTCCGCATTTTTTCTTGGAGCGAATAAATGAAAGCCGTACATTTGAAACTTAAATGCAATAAAATTTGATTTAAAAAACGGAAAATAATAATTAGCGTTTGGCTAATAACCTGTACAAGAAAAGTCGAAAATTCAAGTAAAACAGGGAGTATTTGCAGAACGCTCACGCAAACGGCGTGGGCTTCCTATACTTTGTTTTACTGGGCTTCGACTCCCACTTGTACAAGTAGCAGGCAATGTCCCACGCTAGTTTTTTATATGCGTTTTTTAGGAGACCGTCTAAGTACCCTTATTTCGCAGTAACGCGCTTAGTGATTATTTGATTACAAAAACTCTTTTGAGAGTTGATGCAATTCTTTTTTTATTGCTTCTTATTGAGAAACTTAACTTTAAAATAGAAACAACAATGAAAACAAAATCAATTATCGCAGCGCTATTACTCGCTGCAAGCAGTGCTTTTGCACAAGTGCCTTCGTATGTGCCTACCAACGGACTGGTAGGCTGGTGGCCTTTTAATGGAAATGCGAATGATGAGAGTGGGAATGGGAATAATGGGACGGTATTAAATGGAACTGTTTTAACAATTGATAGATTTGGATATAACAATAGCGCATTTGAAGTTGATGGGATAAATTGTTCCTCTCCAAAAGGTATATCATTAAATAGCTTAATTGACAACTCTCAGGAATATTCGATTTCAGTTTGGTTTAAATCAAATGATTCAACAAAAGGAAATCAATGTATTTTGAATACATATCCCCATGGATTTGCAGGAGTTAGTTTAAATTATCTTCTACCACAAAGTCAAAATAAAATTTGTTCTTTTATTGGAAATGGGAATTGGATTTATAGTGGTAGTACGATAAATTTTAATATCAATCAAAAAGAAAATTGGCATCATTTAGTAATGATAAAAGGTTTAATTAATATTAGCTATTATTTAGATAGTTCATTGGTTTTTTTACAACCTACCTCATCAAATGTTAATTTAAACACCATTCAAAAATTTGTAATCGGAGCGAGTAGCATAAACGGAGGAAGTAATTGTTATGAAACTTTTAAGGGTAGGTTAGATGATGTTGCAATTTATAGCCGCGCTCTTACCCAACAAGAAATAACTGCACTTTATACTGCGCAGTCATGCACAAGCAATACCATCACAGCTGATGGTCCTACTACCTTTTGCGCAGGTAACTTTGTAAACTTAACAAGTGATGTGGTGGGTGGGACTTACCAATGGAGAAGAAATGGAGTAAATATCGCTACAAATAGTACCTCACGCACATTCAAAGCTACATCAACAGGTTCTTATACTTGTGTAGCTACTTGTAACGGCACTGCCTTAACGAGTAATGCTATTCAGGTAACTTCACAAACTAATGCAGCGGTTACACTTTCTGCTACCGGAGCAACATCGTTCTGCGCTGGTGATAGTATAACACTTAATGCAACAAATCTTGCTAGTGGTTATAGTGTGCAATGGTATCGCACTAACATATCCATGCAAGGAGCTACTAACTATTCTGTGGTAGTGAAACAACCAGGCACTTACAAAACAGTAACTAAAAATCTTACTAACGGATGTTCACGCATTAGTAGTGGGTCTATCATAATTGCAGTTAATTGTCGTATGAGTAACCCAGCTATTATTTCTGTAGATCCTGTAAGTGATGAAATCACATCAACTAAATTAGGCAACAGCATAGAAACTGCTATGCATTTATTCCCTAACCCGAATGCAGGTTCTTTCACGTTAGAGTATGATGGCATCGAAGCAGATTTTGAAGTGCAAGTAGTTAATACAATGGGACAGGTTATTTACAATGATATTATCCCATCTAACGATAAGCATTTAAAAACTACCATCAACTTAGGAGACAACATGCAAAAAGGTGTTTATGTAGTTCGCATCATCAATGGTGAGAACGTGCAGGAGT
>CANFIN010000113.1 GCA_947447155.1 Bacteroidota bacterium | reverse complement strand
GGATATCGTATCAAAGAAAAACTTCCTAATAACCTTGGCGAATTTTGTTTGCCATTAGGAAAGGTGGAAGTGATGAATCAAGGTTCAGATATAACTTTAGTTACTTACGGTGCATGCGTACGTGTTGCACAAGATGCGATTAATCAGTTAAGCGAGCATGGTATCAGCGTAGAGTTAATTGATGTTCAAAGTTTGTTACCTTTTGATTTAGATTCACAAATTGCTGAATCAATTAAAAAGACGAATAAAGTTTTATTCTTAGATGAAGATGTATCAGGAGGCGCAACTTCATACATGTTGCAACAAGTGATTGAAGGACAAAATGCATTTAAATATCTTGACATGGAACCTAAGACACTAACGGCAAAGGATCACCGTCCGGCGTATGGTTCTGATGGAGATTATTTTTCTAAGCCTTCGGCGGAAGATATTTTTGATACTGTTTATTCGATGATGCATCAGTACAACCCTTCTCAATATCCATCTATTTATTAATTGAATTATGGATTTTAAGAAAACCACCGAGAGCGATTCAAACTACGACCGACTTGAATCAATGTCGGTGGAAGATTTATTGACCAATATTAATCGCGAAGACCAATCTGTTCCGCAAGCAATTGAAAAAATTATTCCGGCTATAAGCGAATTAATCAAAGCAATTGTTCCAAGAATGAAGCAAGGCGGAAGATTGTTTTACATGGGCGCTGGCACTAGTGGTCGTTTAGGAATTGTAGATGCATCTGAATGTCCGCCGACTTATGGCATACCACACGGAATTGTTGTTGGACTAATTGCAGGTGGCGATAACGCTATTCGCAAAGCAGTTGAATTTGCAGAAGATAGCACAATACAAGGATGGCAAGATTTATTAAATGAAAAGATTTGCGACCTGGATACTGTTATTGGTATTGCAGCATCTGGATCTACTCCTTATGTAGTTCACGCACTTAAAGAATGTCAGAAGAAAAATATCTTAACAGGATGCATCACTTGCAACGAAGGATCTCCAATAACTCAAGTTTCTGATTACCCAATTGCTGCAGTTGTTGGTCCTGAGTTCGTAACTGGCTCAACTCGTATGAAAGCAGGTACAGCGCAGAAATTAATTCTGAATATGATTTCGACAAGTGTGATGATTCAATTAGGCAGAGTGAAAGGAAACAAAATGGTAGATATGCAATTGAGCAATAATAAACTCATTGATCGCGGAACGAAAATGGTGATGAATGAACTTTCAATTGATGAAGTAACTGCTGCTGAATTATTAAACAAACATGGAAACGTACGCGCAGCAATAGATGCGTACAACAAAAAATAATATGCAAGATATTGAACCTTTTTACAACTGGCGTCATTTATATTCAAGTGAAGAAGATGACCGCTCGCCATTTTATGGAAGGGTGTACAGCGAATTTGAATACAGCAATACCGTTTATAATTATTATATCCATCCACAATGGGATGAGATTGGCTCCCCTACTCTTTACATCAAAATACTTTTTTGCGACTACGAACAAGAGTTTGCAATTATTGAATTATTAGGCGAATGGAACGATGCGATTCATAATGATATCATGATTTTAAAAAGAGATCTTATTGACGAACTAATCAATGAAGGAATAAAAAAGTTTATTTTGATTGGAGAAAACGTTCTCAACTTTCACGCGTCAGACGATTGTTATTATCAAGAATGGTTTGATGATATTGAAGATGGATGGATTGTAGCTTTTAATTTCAGAGAGCATGTTTTAACTGAATTTCAAAAAACAGGAATTGATTATTATGTTACTTATGGTGGAGAGTTTAATAATACTCCCTGGAGAACATTTGCACCAAGTCAATTGCTAATTTATACTGACACCATCATTAACAAAAGATTGAATTAGCAAACTATTTTAAAAACTATCTTTAAGAGAATGAAGAATCCACTTGTTCTGATTTTTTCTTTTGCATTATTAACCACTGCAATACTTGCAATTGGAGGCAATCAGTTATCAAATGTACAAACTGGTAAGGCTTCTTATTACGGTCGTGAATTTGAAGGTCGCAAAACGGCGAGTGGAGATATTTTTCGAAATAGTGATTTTTCGTGTGCACATAAAAAATATGCATTTGGAACTATCTTAAAAGTAACAAATCAGAAAAATCGATTATCCACCATTGTTAAAGTAAATGATCGCGGACCATTTGTAAGAACTAGAATAATTGACTTATCGGAAACAGCAGCCCGCTCTATTGGAATTTACCAACACGGATTAGCAACAGTCAAGGTTGAGGATTTAAACATCATCAAGATGACAAAAAAACTCGACTCTACTTTTACTTGTAATGATGTATTAGACTGCTTAGGGAGTCCAGCAAAACTTACAGGTTATTCCATTTCATTATGGAGAACAAAAAATTTAAAACATCTACTTTATATCGCCAACGAATTATACTTAAAAGAAGAAATTGAAAATGTATATGTAGTTGGATTAGGCGTTAATGAAAACAGGACCTATCATGTAGTAATTTCCAACATACCTAACAAATCAGAAGCTGTTAAGCAAATTGATTATTACGAACGAAAAGGCTATATGATTGTTAAGCCATTATCCTCTTTCAAGTAAATATTTTTTAAGCTTATCAAAAGCGCTTTTATCTACTGGCGAAGTAAAATCATCTGCAGTAATGTTTTCTATTAATACCCATTTAAAGTGAATGTGTCCGTTTTCTAATTCAACATAGATGTTGTTTAACAAATCCCCACTAAAATCCTGCTTTAAATCAACTAAATAATGTACACCAACAACCTGTTGTTGATTATTCAAAAAAGAAACGACAAAATCTTCCGTTACACAAAGCAATCTTGCTGTTTCAACATCAGCATTCAGCTCTTCCTTTAATTCACGATGCAAGGCTTGCACGACTCCTTCTCCAAAATGAAGTCCACCGCCAGGGAATTTCCTCAAGAAAACACCTCCATGCTCCTCTTCAGAAATAAGCAATCGATTATTTTTTACAATCAAAGCATACACCCTGATATTAAACAATGGGACTAATTCGCTATGATTCATTTTTTATAATTTACGTATTTACATTTAACCCATAACAGCCATAAAAGTTTATCGGAAACGGATATACGTTATAAAAAGATAACCTTTTAAATGCAATTCCGTATAAAACCAACTGTTGTAAGGTTTGACAAAATTTAAATCATTACAACACAACCAATATTCTAAATTTAATCAAAAAAAAGATGACTAGAAAATTGTTATTTATCGCTGCAGCATTATCAATCGTTGCTTGTAGTAAAGACGACACTACCAGCCTATCTGCTAGCACAGGAAATGGTGGAAGCATTAACTCAACTGTTCCAGCTACATTTACCCAAAAGGTACTAATTGAAACATTCACAGGAGCTGGTCAACCACAGTGCACTGATGGCTTTGTGAAGTTAGATAATATTTTATCTGCGAATTCAACGAAAGCGATTCCTGTTGCAATTCATTATAGCGATGCAATGGAAATCAATCAATACACAACCCTTCAAAGTGCTTTTTCAAATGGGGCAGCACCTCAATTTCCATCTGCAATGATTAACAGAACTGCTTCATTAGGAATGTTAATTTTTAATCGTACGCAATGGCAATCAAACTTTGATGTCAATAAAGTGAAAGCCCCTTCGTGTGGCCTATCGATTAAGTCAACTATTAATGGAAGCCAAGGGACAGCAGAAATACATTGCGGATTTAATACTTCACTAACGGGCAGCTATACACTAACAACATATCTTGTAGAAGATAATATTATAGGCAGTGGTTCGTTTTACGATCAGCGTAATGGTTATAATACAACTGGTGGTCATCCATACTACAATCTTGGCGATCCAATTCTTAATTTCAACCATAAATACGTTTTAAGAAAAGCGGTATCAGCTGAATTAGGCGATGCAATTAACAGTACCAACATTAAAGCTGGTGGCGAAGAAATTAAAAACTATACGTTTTCTACTGCAGGCATGAATAGCGCGAATTTATATGTTGTTGCTTTCATCTCGAAAAACGGAAGTTCTTCAATAGATAAGTTTGTTCTGAACGCACAGAAAGTTAAAATCGGGAATACACAAAACTGGGATTAACTTATTCTTCTTTTAGTAAGTCAACAATCTCAGCAATCATCATTGCTGTTGCACCCCAAATTTTATGAGAGTTGTATTCGTAAAAAGGCGCATTAACATCGTAGCCTCTTGCACTTTTAAATCCACCTTGTATAACATTTGATTCTTCAAGAAAGAAAGACAAAGGAATTTCCATAAAGCTTCTTACTTCAGATTTATTTGGATTATACGTAAGTTGATAATTTGAAAAACACAAAAAAGGTTTTACTAAAAAATTGCTTGGAGGAATATACAATTCAGTCAATGGAGAAATTAAATTTATTAATTCAGGATTGACGCCTAATTCTTCTCCCAATTCTCGCAAAGCAGCATCAAAGAATGTCTCATCATCTTCTTCAAATTTACCTCCGGGAAAACTTATTTGATTAGAATGTACATCTTTTTCATGACTTACTCGCTCCATGAGTAATAAACACCATTCATCATTATTGTTTTTTACTATCAATGAAACAACACATCCTGTTTTGTAATTTTGAACATGCGACAGATATTCAGAAGCAGGCTTTCGATGTTGAGGTGCTAATTTAATATGAGCCACTTCACCAGGAAGTCCTTTTAATAGAGATTTATTAATTCGATCAACAATAAAATCTAAAGAAGCAATCATCGACTAATTTTTTCTTTCACCTATTTGTTGTCGCCACATTGCATAATAAAGTCCTTTAATATCTATTAACTCATCATGTCTTCCTTGTTCAGTAATACTCCCCTTCTCCATCACATAAATTTTGTCGGCATGCATAACTGTAGATAATCGATGTGCGATTAGAACTGTAATATGATGATCATCTTTAGAAATAGCGCGCACCGTAGTATTAATTTCTTCTTCAGTCAGCGAATCTAATGCAGATGTTGCCTCATCAAAAATTAAAAGCGATGGTTTTCTTAAAAGGGCTCTTGCAATTGATAAACGCTGACGCTCACCACCTGAAACTTTTACACCACCTTCCCCAATTAATGTATCAAGACCTTTATCCGCTCTGGTCAATAACGAATCAAGTGCTGCTTTTTTTATTGCTGCCAAACATTCATCATCTGTTGCATTGGGAGCAACAAACAATAAATTCTCGCGGATAGTGCCTGAAAACAATTGTGTGTCTTGCGTAACCAATCCTATTTGTGATCTTAATTCGTCTAGATTAATTACTGTAGTATTATAATCGTTATAATTTATTTCCCCTTCTAAAGGCGAGTAGAGTCCAACTAATAATTTTACGAGTGTGGTTTTTCCAGAACCTGAAGGACCTACAAAAGCGATTGTTTCTCCCTTGCTTACATTAAAAGCAACATCTACAATTGCTTTTATATTTGATGTTGGATGCTTAAAATGTACATGATTAAATTCAAAGCGTTCTATTGTTCCAATGCTAATGGGATTGGCTGGCTTAGGTTCACTTTGAATTGATAATATATCTTGAAAATTAGACAATGAAACTTCAGCCTCCCTATAAACATTAATGATATTACCTAATTCCTGTAATGGGCCGAAAATATAAAACGAATAAATAAACATCGTAAAAAATTGCCCGATAGTAATTTGTTTATCAAAAATCAAATATAACATCACAAACAAAATTGATGTTCTTAATAAATTAACACTTGTTCCTTGAATAAAACTTAATGAACGAATGTATC
>CANFIN010000112.1 GCA_947447155.1 Bacteroidota bacterium | reverse complement strand
TTAAATTTACTTCCTTCAATCAGACGAATAAAATAATCGCGCTTGGCTTGGTAGAAGGAAGGCAACGATAAATAATGTTCTTCGTTTTTTAAATAGTTGGCTAAGGCAACTTGTAAGGGGGTGTTGACAGAAAACACTAAGAACTGATGCACCTTTCTGAATTCCTTCATCAGATATTCTGGACCTAAACAATAACCGGTCTTCCATCCTGTAGCATGAAATGTTTTTCCGAAGGAGTAAACAATCAAACTTCTATTTCGTAAATCTTCAAAACGACAAACACTTTGATGTTCTTCTCCATCAAAAATAATATGCTCATAGACTTCATCGCTCAATACAATGATGTTTGTGCCTTTGGTAACTTCCGCAAGCGATTCTAAATCATTTTTAGATAAAATAGTTCCTGAAGGATTCTGAGGAGTATTAATCATGATTAACTTTGTTTTATCAGTAATCATGTTTTTAACATCTTCCCAATTAATTCGGTAATTCGGAGGCGTTAGTGAATAAGGCTTTACAATTCCTCCTGCTAATTCGATAGCAGGCTTATAACTATCATAGGCAGGTTCAAAAATAATAACTTCATCGCCTTTGTGTACTAATGCAGTAATTGCGGTATATAAAGCTTGCGTTCCTCCAGCTGTAATTGTAATTTCTGAATTAGGATTATAGTAAGCCCCATATAGTTTTTGTGTCTTTTTCGATAACTCCTCTCTTAGCGAAAGTAAGCCAGGCATTGGTGCATACTGGTTTTGATTATCAAGCATAGCCTGATTATAGAGTCCAATTAATTCTCGCGAAACTTCAAAACTAGGGAAGCCCTGACTTAAATTGATGGCACCAACTTCGTTAGCAAGTCCCGACATAATCGTAAAAATTGTGGTACCTACATTAGGTAATTTACTTATTATTTCATTCATGAAATTTAATTTTTACTTTTAACAAATATACACGCAATTAGTATTCGATAAAAGCTACTTAGATTGATTACATTTGAACTTTCTAAAACCTAACTTGCATGATGATTACCGACAAATCACGATTGACTGATTTAAAAATCTCTTTTATTATTCTTTCATTACTAGTTTTTAGTTGGACCAAAACAAATGCACAAACTATAGGCTTAACACTGAATAATCCCGCAGCCACTCCAAATGGTTACATTTTATTTACTCCTATGACGAGCACAAATACTTTTTTAGTAGACAAGTGTGGAAAATTAGTCAAGACATGGCCAAGTACTTATCGCCCTGGATTATCATGCTATTTAATGAATGATGGAACACTTCTGCGCACGGGAAGCACCAACAATCCAAATTACAATGCAGGCGGAAGAGGTGGCGTAATTCAAAAAATAGACTGGAATGGAAATGTTATTTGGTCGTATACCATTTCAGACTCATTAAAATGCCAGCATCACGATGTAAAAGAATTGCCGAATGGGAATGTATTAGTGATAGCTTGGGAAGTAAAAACAAGTGCCGTAGCAATTGCCAATGGAAGAAATCCTTCACTTACTACACCTAAGGTTTGGAGCGAACAAATTTTTGAAATACAGCCCTTGGGAACTAATGGGGGAAATATTGTATGGGAGTGGCATTTATGGGATCATTTAGTTCAGGACTTTGATTCAACAAAAGCCAATTACGGTTCAGTAAGTAGCAATCCGCAACTTGTAAATTTAAATTATAATGCACTTGCAAATGTTGCTGATTGGATCCACATGAACTCCATTGATTATAATCCCGCACTCGATCAGATTTTGGTTAGTTCACATGCACTAAATGAAATCTGGATAATTGATCATAGTACAACGATAGCGCAGGCAACAAGCCATGCAGGAGGAAATTCTGGCAAAGGAGGAGATATATTATATCGCTGGGGAAATACAAAGTCGTATAATGCAGGTACAGCACAAGAATTCTACGGGCAACATAATGCTCATTGGATTGAACCCGGCTTCCCATATGAAAATCAGATTATGGTTTTTAATAATGGCTCGGGCAGAGTTGGTGGAAATTATTCTACTATTGAAATTATTAATCCTCCTGTAAACGGTTATAATTATATTTCAACACTTCCATATTTGCCAACTAATACATCATGGATTTACAATGCAGGCAATCCGAATAATTTATATTCACAAAATATTTCAGGAGCACAATTATTAAGTAGTGGCAATGTGATTTATACACAAGGACCAAGCGGTATTTTTACAGAAATAGATTCATCAGGAAATAAATTATGGAACTATGTAAATCCTGTTAATTCTTTAGGAGCAATGACACAAGGAGTTATTCCATCAACAAATTCTGTTTTTCGTTGTAATTATTATCCTGATAATTTTAGTGGCTTTGCTGGACATACCTTACTAGCTGATACAACTATAGAGAATTCAAATGTTTTATCAGATTCTTGTGGTTTAACGACAAGTATTTTAGTAAACAATCAGGCTACAGTACTTAATCTTTATCCTAATCCCGCAAGTGATATCCTTCGATTACAATTTACTAATTCGTTAAATGAAAAAGGCAACGTAGTAATTTATGATATAAGTGGACGAGTAGTAAAACAATTGCAAATAGATTTAAATAATACTTCCGTAGAAGTCGACATAAAAAATTTAAATCAGGGTAATTATTATTTGAAACTAAATGGAAGCACATACAAATATGCTAAACAATTTATTGTAACACGATAATTTTTTTTGAAATTTAATCAGCAATATAAAGCACAACAGTCATAAAAGTATAACCGCAAGTTAATTTATTAAAGGAACACTAAGGGTGTTCACTAACTCCAATTTATGAAAAAGCAAAGCTCTCTTCTCGTCTTATTTTTAAGTTTAATTACTTTATCGACGAGTGCGCAAACGTATAACGCATTACGAATTCCTGATACGCTTTCAGGCACTACTTTTAATCTTGCAATGAAAGATACCTTCGCGCAAATTTTGCCTGGCAACCAAACGATAACAGGTGGTATTAACGCTAATTTCTGGGGACCAACTTTATTCATTAACAAAGGCGATACGGTTCACATGAATGTCCAAAATAATTTGAATGATTCAACTACGCTTCACTGGCATGGAATGCATTTACCTGCGGTAATGGATGGTGGTCCACATCAGGTAATTCCTCCAGGAACTTTGTGGCAGCCGTACTGGAAAGTGACGAACGATGCAGCTACGTACTGGTATCACCCGCACTTGCATGAAACAACAGAGGAACAAATCACAAAAGGATTAGGTGGATTGATCATTGTGCGCGATAGTGTTGAGTCTGCATTACCATTGCCAAGAACATACAGCGTAGATGATATACCGTTAGTATTGACTGATCGTGATATCACTACTGCAAATCAGTTTTCGGTGGTGCCTTACGGCGATAGTATGATGGTGAATGGAACATTACGTCCGCAGTATACAATTCCTGCACAAGTAGTACGTTTCAGAATTTTAAATGGCGCTATTGAGCGTTCTTATAATTTAGGGTTTAGTGATAGCAGAACGTTTTATGTGATTACTTCTGATGGTGGATTATTAAGTACTCCTGTTGCGTTAACGCGTTACCTTTTGCATGCAGGTGAGCGAATTGAAATTTTAGTAAACTGTAGTGGCCAATCAGGAACTAATGTGTTTTTGAAAGCTTACAACTCTACCCTCTCACAACAAACGCCAGGTGGAGATTTATTTCCTAACGGACCTTTTGCAAATTATTTAGCAAGAATTGATTTTAATATTTTACGTTTGAATATTAGCAATCAAACGAGCAATCCAATAACAGCAATTCCAACTGCATTAAGAACCGTGACAACAATCCCTGCAGCTAATGCAAATCTTACACGTTTTTTAACCATTAGCGACACAAACATTGTTGGCATTCCTGGAGCGTCGTTCTTGTTAAATCATAAATTGTTTAATATCAACTATAACAATTACGCAGTTCCTTTGAATAATACAGAGATCTGGCAAATTACAAACTCAGGCAATTTCGGACATCCATTTCATATTCACGATGTAGAGTTTAATATCATTAGTTCAAATGGTGCAGCACCTGCAGCAGCGCAAGCAGGATGGAAAGATGTAGTGTTTGTCCCAGCGAATACAACTGTAAAATTTATTGCGAAGTTTGACGACTATGCCGATTCCTTACATCCATTTATGTTTCATTGTCATATTTCTCTTCACGAGGATGAAGGGATGATGGGTCAATTTATTGTAACAGGAAATAATCCAACAGGAGTATCTGAAATTACGAATGAAGAATCACGATTCAGTTTGTATCCTAATCCTGCAAGTGAAAAGTTATTCGTTAAACTAAAAGAAGAGTACGAAGGCATTTATTATTTACGTCTGACAAATTCAATTGGAAGAACCATTTTAATGCTGCCTCGCCCGCAAATAGAAAACGGAATTGATATCAGCCATCTTACACCAGGAATTTATTTTGTGCAGGTAACAGACGAAAAAACATTAAAAACTACCACGCAGAAATTCATCAAACAATGAGAGGATTAAAAATTAATATTCTTCTCTTTCTGATGTTCTTTTTATCTTTCAATGTGCAAGCAAGCGGAGGTAAAAAAAATTATGTTTCTTCATTGGGAGATACGATTGAAGATTTTTCATTACAAAATGTAGATGGTAAATACATCTCTTTGAATAGTTATCCCGAAGCAAAGGGATTTATCATTGTGTTTACTTGTAACCATTGTCCTTTTGCAAAATTGTATTCTGAACGATTTAACGAAATGGCTAAAAAGTACGGCGCATTAAAAGTTCCGCTATTAGCAATTAATCCGATGGACACTGTAGTATACGAAGACGAAAGTTTTCTCGCAATGCAAGAGAAAGCAAAGGTGGCTTCATTTACATTTCCGTATTTGCAAGATAACTTACAAACCGTAGCAAAAGACTTTAACGCCGATCATACTCCGCATGCATTTGTTATCTGGAAAGAAAATAATCAATGGATTATTAAATACACAGGAGCCATTGACGATAACGGTGCTGAATCCGACAAAGTGAAGAATCCGTATGTTGCAAATGCTGTTGATGAATTACTAGCAGGTAATAAAGTAAAGGAGCCTGAAACACGCTCGATAGGTTGTGCAGTTTTTTATAGAAAATAATTAGAGTATAGTAACAACTTAAGTTTCTTGTCTGTATTTTTGAATCGATGGAAAGAAACGATCGACTTCAGCAGCTCGAACAATTAGTTTTAGCAGAGGAAAAAGCAGCGCAATTATTTTCTGAAATTGAAAAAAGAAATATCATTCGTGCGCAAACATCAGAGAAAGATGTGAACGATGCTATTTATGATTTAGCATTTGAACTTTTCGGAATAAAGAAGTACTGGCACAAGCGCATTGTGCGAGGAGGTAAGAATACACTCTTGCCTTATAAACACAATCCCGAAAATTTAATTCTTCAAGATGATGATATTGTATTTCTCGATTTTGGTCCTGTGTTCGAAGAGTGGGAAGCTGATTATGGACGTACCTATGTGATAGGACATAACGAGAAGAAGTTAAAACTGATGGCAGATGTAGAAGCTGCGTGGTACGAAGGGAAAAAGTACTATCAGGAAAACAAACAGCATATTACTCCTGCTGAATTATACGGCTATACGCAACAGTTAGCCATTAAGTATGGTTGGACATTCGGAAATAAACACTGCGGACATTTAATCGGGAATTTCCCGCACGAAGTGATACAAGGCGAAGAGCTCGAAAATTATTTACATCCCGATAACCACAAACCGATGTCGGATAACGACCGCAACAACAAGCCTCGTTTCTGGATTTATGAAGTCCATTTTGTAGATGAAGCGTTAGAAATAGGTGGTTTTTTTGAGCAGTTGTTGGATTGAG
>CANFIN010000111.1 GCA_947447155.1 Bacteroidota bacterium | reverse complement strand
TAAACGCAGCCTGTCCAGTTATCAGAACCAGTTTTAGCAACTTCTCGCTCCTGATTATCCTCATAAGGTTGTTCGTTAAGCTTGTAAAGCTTTAGTCCGCTGCCGTTTTTCGAAAGTGTTCTGATGTATCCGAAGTATTTGTATTGAGGATTGGGGAAATAGGTCTGACACATCCAGTTGTAAATGACAAAGGCATTGTCTGGCGACTTCATTACCGAAAGGGCTTTTACTTCGTGGAAGCTTAAATACTCACTCGATTTTAAATTTAAAATGCTATCCAGTAAAAGCGAAAATGATTGATTGCTTTCTAAACGAGTAGTATCATTGCTCCCTTTGATGATACTATCGCCCATGATTGCCAACCTCGATAATGCGGGTTTTAGCAAGTTTGTATCTGCTGTTTGACAAAATGTAGTGGCCGACAAGAGCAGGGTAGTAGCAAAGAGAAGCAGTTTTTTCTTCATAAATTGATAAGGGTAAATCTACTTTGAAACTACTTTCATTAACGTTTTATTGTGACTTTTCTTGAACAGGTAATTGTAAAAAAAAACGGCCACTAAAAGTGACCGTTTTTTTTAAACATAAAGCATAATTAAGCATGCATCTTTTCTTTCTTTGCCATTAACTCATCTTGAGATTCGCGGAAATCAAGGTCGTCAACACAGCAGTCAACCGGACAAACAGAAGCACATTGTGGTTCATCATGGAAGCCTACGCATTCTGTACATTTATCAGTAACGATGTAATAAGTATCCATCATCTTTGGTTCCTGAGGAGAGTTTGCATCGATTTCGTTTCCGTCCATTTTAGCGAACATCCCTTTTACCGATGTACCATCAGAAAACCTCCATTCCGCACCACCTTCGTAGATTGCATTATTAGGACATTCAGGTTCACAAGCCCCGCAGTTGATACATTCGTCAGTTATTTTAATTGCCATAGTGTAATAGTTTAAATCGTAATTTTGACTTTTAATTCGTCGCAAAAGTACATAATAATCTAACGATTTCCATTTACCTTATTCAAAAATATAATGACAATTCAACACAGGATTTCAGCCTTGTCAAAATGGGGGAGTGCCCTTCAAGCCTTAATTGATGACCTTCCCGAAAATCCCGAAAATCCCGAAAATCCGCTTTCGGTAGCGCTAGTTCAGGCCCGAAACAAGAATGCCTGGTTTGTAAAAAGGAATTCGATTAATGCTTTAAAAGAAATTTGTAATTTATTAGAAATAAATAATTTAAATAAATTAGTGAAAGCATACATTGATCTTGAAAAGGATTTGGTTGCACCAAAAATTATTGGGATTGTTATGGCCGGAAATATCCCTTTAGTAGGTTTTCACGATCTACTTTGTGTGTTGGTTTCAGGTCATAAAGCCATGGTTCGCCTATCTTCTGATGATGCTGTTTTGATTCCGGCGATGACAACTATTCTTTTGGAAATGCATCCGGAATTCCAAAATCAGCTGGAATTTGTCAATCAACTTTCGGGTATGGATGCCGTTATTGCAACTGGCAGTAACAACACCGCCCGCTACTTCGATTACTATTTTGGAAAGTATCCGTCCCTGATTCGCAAAAACAGAAACTCGGTGGCGGTATTAAATGGCAATGAATCCGACGAGGAGTTAACCCAATTAGGCCATGATATTTTTGATTACTTCGGATTAGGTTGTAGAAATGTATCGAAGGTCTATGTTCCCGAAGGATATTCATTTAATTCCTTTTTTGAAGCTATTGAGTCCTATTCAAATTTAATGGAGCATAATAAGTACATGAATAATTACGATTATCACCGTGCTTTGTTCCTGTTGGATGGTATTCCGTTTTTAACCAACAACTTTTTAATTGTACGCGAAAATGAGGCTTATGCAACTCCAGTATCAGTACTTCATTACGAGTATTATTCAAGTTTGAATGACCTTGAATTGAAGTTGACTTCCGACAAAGAACTCATTCAATGTCGAGTTGGTGTTAATGGATTGCCTTTCGGATCCGCTCAACAACCTGATATTTTAGATTATGCTGATGGTGTAGATACGATGCAATGGCTTTTATCGTTGTAATTGAATTAATTTAAATTTGTAAAACAGATTTCTTACCCTCCAAAGAATTAATGAAACAATACGGCAAATTATTTTTACTGATAGCTTTACTATCGTGGTCATTATTTACCACTTCTTGTCGTAAAGATGAACTATTGACTTCTGGGGATGTGCAACTACGATTTTCAACAGATACGATTATGTATGATACCGTTTTTGCAACGATTGGATCTGTAACTAAAAACCTTCGTATTTATAACGATTACGACCAACCCATTAATATTTCAAATATTCGATTAGCAAGCGGTAATTCCTCATATTTCCGAATGAACGTTAATGGATTGCCAGGTAGAAGTTTCGATAATATAGAAGTTCGAGCTGGGGATAGTCTTTGGATTTTTGTGGAAGTAACCGTTGACCCTAATCAGCAGCTTTTGCCTTACATCGTTCAAGATTCAATTCTTTTTGAAACTAATGGTCGCGAACAAGATGTTGATTTGGTTGCTTGGGGCCAAAATGCTCATTTCATTGTTGCTGATCAGACATTAAATATTAAGGATAACAACGGCAAAACAATTGGTCAGATTAATTACGCTTTAATAGATACTATCGATAATCATACGACCACCTGGGATAATCAATTGCCTTATGTGGTTTATGGAGGGTTTGCTGTAGTAGATTCTTCAACCACACTTCAAATCAGCGAAGGGGCAGAAATACATTTTAGCAATAACGCAGGCCTGTGGGTTTATAAAGGAGGAAAGCTTTTGGTGAATGGCTCGAAGGATAATCCTGTGGTATTTCAAGGACTTCGTAGAGAGCAGGCTTATCATGAACAAGCAGGGCAGTGGGATCGTATTTGGATCAATGATGGAGCTGTAAATGAAATCAATTATGCAATTATTAAAAACGGATTTATCGGATTGCAAACGGAAACTTTGTTTGATCCTGTAATGCCAAATAGAACCTTGAATGTGACAAATACTATTATCAAAAACATGTCGGGATTAGGGATTTTAGCCCGTAACTGGACCATAAATGCTACCAACTCTTTAATTGTTAATTGTGGTCAATATAATGCGGCATTAACAATGGGTGGTAATTACGATTTTACACATTGTACATTAGCCAATTTTTGGAATGGTGGCCAACGAAGTACTCCTAACTTGTACATCAATAACTACACGCAAGATGCGACTTCTATCATCCCTATTGATTTGGTAAAAGCCGATTTTAAGAACTCGATTATTTATGGTGATAACGACAATGAAATAGAGTTGGATATAAAAACAGGGGCGCAATCAAATTATCAGTTTAACAATTGTTTGGTAAAAGTCGATTATCATACGCCGGTAACTGATCCGTTACATTTTACAGCTATCTATAAAAACACCACTCCAAATTTTGTGGATGTATATGATGGCGATTACCATTTGAATCCGGGCTCTGTTTGCATCGATAAAGGAAACACCTCGTTTGCTGCTGGAATTCCGCTGGATTTGGATGGAAATCAACGAGTGCAGGGGGCAGCCCCGGACCTAGGTGCTTATGAAAAGCAATAATAGGTGATTTAAACTACTGGTTTTCAGTAAACATTAGCTAATAGAAGTAAATTGGCAGAAAATCAAATTATTTTAAATCATCCTTTTGTTCAATTCAGTTTTATAATTATCTTTGCATCCCACTTTGAAGATTAAGATTATGAAAAAAGATATTCATCCATCAAGCTACCGTCCTGTTGTATTTAAGGACATTTCATGTGATTACGCTTTCATTAGCAAGTCATGCATTGAAACAAAAGATACTATTACAATGGAAGATGGTGTCGAGTATCCTCTAATTAAATTAGAAATTTCTCACATGTCACATCCTTATTATACAGGTAAGATGAAGTTAATCGATACTGCTGGTCGCGTTGACAAGTACCGTAGCCGTTTCGAGAAGGCAAAGAAAAATGCTGGTAAATAATTAGGATTAGTTCCAATTAAGATAAAGAAAGCCTCCAATTTGGGGGCTTTCGTTTTTTATTAACAAATGACCCGTATTGACATTATAATGAGCTTCCCTTGTTTTATTTTAAAAAAACTTTACTTTCCTTTGTCTCATTGTAATCTTAAAAATATATTAAACTTTAAAACATTTAGAACATGGCAAATGAAGCATCAGAGGCAAAAGAGAAATTAAAGGTATTACAGCTTGCAATTGATAAGATTGAAAAAGCATACGGAAAAGGTACTATAATGCGTATGGGTGATGATGCAGTAGAAGCTATTGAAGCTATTCCTACTGGGTCGATTGCTTTAGATGTGGCATTAGGAATTGGAGGATATCCAAAAGGTCGTGTGATTGAAATCTACGGACCAGAATCATCAGGTAAAACAACATTAGCAATACATGCTATCGCTAACGTACAAAAGGCAGGTGGCATCGCAGCATTTATTGATGCAGAACATGCATTCGATCGTTTTTATGCTCAGAAATTAGGAGTGGACATCGAGAATTTATTAATCTCTCAGCCAGATAATGGTGAGCAGGCTTTAGAAATTACAGAGAACTTAATCCGTTCAGGTGCAATTGATATTATTGTTATCGATTCAGTAGCTGCATTAACTCCTAAGAGTGAAATCGAAGGTGAAATGGGCGAAAGTAAAATGGGCTTACAAGCTCGTTTAATGTCGCAAGCATTAAGAAAGTTAACAGGTACAATTAGCCGCACAGGTTGTTGCTGCATCTTCATCAATCAGTTAAGAGAGAAAATCGGAGTAATGTTCGGTAATCCTGAAACAACAACTGGTGGTAACGCATTGAAGTTTTATGCTTCTGTACGTTTAGATATCCGTCGTATTGGTCAGATTAAAGATGGAGATCAGGTATCTGGTAATAGAACAAAAGTGAAAGTCGTAAAAAATAAAGTAGCGCCTCCATTCCGATTAGCAGAGTTTGATATCATGTACGGCGAAGGAATCTCTAAAATGGGAGAAATTGTGGATATTGGTGTTGAAATGAATATTATCAAGAAGGCTGGATCTTGGTTCAGTTACGGAGATACTAAATTAGGTCAGGGACGTGATGCAGTTAAGCAATTACTACATGATAATCCTGAGTTATGCGACGAAATCGAAAATAAAATTCGTGAGTCATTAGCTGCAAAATAAGAAATTATTATTGGTTGAAAAGGGTAAGGCGAAGGTTTTACCCTTTTTTTGTTTTCTTAATTGTCGATTTCAATTAGATTTGTAAATCAGAAAAATTATGTCACTAAAACAAACAAAACACCTTTCACAATTAGTAGTAATCGTATTAGTGATTTTTGTTTCCGCTTGTGGAGGATCTTCTAAAAAGGGAAACCAAAAGGCAAACACTGTAAAAGATACAACCGCATTGGGAAAATTGATTGCGGAGGTAAGCTTCAAGATTGGAGAGGATCCTAAAAATGCAGACTTGTATAACCAACGAGCTAAGTTACACTTGCAACGTAAGGATGTAGGCAATGCATTGTTAGATATGGATAAAGCACTTTCTATTGATACGACAAAAGCAGATTATTTCTTAACCTTAGCTGATGCTCATTTTGCTGCCAGCAAAGTAGCAAAGTCTAAATCGGCCTTAGAAAAATGCCTTTCTATCGATCCAAAAAATAAAGATGCTCATCAGAAATTAGCAGAATTATATTTTTATGCAACCCAGTATAAAGAGGCCTTAGCACAAATTGATGAGGTTATTATGATCGATATCGGAAGTCCACAGGCATATTTTTTCAGAGGCATGTGCTATCGCGACATGGGGGATACAACAAAAGCTATTTCCAGTTTTCAAACAGCAACTGAGCAAAATTCTAATGACTATAATTCTTATTTGCAGATTGCGATGATTTATCATGTCAAGAAGAATAAATTAGCAATTCAGTATTATGATGC
>CANFIN010000110.1 GCA_947447155.1 Bacteroidota bacterium | reverse complement strand
TTAGAAGCGAAAAGAGTAGTGGTAATCAATAAATTTTCTACACTCGAAAGTCGTATTCAAGCACTTATTGAAATAATCACAACACTGAATGCGAATAATCAGATACAAGTAGATTTGCGAGATATCGGACTTAAAAATCCGATTGTAAACAAAGAGGATAATATGGAGCTTGATTTTTTAGAAAATGTGGATGAGGCTGTTGAGCCATCAGCAGAAAACACCGAAAACGAATAATTCTTTTGCAAACTAAAATCACATTTCTAGGTACCGGTACTTCGCAGGGCGTTCCTTTGGTTGGCTGTGATTGCAATGTATGCACTTCCGATGATAATCGTGATAAGCGTTTGCGAACATCCATTATGGTGGAGCGTGGCAATACGACAATCGTTATCGATTCTGGTCCCGATTTCCGACAACAAATGCTTCGTGAAAAAGTAAAGAAGCTAGACGGATTAGTATTTACGCATGAACATAAGGATCATATCGCAGGAATGGATGATATCCGAGCCTTTAATTTTATCAGTAAAAAACCTGTCGATGTATATTGTACGAAACAAGTTGAGACAGCCTTGCGTCGTGAGTTTTTTTATGCCTTTGAAAATGATTATCCTGGTGTTCCTGAATTGAATATTTTTAATTTCGATGAGGAGGAATTTACGATTGGAGATATTACTTTAATTCCAATTAAAGTCTTTCATGCGCAGCTTGAAATCAGAGGATTTAGAATTGGCAATTTTACGTTCATTACCGATGCTAATTTTATCAGTGAAAAAGAAAAGAAAAAGATTGCAGGTTCTTCGGTTATGGTAATAAATGCTTTGCGAAGAAACACGCATCCTACACATTATAACTTAGAGCAGGCCTTGTTTTTATTAGAAGAACTTAATATCAAACAAGGTTATCTTATTCATTTAAGTCATCAGATGGGATTACATTCGGTTGTTTCTTCAGAATTACCAACGAATCGTTTTGTGGCTTATGATGGACTGCAAATTATTATCGATTAGTTGTGAAAAAGTATGTTTCTAATTCTTATTTTAATTTAGGATTAATGACATATATCGTCTTATCTTTGTATTTATGCAATCACGAATGATAATCGCTATTGATGGATTTTCCTCTTGTGGGAAAAGTACTGTTGCAAAAGCGATTGCTAAACGATTAGGAATAAAATACATCGATTCAGGTGCTATGTACAGAGCGGTAACGCTTTATTTTATGCGTAATGATGTTCCGATTCCTGATCCAGAAGAGTTAGTCGATTTTCCGTTTGATTTCAATCCTGTTTTAGATAAAATTCAAATCACTTTTCAAGTTAATCCAGCAACAGGATTAAGCGAAGTTTATTTGAATGGTGAAAATGTAGAACAACCCATTCGAACAATGGAAATCAGTGAGCAGGTTAGTCATGTGAGCGCTATTAAGTCCGTTAGAAAAAGAATGGTTGAGTTACAGCAGGCCGAAGGTCAAATGGGTGGACTTGTGATGGATGGACGTGATATTGGTACAACTGTATTTCCGCATGCGGATTTGAAAATATTTATGAAAGCTGACCCGATGATTCGTGCTTATAGAAGATTTAAAGAGCTTGTTGCCAAAGGAGTTGAAATTACAATTGAAGAGGTAATTAGTAATGTAGTGGGTCGTGATTACGAAGATTCTCATCGAGAGGAAAGTCCGCTAAGAAAAGCTGATGATGCAATTGTTCTAGATAATTCACATCTTAATCAGGAGGAGCAAGTGGATATTGTGGTAAAAGAAATAGAAAAGTTAAAAGTAGGTTGTTAAACAATATTGTATTTGTAGCGTTGTTATCAAACAAATAATAAAATGAATGTAACTATAGATTCTAATTCCGGTTTTTGCTTTGGTGTGGTTTACGCTATTCAAATGGCGGAAGACGAATTGGATGCTAATGGAAAATTATATTGCCTCGGCGATATCGTTCACAACAATATGGAAGTGGATCGTTTGAGAGCGAAAGGGCTTCAGATTATTGACCATAATGAACTAGCTAATTTGCATGATTGCAAAGTGCTGATTCGTGCACATGGCGAACCTCCTTCAACATATGAGTTGGCTTTGAAAAACAATATTGAGTTGATTGATGCTTCTTGCCCTGTTGTATTAAAACTTCAAAATCGTGTTAAAACGAGCTTCGAAGGAATAAACGATGATGCTCAAATTGTGATTTATGGTCAGCCAGGGCATGCCGAAGTGAATGGATTAGTTGGGCAAACGGATGGGCGCGCAATAGTTGTTTTTGAGGAAAAAGACTTAGATAATATTGATTATAGTAAGCCAGTTCACTTCTTTTCTCAAACGACAAAAAGCACAATTGGCTTTGAAAAAATGGTTCAGTCTATCCAGGAACGCATCCTTAAATTCAAAGGTTCGTTGGAAGAAAACGATTTTTTTACCAACGATACGCTGTGTCGTCAGGTCTCTAATCGTGAGCCACAATTAAAACGATTTTCAGCTGTATATGATGTAGTTGTGTTTGTTAGTGGCAGGAAAAGTTCAAATGGCAAAGCCCTTTATAACGTTTGTAAAAGTATCAACCCAAACACTTATTTTGTCTCTTCTGCTGATGAGATTGAAGCGGCTTGGTTGGATGGTGTAAAGTCGGTCGGTATTGCTGGTGCTACCTCAACACCGATGTGGTTAATGGAGCAAGTGAAGGAGAAAATCGAGCAGGTAGGTTTGCTTTTAGAAAACCATTAAACACATTTTTTCAGGTCCAATAAATATCATTTTTTATAAATAGAAATTCTTTTGATATTCAAAGGTTATTTTTTACATTTGCACTCCTTTTTCGAACAACTAATAGAAAAAGGAATTTAAACTCGATGGCAAATACTACACATATCAATTTTGCAACGCCTGATTCCAACGATTTCGATTGGGATAACACAGGCAAAGCTTTTGAAACGTACAAATCAGCTGACCGTGAAAAAATGGAAGCTTTGTATGATCACAAGTTAAATCAAGTGCTGGAGCATGAAATTATGATGGGAACCATCATTAGTTTAACCAGCAAAGAAGCCGTTGTTGACATCGGCTACAAGTCGGATGGTTTGATTCCGCTTACAGAATTCCGTCACATGCCTGACTTAAAAGCAGGCGACAAGGTGGAAGTGTACGTGGAAACAGCAGAAGACAAAAACGGTCAATTGATCCTTTCTCACAAGAGAGCACGTGCAACCAAATCATGGGAGCGTGTGAATGAATCTTTAGAGAAAGATGAAATCATTACCGGTTACGTTAAATGTCGTACGAAAGGTGGATTAATCGTAGATGTTTTTGGTATTGAAGCTTTCTTACCAGGATCTCAAATCGATGTTAAGCCTATTCGTGATTACGATATTTATGTAGGAAAAACAATGGAATTCAAGATTGTGAAAATCAATCAGGAGTTCAAAAATGTGGTTGTTTCTCACAAGGTTCTTATCGAGAACGAAATGGAGAAGCAGAAGCTTGAAATCATGAGTAAACTTGAAAAAGGTCAGGTACTTGAAGGAACTGTGAAAAACATCACTTCTTATGGTGTGTTCATGGATCTTGGTGGTGTTGATGGCTTACTTCATATTACTGATATCAGCTGGGGCCGCATCAATCATCCAGAAGAGGTATTGAAGCTAGATGATAAAATCAATGTAGTAATTCTTGATTTTGATGATGAGAAGAAGCGTATCGCGTTAGGTTTAAAACAACTTACAGCTCAACCTTGGGAAGCTTTAGATGCAAATCTAAAAGAAGGCGACCGTATCAAAGGAAAAGTAGTTGTGTTAACTGACTATGGTGCATTCATCGAAATTATCCCGGGTGTTGAAGGTTTAATTCACGTTTCTGAAATGTCTTGGTCACAACATTTACGCAGTCCACAAGACTTCTTAAAAGTAGGTGATGAAGTTGAAACAATAATCCTTTCAGTTGACCGTGATGAGCATAAAATGTCATTAGGTTTAAAACAACTTTCTGATGATCCTTGGGGAGCTATCTTAGCTAAATATCCTGTTGGATCTAAGCATAAAGCTAAAGTTCGTAACTTCACTAACTTCGGTGTATTCGTTGAATTAGAAGAAGGTGTTGACGGATTAATTCATATTAGCGACTTAAGCTGGAACAAGAAAATCAAGCATCCTGCTGAATTTACTAAAATCGGTGAAGAGCTAGATGTTGTTGTTTTAGAAGTTGATGTTGAAAATCGCCGTTTAAGTCTTGGACATAAGCAATTAGAAGATAATCCTTGGGATACTTACGAAACAATATTCACTGTAGGAAGCGTTCACGAAGGTGCTATTGGTAAAGTAACTGATAAAGGTGCTGCTGTAATGTTCTCAACATATGGTGTTGAAGCATTTGCTCCATACCGTCAGTTATCAAAACAAGATGGAACTGTTGCTAAAGAAAACGAAACTTTAGATTTCAAAGTAATCGAATTCAGCAAAGACAATCGTCGTATAGTAGTTTCTCATACTCGTATCTTTGATGAAAAGGCTGCTGAAGAAAAGAAAGTTCAGTCTGCTGAAAAAGAAAAAGATGAGAACACTACAGCTAAAGCAGTGAAGAAAATTAAAGAATCACAAGAGAAATCAACATTAGGAGATATCTCAGCGTTAGCTAATCTTAAGAATAGCATGAATGAAAATGATAATAATGCTTAATACTTGTTTTCATTAAATATTAAAAAATCCCTCTTGATTCGTTAAGGGGGATTTTTTTTGAATAAATACATTAAATTTGCAACTGATGCAAAACGGACAAACAAAGCGAATTTTTGATAAAGAATTGCTCAGCATTACTGTTGATCGCTTGTGTTATCAGTTAATAGAAAATCATAATCATTTTGAAAATACCGTGCTGATAGGTATTCAGTCGCGTGGTGTATTGGTTTCTCGACTAATTTATAAACGATTAATGGAAATCAATCCCAATGCGCATATCGAATACGGAGAGCTGGATATTAGTTTTTATCGTGATGATTTCAGAAGAAGAGAATTAATTGTTCCCAGTGCTACCAAAATGGATATTGTTGTGGAAGCGAAAAATGTAATCTTAATAGATGATGTGCTTTACACGGGAAGAACAATTAGAGCGGCATTAGATGCATTGTTAGATTTTGGACGCCCATTGAGGGTAGAGCTTCTTGCATTAATTGATCGTAAGTTTAGTCGGGAATTACCGATTGCGGCCGATTATATCGGACAATCTATTGATACCATCGCAAGTGAAAAAGTATTAGTTCAACTTCAGTCGGAAGATGGTAACGACGGAGTTTGGATCACTTCATCAGAATCAAAATTATGAGTCAACAGTTGAGTGTTAAACATCTTCTAGGAATTAAAGATCTTACACAAGAGGATATTGAACTCATTTTTCAAACTGCCGATAATTTTAAAGAGGTCCTTAATAGGTCCATAAAGAAAGTCCCTTCGCTCCGTGATATTACGGTTGCCAATATCTTTTTTGAAAATTCAACGCGCACCAAATTAAGTTTCGAGTTAGCTGAAAAGCGCTTGTCGGCTGATGTGGTTAATTTTTCTGCATCCGGTTCTTCTGTATCGAAAGGAGAAACCCTTGTTGATACAGTTAATAATATCCTTGCAATGAAGGTAGATATGGTGGTAATGCGTCACCCCAAGCCAGGTGCTGCTGTATTTCTGGCTAAGCATATTAACGCAAGTGTTATTAATGCAGGTGATGGTACGCATGAACATCCAACACAGGCATTGCTCGATGCATTTTCAATTCGTGAAAAACTAGGTAATGTAGAAGGAAAGAAGGTTGTTATTGTAGGAGATATTTTACATTCACGTGTAGCATTATCTAATATTTTTTGCTTGCAAAAATTAGGAGCTGAGGTAATGGTTTGCGGACCAAAAACGCTTATTCCAAAATATATCGGTGATTTAGGAGTAAAGGTTGAACATAACTTAATAAAGGCATTGAACTGGTGTGATGTGGCTAATATGCTGCG
>CANFIN010000109.1 GCA_947447155.1 Bacteroidota bacterium | reverse complement strand
TTTCAGCAAGCAGACGTGGTAAGCTTGCATGTGCCGCTCACTGAAGAAACCCATCAGATGGTGAATGAAAAGTTTTTAAGTTCTTTTCAAAAAGAAATCACGATAATAAATACAGCGAGAGGAAAAGTATTAAATACGCAAGCGTTAGTAGAAGGTATGAAGTCTGGCAAAGTTAAATATGCGGCGTTGGATGTATTGGAATACGAAAGCGTTTCATTTGAAAATCTAGATGCCTCAAAACTGCCAATGCCTTTTCAATATCTTATTCAGTCAGATCGAGTATTGCTTTCTCCGCATATTGCAGGTTGGACAATAGAATCAAATATTAAAATTGCAACGACACTTGCTAATAAAATGATTGCTGTGTTTCAAAAAAGAAATTTACTTTAATCCGTTAGGCTGAAAAATTAGTTTTCCAGTTTTATTTTTAACAATATCATTTCTATTCATTTTCATTTTCCTATAATTACCGTGGATATACATGATTGTTTGATCATCATACCAACGACTCATCAAATTACCAGACTGGCCATTTGGCAAAACGGACTTAGCATTTTCCACATCTGAAAAATCAATAATATTCCGCATTGCAGGCCCGAACATAGAAGAATGAATTTTATCTCCTGATAAAATAAATCCAGACTGATTTATTACCTCTGGTCCGCCAGGAGCAGGAAATGGACCAACATTAAACACCCAATTAAATGGTTTGACTTTGCCGATAGCGTGTTTTAATTCAAGTTCATGCACTCTACCCCAATCCCAGTTACCTACCTTAGATCCTAATTCCTTGATTAATTCTTTTACCGTTTCATTAAAAGCTTTATCGATTATATCATTTCTGGTTTCAACAACATCACGCGTATTAATATTATTCCACCAAACAGAATTTTCATTTAAAACAAAAGTTAAATATGAATTCTTTGAAACGTACGTCATAAAATATGCGTCTAGTCGATCCTTACCTAATTCATCTTGCATAGCCTCATAAAAAATGTGATAAAGCAATTTATAATAAATAGTAGGGGCTATATCATGCAAGCCATGATTACCATCCCAACGTATTAACTTTCTACTTGCTTCTTTATAGATGAAATTTTGATTTTTAATTTTATCTGAAACAACATCCATTATTGTTCGAGCAATTTTAGGAGTTGATGGAGACACATCATCAGTAGCCATTAATTGAAAATCATCAATCAACAAACGAGTTTTCTCTTTAAGTAAATTATCAATTCGTATTGCACGGTCATACGGTGTATAGTACCCAGGATACAGACTACCATCCGACATAGTGTCCATTTGCTGATTTGCACTTAAGATATAACCATTAGAAGGATTTTCAATTTTAGGATGATCATTGAAATTATAATAAGTTGAAGCACTTGTATCACTCCACCCCTCTTGTAGCAGCACTGGATCAACAGATGATTTTCTTTTGACCAACTTTCCTGCATGCCACAATGCAATATTATTTTCTGCATCAGCATAGGTAACATTTAATCCTGGCGAAATAATTTGAGAAACTGCATTTTTAACTTCACTCATTGAAGAAGAATGATTCAAATCGTATGTGAGTTGTAACAAATTACTAGGGAACTTTAAATGAGTCCAAGAAGCAGCAACAGGATCAACAGTAACATCCTTCCATTCAGGCATAGCGGAATTCATAATTGGTCCGTGACGGCTATCCCTAACGTTTATAACAACTTCTTGTTCGCCTTTTACTTTAATGACCTCTTTTCTACAAACAAATTTTACATTAGAAGAGCCTGATATATACGCAGACGAATCTCCAGAAACGACTTTCTCCTGGTAAAAATCCAAATCATCATTTTCTAACATCGTTAAACCCCATGCTAACTTTCGAGAATGTCCTGTAGCTGCAAACGGCCAACCTGCCAAGTAATCTCCATAAAAACTACATCCTGGATACTCAATATGCGCTTCGTACCAAACCCCAGGCTGTCCGTATGCGATATGAGTATCATTCTCAAAAAGCACCTTCCCTGACTTTGTTTTTGATGGGCCTGCTACCCAAGAATTACTTCCTGTAATAGGTGAAACGGGGATTTTATTAAATATTTCTGTTATCGTATTAAATGTATAATGTGCTGTAGCTAGCGAATCCGCTCTATTAGCAGAATTTATATTTGATTTATTAAAATTTGAAGTTAAACTCTGATAATATTCTTTACCAAATTTCTTCTCAATAAAAGACATTAACGGATCCGTTTTAAAGGCCATCGCAAAATTAAACGACATATATTCCATACTTAAATACAAGTCAACATCTGTAAAATCAGTTTTCGGAATACCAAGAATAGTGAACTCAACAGGTGTTTGTCCTTCATGAATAAACTCATTCAATCCTTTCAAATATGCCTTTGCCGCTTTTTGATAGGGAGCATTTGCATTTTGCAGATAAGTCTTCTTCGATAATTCAGCATGCTGCTTTAAACCTAACGTACGAAAGAACAAATCTACTTTCAGCAAATCTTTTCCAAGCACTTCCGCTAATCTTCCCGAGGCAACACGACGAATCATTTCCATTTGAAATAAACGATCTTGCGCATGCACATATCCTAATGCGTAATATGCATCCTCTTCGCATGCAGCATAAATATGCGGAACTCCATAATAATCATAAATCACTTCAACTGGAGCGGTTAAACCTTTTAGCGTTATTGCTCCATCATAAGTTGGCTTTAGTGAAACCAAATAAATATAAACTGAAATAACTAGGAGAAATATTATTCCAAATAACCAAAAAACTATTTTCCTGAAAAGCTTCATAATTTGAATTTACATTATTGTTTAATTAATTTTTTAATGATGCGACCTTGAGTAGTTTGAATAATACAATTATAAACACCTGAATTGATTTCAGCAATATCCATTTCCAAAGAAATTTCCGCATTTGATTTAGCGCCTGTTATAGACTTTACCAATCGACCTTGCATATCAAATAATTGCAAATCATAATTCCCTGCATAATCGCCGAGCCATGAAACTACAATATTATTTGTTGAAGGATTAGGACTAATAATCACCTGCTGACTTACCATTACATTTTCTAAAACACCTTGAGGGGCAGAAATAATAAAGTTCTTATTAGAAATATCAAAGAAGATATTGTTAGTAGGCTTTACCATTATGCGTGCAGTACTCGTAGTTAGGTTAGGCATAGTAACAGTACATGAACCATTGTTCGCTACTGCTGTTGCTAGTGCTATTGGGTAAGTAAAACCACCATCAGTACTTAAAGTAATATCAACATTCGCAGCATTAACAGGAGTTGCATTTGTTCCTGCTACATCCCAGGTTACTGTCTGCTGACTTAATGCAGGCCACGTTAAAAGGACATTCGGATTAGTCACTAAAAATGGAGCCCCAGTATTCACCGCATTAACGGTAAGTAAAGTTGGATCGTAAGTTACTCCACCACCACCAGCTTTGTTATCGCGAGCCGTTAAACGGAATTTAATTGTACGTGCGTAAGTAGGAAGTTTTTCGCCTAAAGGATTTGCATTATTGGAGATAATATAATTTACTCTTGGAATAATTCGCGTAGGATTTAAGGACGCCGCTAGTGAGCGAAACAATGGCGCTGTACCTGTTGGTGTTGATGGAGCACCTGCAGGACCTAAATCATATTCTTCCCAGGAGTAAGTTAAAGTATCTCCATCGGGATCTGTTGCAGCTCCTGTTAACATAAACGGAGTTGAAAGTGGAATACTAACGTTACTGCCTATACTCGTAATGACAGGAGCATTATTACCTGTTGGTGTTTGTACCGGACAATTATTTCCTGTACTAATTGTAGTGTAATTCACAATCTCATCGAAGCTTGCAGTATGAAAAAATGCGTCACTATGACTAGCAACATCTTGTGGAGCACAAATTCCAGCGTAAGCCATAATGGTTGTTCCACTACCTGGTTCATAAGCAGTACTCGAATTGCCATTCCCTTGACAAGAACCCGTATTTCCATTGAATGTATGATTACCACCATACTGATGTCCCATTTCATGCGCGACATAATCGATATCATACGGATCGCCTACCGGAGCGGTTGATCCTGTTACACCTTGAGCTTTGCTTCCGCCACACACAACACCTAAACCTGCAATACCACCACCACCTGTACTAAACACATGTCCGATATCGTAATTCGCAGAACCAATACAACTATTGACAGTGGTTTGGTTTTGACCTAACATCGTACCTCCGTTATTGTTAGTATAAGGATCTGTATTCGCATTTAAGAAAATCAAAGTGTCTGTGTTGGCAATTAAATTTAAACGAACATCGATTTCACGTTCATATACACCTGTAACACGATTCACACTGGTAACCATTGCAGAAAGTGTTGCAGGCTTCGTACCTCCAAAGTAGGCAGCATACTCACCTGTACACGCTAATGCTAATCGGTAAGTACGTAATGTACCAGCAATGCTGCGCGCAACTTGAGGATGTGCTCCACGTAACTCAACATCATGTGAAATTTCTTGTGCGCGTTGAATATTCTCAGGCGACTCAGGATTAAATGAACAATAATTCCCGTCGTACTTGCTAACTGCATTCGTTTTATAATAACACAAGTAAGATGTTGAAGTAGTGCGATTAAAAGGGTCTATAAAAAATGTTTTATCTCCATCTAAAATCATTGCATGAAATCCAAGGTAGGTAACATCTAATCTGCCGCATGCTGCAGTGTTAGTTAACCCTTGAATGATATACGTTTTGATTCCCGGATACTTAACTGCCAATCCATTTTCCATGATTGGTGATTCCATTACCGAAAACATCTGTGATTGTCCATCAGGAGTTGGCAACATCAACTTTAGTGGAGACATCCCGCTTCTTTCTAATGGAGCGCTTGCTAAATAATTTTTCAATGCAGATAAATCCAATGATAAATAACTTGAACGAACTGTCTTGATATCTGCATTTCCAAATTGAGCAGTACAACTTTCTTTTGATGAAGGTGTCCAATATGGAATTGAAGAGGCGAATATTGAATTTGAAATTATTACTAAAACGGTAAGTGTAAATACTAACTTTTTCATAGAATTGTTTTGGTTTGAACAAATCTAAGAATAATCTATCAGAAAAATTTTATTGGATTACTTTGTTTCTGTCATGTTTATCATAAATTTGCCCACACACTGGGGTGCCCAAAAGGCTGAGATTATACCCATCGAACCTGAAGTGGTTAGTACCACCGTAGGAAGTGCGATGACGAACCTTTTACCACCCTATTATTAATTCGTCACTATGAAAAAACTACTCTTATTATCGTTATTCTCCATTGCAATTTCGATGGTTTCAATTGCTCAATCATTTCATGGAGCTGTACTAGAAAAGATTGTTAAATCACCTCTAGCAGGTGCTATTGTCAGTTTAAAAGTCGACACCAACGGACCACTGATTGCAGCATGCATGACGAATGAATTGGGCAAGTACTCTCTTCCTCAAAAAATATCAAAAGGATATCTTGAAGTAAAATGCCTTGGTTATAAAACGACCTTTTTCCCATTTGATTTAAATTCTAATCCTAGTCCCATTATTTACCTCGATTATACTACTTATACTACCAATGATGTTGTAATTAATGCGTATTGGTTTAAAAATTATTCTCCAATTACGCATACAACTATTTCCAAAGAAGAACTACAAAAAACAAATCTCGGACAAGATGTACCTTATGTTATACAAGATTTACCTTCTGTTGTTGTTACTAGTGATGCAGGTACCGGTATTGGGTACACAGGAATTCGTATTCGTGGAAGTGATCCTACACGTATAAATGTTTCTGTAAATGGAATTCCAATTAACGATGCAGAATCGCAAGGAATGTATTGGGTAGATATGCCAGACATCGTTTCCTCCTCTGAAAATATTCAAGTGCAACGCGGAGTTGGCTCGAGCGTGAACGGTGCTGGATCATTTGGTGGAAGTATCAATTTAACCAGTAAAAATTTATCGACTACTCCTTTTGCAAAAAGTGAATGTTCCATTGGT
>CANFIN010000108.1 GCA_947447155.1 Bacteroidota bacterium | reverse complement strand
TTATAGGGTCAAAATAAGAAGAGGAACGACTTAAAATTACATAAGGAGGCAATCCCGTTTCTACATAACCATCAACTACCACACGCGGATCTTCACGAGGTAAATCGAGGGAAATATTTTCTTCGCAAGAAGTAAATAAAACTGAAGCGAATATGAGATATAAAAACTTTTTCATTGCTTAAAATTTAAAATTATAGGTTACCGAAGGAATCATACCGAATAGTGAAACTTGCTTGGCTTGGACATTTAAATTTCCATCGGTTGAATTTCCTTCCACATTGAAGTAAATAAAATATGGATTCTTTCTGCTATAAACATTGTAAATAGAAAAGACCCAACTGCCCTCGTAATGTTTATGCTTTTTACCAGTAAATGTCGCGGAAATATCAAGACGGTGATAAGCCTTCTGACGGAAACTATTACGCTGCTGGTATAAACTCAATACATTAAAATTATTATTCAAATCGATTTGTCCGTTAGAACCTACCGAAATAGGTGGCGTTGATGAAACAAAATATTTTTGTGACGGAAGGGTTAATGCATCACCGGTAGAATACACCCATACAGCACCGAAGGTCCACTTTTTACTTTTCTGATAATTCAACACCACTGAACAATCATGGCGACGATCATATTTAGCAGGAAATTCTAATCCGTTGTTAATTTCTGCAAACTGACGATTCGTATACGAGAGCGTATATCCAACCCAACCCGTTAACTTGCCTTCATTCTTTTTAATGAAAAATTCAGCACCATAACTATTCCCCTTACCGAAAACGAAATTATTATCTGCGTTGTTTTTCACATCCTGATCAGGAGTTACTCCTTCGCGATATTCAATTAGGTTCTCCATCGTTTTGTAATACATCTCAACTGATGTCTCAAATGTATTCTTCTTTAAATTTTTGAAATAACCGATAGCATACTGCGTAGAAAATTGCGGCTGTACTTTATCGGTAGATGGTACCCACACATCTGTAGGCAAACTCACAGAACCGAATGATGCAAGATGAATATATTGATAGTTCTGCGTGAAAGATGCTTTAATTGAGGAGCTATTATTGATCTGATAGCGCAAATTGAATCGCGGCTCTACATGCGCATACAATTTTACTTTATCACCCGTTGCATAACGAACGGAATCAATAATATTAGAAGGAAACAATGGATCTTGAATATATCTTGTAAAAGGACCTACATGTTCAAAAGCAGAAAAGCGTAATCCCCCACTCAACTTCCATTGATCATCAATTTCCCAGTCGTCATTCAGATAAACAGCTAAATCATGTGCATAGTATCTCTTTACTTCTCCAAGATCAAATTGCACATCGCCAGAACTAGCAGATACATTTGTAGGTGTGAAACGATGATAGATATAATTCATTCCAAATTTCACATTGTGCAGTGCGGTTGGGTACCAGTTAAAATCCGACTTCAATGAATAATCACGAATACCTGAGAATATTTTAAAATTAAATTGTTGTTGTTGAGCTCCGAATTCAAAATTGTAATTTGTAAATATGAGTGAGTTATTCACGAATAATTTTTCATTGAACAAGTGATTCCATCGGAATGCGCCAGTTGCATTTCCCCAAGGAATTTTCACTTTAAATCCTGTTTCTTGACTTCTGAAATTAAAAATATCCTTACCAAGATAACAGGATAAATATAAGCGGTCTTTGTTGGACAACGTATAATTGATTTTACCGTTTAAATCGTAGAAGTAGTAACTATTACCAGCAATTCGTGAATCAGCAGGGATAAATGGTTCGCGCAAAAACAAATCGATAAATGTTCTTCGACCAGATACAATAAACGAAGCTTTATCTTTTACAATCGGACCTTCCAGCGTAAATCGCGAAGCAATATAACCGATACCTCCTTCTCCATGCACTTCCTTACTGTTTCCATCCTTCATAGAAATATCCAACACAGAAGATAATCGTCCGCCATACTGCGCGGGCATCCCTCCTTTTGTCAATGAAATATTTTTGATAGCATCCGAATTAAAAACCGAAAAGAATCCGAAGAGATGTGAAGCATTATAAACAACAGCTTCATCCAACAAAATTAAATTCTGATCAGGTCCTCCACCTCGCACATAAAAACCAGAGTTACCCTCGCCTGCCGATTTCACTCCCGGTAACAACTGAATTGCCTTTAGCACATCCACCTCTCCCATTAATGCAGGTAAGGCTTTTATCTGATCAATACCAACTTCTACCTTACTCATCTCTGTCGATTGAATATTTCTATCTTTCTTCTGTGCCGTAATAACTACTTCCTGTGTTTCGATTACACGAGGTTTCAATTCTACATTTATCGACTGATTTTTTGTAAGTGTATACTTAGATTCATTAGTAACAAATCCGACATAAGAAACAACGATAGTATAAGTTCCAGGTGTTACCGACATTGAATAAAATCCGTAGGCATTACAACTTACTGCCCTATCAATTTCCTTGAAATAAACAGCAGCACCTATCATTCGTTCACCCGTGGAAGCATCTGAAATATAACCGCTGACAGTAATTTTTGATGTGGTTGGTTCTTGTCCGAAGCAATTATTGATTAAAATAAAAAAACACAAAACACAAAGGGCAATCAATTTTTTCATGGGGCGAAATTAAGAAGGAAATGAAAAACAAATCAGATTTAATGTTAATATTATCTGAATCCTGACTTAAAACATTTAAATCAGAATATTGTTTTTTAACTTAAATTTGCGGAGTAATTATTTAACAATGACAGAAACAGCTTATTTATTTAGTGCAGCAGGAATGATTAGTCTTTTTACACTAATTGTGATGGAGATTGTTCTTGGAATTGATAATATTATTTTCATTTCTATTCTGGCTGATAAACTTCCGAAGAATTTACAAAAAAAGGCACGTAGAATTGGATTATTCATGGCCTTGATTATCCGCATCATGTTATTGTTTTCTTTAAGTTGGATTATTGGACTTAAGGAAACGCTACCTCTTCCATTTGGATTAGAATTTAGTGGTAAGGATATTATTTTACTTGCTGGTGGATTATTTCTCCTTGCAAAAAGCACGACAGAAATACATGGTAAAGTACAAGGTGAAGAAGATAATAAAAATCCTGATTTAAAGAAAATTAGTTTAAACACTGCAATTCTTCAAATCATTGGATTAGACATAGTGTTTTCGTTCGATTCTATATTAACGGCTGTGGGATTAGTTAACCATATACTGATTATGGTTCTTGCAGTTATTATTTCGATGTTGATTATGTTGGCTGCGGCAGGACCTGTTTCTGATTTCGTTAATCGTCATCCGACCATAAAAATGCTTGCCTTATCATTTCTGATGCTAATTGGTTTTATGTTAATCATAGAAGCCTTTCACCACGAAGTTGAAAAAGGATATATCTACTTTGCAATGGCTTTCTCCTTAACGGTTGAGTTGTTAAATATCCGAATGAGAAAGAAAAGTAAATCCTAGTTATTAAGAAGGAATAATTTGCATTTCGAAATGTCGTTCGAGTTTATGAATTAAAAAAATCGCAATCATAACTATTAAGGTTAGTACGATTAGGATTTGTATTATTTTCAAAATCGACTTTCTCATTTTATACAGCTAAATAACGGTTCATCCAAGTATCTTTAATTGGCAAATACAAGTTGGTTTTCAATTCATCAAAATTGGAAAGAAGAGAATTTGAAACTAGTGTTTGCTCGTTAATTTTACCAGCTAAGAATAGTTCTTTTAAGGTATTCGCATTGGCAGTCATAATGCCTTCTGAAGATTTAATTACAATTGAAAAACGATTCAACCAATCTATATTCACTTGTTGAGCAAGTCGTGTTATTTCCTTGGTCATAGAATCGATGGAACATCCGCTAGCACCTGTTTGCGATTCATCAACACCCACTACTAATATTGCGTTATCGATTAGCGAAAAAGATGCGTTTAAATCTTGCTTGTGAGCTGTCCACTTTTGAACAAACAACGACAATTCATCGTTTAAAGAAACTATCTCTTCTTGCGTTAACAAACGATCAGAAGTAAACATCCAAAAGCGAGCATGAGGCGGTAACTGATTAAATTCAACTAACATATTATACTGGCGTTTTATTGTTATCTCTTGATTCAGGCAACGACTCTAAACCTGCATCGCGATTTAATTGCAATTCTTCTTTAAGTAAGTCTACTTTCCACACTTTTTTATTTTCCTCCACCATTCGTTTAAGAGAAATTCTTTGTTGTAATTCATTACCTTCTTCCTTAAAATAAACAATGGCTTTATCGCCTTGAATATCTTCGGAAACGATGGTTACTTTATTGGGTTTTACTGCATCATTTTCGCCTGTCAACTCCTCCAGTCTTTTCAATTGTGTTAACAGCTTCTGTGTCGATCGTGTTGAATAAGTCATTGCCTCTTCGTAATTTCTATTTTCCATAGCCTGAAGAAACTTAGATGCTACTTTTTTTGGTGTCTCCGTTTCTGAACTGCACGAAAAGAACACTGTTGCCAATAGGAATAAAAAACTAATTGATTTTACTTTCATTGCTTTTGTAAATTAATTGAATTGGTAAATGGTAATATAAATTATCAATCGCGTAATACTTGTAATCGCCAATCTGAGAATAAGGAATATGAATACTGCTGTACGAATTAACTAAATAGGCGATTAATTCACTGCAATAATACGACTGATTATTCAAAAGGAATTCATCATCGAAATGAATTTTATGTTTAATAATAGACTCGATCTGATTTAAAAAACTCGAACGCGCTTGTTCTTGCATTGGGTAACGGACGATTTCGTATTCGCGACAAACAGCAATATTTGTAAATGCATTGAATGAAGTTTTTATCAAGCCGGATTGTCCGTTTTCATTCGCCATATGATATACGTAAGCAATTCCATTTTCCTTGCGAATAATTCCTGTATGCGAAAAACGTTTATCGTGTTGCGACATCATTTTAAATTGAGAACCGATTAAACTTCTGCTATCGCGTAAAATAATGTCGCCATCCTGAACCGCAATAAGTTTAATGTTCGCTTGAACATCTTCCTGATAATTTGATTTAATCAAGACAATTAGAGCAACATTTGCTAACACCGTGAAAAAGAAAATCCACCTAAAGAGCTTCATATTACATTCGTTTAGGAACCTGAATACCTAATAGCAATAATGACTTTTTAATAATATCACCTGTTACTTTTGAAAGATAAATTCTGAAGGCCGTTGTTTCCAGCTGAGCTTTATCAACAATCGGATTTTCGTGATAAAAGTGATTGTAATTTTTAGCTAATTCATATACGTAATTAGCAATAGTAGAAGGTGCGTATTTTTCTGCAGCAGTATGCAAGGCAAATGGGTAGTCTAAAATCGATTTTACAACTAATTTTTCCTTCTCATTCATTGCTGAATAATTCGCAACATCAAACTGATTTGCTTTTAATTCTTCAATCGAGTTCCCTTTTCTTACAACAGACTGAATACGTGCATAGGTATATTGAATAAACGGACCGGTGTTTCCGTTGAAGTCGATGGACTCTGCAGGATTAAACAACATGCGTTTTTCGGGATCTACTTTCAGGATATAATACTTTAATGCTCCCATCCCAATTGCTTTATAAAGACTCGTTGCTTCATCTGAATCGAAGTCTTCAATCTTACCCAATTCACGGGTAATCTTTTCGGCTTCATCCATCATCTCTTGCATCAAATCATCTGCATCAACTACGGTTCCTTCTCGCGACTTCATTTTGCCGGAAGGAAGATCGACCATATTATAGGATAAGTGATGAAGGTTATTCCACCAGTCGTATCCCATTTTTTGCATCACTAACTTTAATACTTTGAAATGATAATCTTGCTCATTTCCTACTACGTATATCAGCTTATCGAAATGAAATTCGTTATAACGTAATTGTGCAGTTCCTAAATCCTGCGTCAGATAAACGCTGGTTCCATCGCCACGCAAAACTAATTTATGATCAAGTCCATCATTGGTTAAATCAACCCAAACAGATCCATCTTCTTTCTGATAAAAAACACCCTTTGCCAATCCTTCTTGCACAATATTTTTTCCAAGCAAATAGGTCTCTGACTCGTAATAAAACTTATCAAAGTCGACACCCATTGTTTGATAGGTCTTTTCAAATCCATCATACACCCAACCATTCATGGTTTTCCATAATGTAACTGTTGACTCATCGCCAGCTTCCCAAAGTCGAAGC
>CANFIN010000107.1 GCA_947447155.1 Bacteroidota bacterium | reverse complement strand
CATCCAGACCTTTGTTAGGCGATGTAGCCACTTTTACAATAGATTCAACTTATGGAGAAACTGATAACTTAGGTGCTTTGCCAGTTTTAACAGTAACCGCAAACATGTTTAAAAAAGATTTAGGAACTGCAGCAAAAGATGTCAATAAAGCGATTGAAGATCTTGGAACTTTGCCACGTGGAGTCAATGTGGAATTGATTGGCTTAAGTAATACGTTGAATGAAACACTGGATAGTTTACAAAATGGTTTAATCGTTGCCATCATAGTAATATTTTTAATGTTGGCGGCTAATTTTCAATCTTTTAAAGTTTCTACGATTGTATTAACTACAGTGCCAGCTGTATTACTAGGTTCCTTGTCATTATTGGTATTATGTGGGTCTACTCTAAATCTACAATCTTATATGGGCATGATTATGTCGGTAGGGGTTTCTATATCTAATGCAGTTTTATTAATCACTAATGCGGAGCAATTAAGAATGCATAATGGCAATGCGATGCTATCAGCAAAAGAGGCTGCTGCATTGAGATTACGTCCGATTGTAATGACTGCAGCAGCAATGATTGCCGGTATGGTGCCAATGGCGCTGGGTATTGGTGAAGCGGGGGATCAATCTTCGCCACTGGGCAGAGCAGTAATCGGCGGATTATTTTTATCAACTTTTGCTGCTTTATTTATTCTTCCTTTGGTTTTTGCATGGGGACAAGGAAAGGCTTCGACAGCAAGCGTATCATTAGATCCAGAAGATGAAGAGAGTTCCCATTATATTTCTTCACTTCATACTACACAAAATTTAAAATAACCTTTGTATATGAAATATATTTTTGCTTCAAATAATCCTGTGAATAGAATAATGCTTTTGTTGGTTATTATTTTGCTGTTTAATTGCAATAGTAAAAAGAGTGAAATACCTGAAAATGAAAAAGCGAAAGTTGAAGTTGCGAAGACTCCAGAGGTAGAAGCTTTTATTTTAAGAAAAAGCGATTTAACTTCTTCGATTAAAATACCAGGAGAATTAATTGCTAATCAGCAAGTAGATTTATATGCAAAAGTGAATAGTTATATCAAAAGGTTGTTAGTAGATGTTGGCTCTGAAGTAAAGGCTGGACAGCTTCTTGCAGAGTTAGAGGCGCCAGAAATAAATTCTCAATTAGCTGTTGCGGAATCAAAATTAAAATCCCAGGAAGCAATCTATTATGCGAGTAAGGCAACCTATGATCGTTTATTTGAAACTAATAAAACTCCTGGCACTATTTCTAAAAATGATTTAGACCAAGCGAATGCAAGGCAGCAATCTGACTTTGCTCAATTACAAGCTGCTAAATCTTATTATCAAGAAATCGTAAGCACGAAAGAGTATTTAAAAATCAAAGCTCCATTTAGCGGAGTCATTACCAATAGAAATGTAAGTGCAGGTGCCTATGTAGGTCCTTCTGGCAAAGGATCTGATTTACCTTTATTCACTTTGAAAGATCATAATAAATTACGATTAGTCGTAAGTATTCCTGAGGCCTACACTGCCTATGTCAATACAAAAAGTGAGGTAGAATTTTATTTAAACTCGATAGCCGGAGAAAAGTTTCATGCAAAAATTGCTAGACTATCGGGTTCTTTGGATGCCAAACTTCGCTCACAGCATATTGAAATGGATGTAATGAATACTAAACACCAATTGATACCAGGCATGGTAGCAGAGGTGTCGATTCCGCTAACAGTGAATGCCAATGCGTATAGTGTACCGAGTTCTGCTATTTTAAATGCATCAATTGGGGTATATGTTATTTCAGTTCATAACAATTTAAATCTTTGGGTACCCATCAAAGTGGGCAGAAACTATGATGGCAAAACAGAAATATTTGGGTCCATTCAATCGGGAGATACCATTCTCACTCGAGCAAGTGAAGAAATTAGAAATGGGGTGGCAGCGGTGAAGAATTTAGTGATTAAATAAATTAAATATATCCCTGCAATAGCAGCTGATTAATTATTACTAAAATTGGGTACTAATTGAAGCTTTTAGTTTCTTTCTTTCCTTTCTATTTTATGGACATTTTGACTTGGGACTAAAATTGATTCAATTTACTAGCTATTATTACCTGAAATTTTAAAAATATAGCACTTTAGGGTATATTGGATTAAGTACCTTACCCCTATCTTTGATTGAATGTATATATTAAATAATTGTTTAAATTTGGATGTGCTTTAATTTAAATTCAGCATTTTTTTAGTTTTAAAAAATCCCCTCCCAATGAAAAAAATAATTCATTTCCTCCTAGTGTTACTGGTAACTAATTGTTCAGTTCAAGCTCAAGCACCTCAAGGATTTAATTTCCAAGGAATAGCATTAGATAATAATGGTTTTATAGTGGCTTCAAAATCGGTAAGCCTTCGTTTTTCTATCTGCACGGATAGTATTGGTAATGTGGTAAGTTATAGTGAAACAGCTAGTGTTCAAACAGATAAGTATGGTCAGTTTACTGCAGTAATTGGTAATGGAGTTCCTGTAATTGGAAAATTTGGTTCGATCGTCTGGTCATCGGGGAGTCTTTATATGAAAACCGAAATTGATATTGCTAATACAGGGAAGTATGTGGTGACTGGATTATCACAATTATTGTCGGTACCGTATGCTATGTATGCTAATTATGCCGAAAATAAATATTTGAAAGTTGATATTGCTGGTCGAAATACAGGTATTAGTGATAGTGTTTTAATGAAAAATACTACTGCAATCGATAATACTTCTGTGGGCTATGCTTCTTTAACCAATAATACTACAGGTCGATTGAATTCATCGGTAGGTAATTATTCAATGTATAATAACTCTACTGGTTCAAATAATTCAGCGCTGGGAGTAGGGGCTTTGAATAAAAATTCCACTGGGGGTTCTAATAATGCTGTAGGAGTAAATTCCCTATATTTTAATACAACAGGTTCTTTCAATAGTGCCTATGGGAATAGTGCATTGTATGGAAATACTTCAGGAACAGGGAATACTTCTATAGGTTATAATTCTATGTATGCAAATACAACTGGAACTTTTAACACTGCAAGTGGTTATCGATCTCTTTATTCAAACACTAGTGGATTTTCAAATACCGCTATAGGTGTAAATACAATGTTTGCAAATACCACTGGATCAAGAAATACGGCTGTTGGTGATAGTTCAATGCTGAGCAATACCAATGGATCAAATAATACTGCAATTGGTTATTTATCTCTATCTTCTAATACTACTGGAGAATTCAATAGTGCTTATGGCAGTTATAGTATGGAAAAAAATACCACGGGTAATGAAAATATTGCTTTTGGAGGTGAAGCATTTCGTAATAATACTTCCGGAAGTTTTAATGTTGCGATCGGAACGGGTACCTTGGGTAGCAATACAACTGGGGGTGAAAATACGGCCGTAGGAAGAAGGGCAATGACTAATAATACTATCGGTACATTTAATACCGCCATTGGGCAAGCTGCTTTATATGCTAACACAACTGGAAGTAATAATACTGCAATGGGGCGTTTAAGTTTGGCATACAATACTGCAGAAAGTAATACCGCATATGGTTCAACTTCCCTTAATAAAAATACCACTGGACAAAATAATACAGGTATTGGATATTACGTATTGGGTGGCAATTTAACAGGAAGCAATAATACTGGCATTGGTTATAATGCCGGTTCAAAATTAACGAGTGGCGATAAAAATATATTTATCGGAAATGATGCAGGAAATAATAACAATTTCAAAACTACTAGCAACAAATTGGTGATCCAGAATGACAGTTCTCTTTCTCCATTAATTTATGGCGAGTTTGATAATAAAAAATTAACCATTAATGGAGATTTGACGGTCACGGGAAAATTTAGTGGAGCTGACGGAATTCTCTCAGATGCTTATGCAAATACCAAAGCTGGGTCAAGTGCACTTGACAATAATAAAAATAGTACTACCTCTGGAACAGTCGCAATAGGAGATAGTGCACTTAAATATAATTATGGAATAGGAAATACTGCAGTAGGTTCAAAATCTATGCAATCAAAATATTTAAGTTCTAGTGATGCAAATACCGCTATAGGTAATTCATCTCTTTATTCTAATACCTCTGGAAGTGCAAATACTTCCTCTGGCTATCATTCAATGTTTAGTAGCACTATTGGTTTTTCAAATACTGCTATGGGTGCAAAATCATTGTATGCAAATACCACTGGTTCAAGAAATACTGCTTTAGGAGATAGTTCAATGCTTAAAAATACTACAGGATCATTTAATACAGCCACAGGTTATTTATCTCTATCCTCTAATACTACTGGAGAATTCAATAGTGCTTATGGCAGTTATAGTATGGAAAAAAATACCACCGGAAGTGAAAATATTGCTTTTGGTGGTGAGGCATTTCGTAATAACACTACCGGTAGTTTTAATGTTGCCGTTGGTACGGGTACCTTAGGTAGTAACACAACAGGAGGTGAAAATACAGCGATTGGTAGAAGGGCTATGAATAACAATACTACGGGAACATTTAATACCTCCATTGGTCAAGCTGCTTTGTATGCTAATAGTTCAGGGAGTAATAATACCGCAATGGGCCGAACTAGTCTGGTATACAATACAGTAGGTGAATTTAATACAGCAATCGGAGCAACTTCCATTACTAACAACACTACGGGTAGTAGCAATACGGGTATAGGGTATAATGTATTGGGTGCTAATACAACAGGTAGTCAAAATACAGCTATTGGTTATAATGCAGGAGCAAAATCAGTAAGTGGCGATAAAAATATATTTATAGGATATGAGGCGGGGAATAATTTTAATTTTAGTGCAGTTAGTAATAAGTTAGTGATTGAAAATTCAAACCGCGCAGATCCATTGATCGTTGGTGATTTTTCATCAAGAAAATTGGTTGTTAATGGCGACCCTACCAGCTTGGCAACACTTGAAATTAAAAATGGTGATACCTATATTTCTAATCCCAATAAAGGCATCATACTTACATCTCCCAATGGAAGTTGTTGGAGAGTAACAGTTGATAATGCGGGAGCCTTGATAAGGACATCGGTTGCTTGTCCAAGTTCTCTGAATCCAAAATTGGGTGATGTTTACCAAGGTGGAATTGTTTTTTATATTGATTCAACAGGTGAGCATGGTTTAGTAGCTGCTGCTACCGATCAAAGTGCTGGAGGAACTGGTTGGGGTTGTAGTTGTACTTTAATTTCAGGATTAGATTCCGCTTTTGGAAGTGGCAGTAACAATACGGCAGAGATTGTTAGACAATGTACCAATGCAGGCATTGCCGCCAAAGAGTGCGATGTATTGGTGTTAAACGGATACTCAGACTGGTATCTTCCTTCTAAATTGGAGTTGGATTTAATGTATACAAAACTTAAGTTGAATGGCTTGGGTAACTTTTTAACGAATATGCCTTATTGGTCTTCAACTCCTGCTTCCTATGGTAGTTGCGGTCCAACAGGCGGCGCATGGACCAAAAATTTTGGAACAGGAGCAAATATTGCAGATGCCAGAAACGGTTATGCAGGTACAGGTGCTGTTAGAGCAATTCGGTCTTTTTAAAAGTATAATATAGGTGCATTTATGTTTAAAAGTATACGCTGCTTATTGCTATTAATTATCTCTTTTGGAAAACTGGAATCTCAGTCTTTGCAAAGGTCCGTTATTTCTTTTTATGGACAAACTGCGATTAATTTGAAAGCTACCGCTGGTCAAATTGCTAATGGGTCTTCTGCTGGAACTTCCAATAGTTTTGTAATTGGTTTTCAACAACCATTGAATTATAAAATTAATGTTAGCCTCTCTGTTTTATCAGATACTACCATTTGTGGTAGCGGTAAATTAGTAGTAAAATCAGGCACTTGTTTTACTTACCAATGGTATAAAAATGATACTGTAATGGTGGGCCAAAGAACTGATAGCATTTCCATACTTTCATCGGGCATATATAAATTGGTGGGAAGTGATGGGTTGAATAAATTTGATACTAGCAAAAGTATTCGAGTAAGTTTTGTTCCGAAGCCTACAAAACCTACTTTAACTTCTTCAATAAAGGACACCATTTTATGTTTCAACGATACCATTCGTATAAAAGGCAACTTGGAGTATGATCGTTATTTATGGTCAACAGGTGATACCTCAAGGAGTATACTTATTAATAGTCCTACATCGATATTTTTAAGAGGTGGTGTAAGAATAGGTTCTACTTCAAATTATTGCTACTCTGATTCTTCCAATATAATTACTATTAGGAAAAATGCAACTCCTATTCCATCACTTCTAAGAGTAGAAGATAATCTCTATAGCACGGATTCAAAGAATTACAGATGGTTTATGAATAATTTGGCTTCACCTGTTTCTGCTACCAATGTTTATAGAATTATTTATAAAGGATTTTATGCGGTGGAAACTAGTGTTGATAAGGTTTGTTGGTCAAGGTCCAAAGATTT
>CANFIN010000106.1 GCA_947447155.1 Bacteroidota bacterium | reverse complement strand
ACCCCATGTAAATCCTCCACCAAAAGCAGCGATAATAATATTATCTCCCTTCTTGAATTTACTTTCCCATTCCCATAAACAAAGTGGAATTGTTCCGTTGGTTGTATTTCCGTAACGCTCAATATTAAGTGTTACTTTTTCATCGCTAACGCCCATACGACGAGCCGTTGCATCAATAATTCTTTTGTTTGCCTGATGCGGAATTAGCCAAGCTACATCATCTGCCGTTAGGTGATTACGCTCCATAATTTCAGCACTTACATCGGCCATATTGGTCACCGCAAATTTAAAAACCGTCTGACCTTCCTGATATACAAAATGTTCTTTTGCAGCTACTGTTTCTGCTGAAGCTGGCTTTAAACTACCACCTGCTTTTTGATGTAAATGAGTACGACCAGAACCATCAGTTTTTAAAATAGAATCTAAAATTCCGTAGCCTTCTGTATTCGGCTCTAACAGTACCGCACCTCCGCCATCACCAAAAATAACACAGGTTGCGCGATCGGTATAATCAATAATAGATGACATTTTATCGGCGCCAACTACAATTACTTTTTTATACTGACCAGTCTCAATAAATTTTGAGCCTGTTGCCAATGCAAAAATAAATCCTGAGCAAGCCGCATTTATATCATAACTAAATGCATTCTTAGCACCTACTTTATCAGAGATAATATTTGCTGTCGCAGGAAACTGCATATCGGGTGTTGTGGTTGCACAGATAATCAAATCGATTTCTTCTGCTGAAATTCCACGCTTTTTCAAAAGACCATCTACTGCTCTTGCACCAATATCAGAAGTGGCTTCTCCTGGTGTTTTTAAAATATGGCGCTCTTTAATTCCCGTTCGCGAGGTGATCCATTCATCGGTAGTATCAATCATCGTTTCTAACACCTTATTGGTAAGAAGATAATCAGGAACCCATGCGTTTACGGCAGTTATTGCAGCTGTTATTTTAGTCATATTTTAATGAGCAATACTTTCTTGCATCGCCTGTGCAATTTTTTCTGTCAGACGAGCAGCGGTTACTTTTTCAGTAATGTGAATCATATTTTTTACTGCACGGGCATTCGAAATTCCGTGAGCAATAATTACGGGAGCATTCAAACCTAACACCGGCGTACCTCCGTAGTTTTCGTAATTGAAGCGTTCAAAATAGGAATCTGTAATTGAACGTTTCTGAATTAAATTATAGAAAGACTCTGCAAGCTTCAAGATTACATTTCCTGTGAAGCCATCACATACAATCACATCTGCTTTGTCGTTAAACAAATCACGACCTTCAACATTCCCAACAAAGTGAATGTCTTTTGTCGTTTTAAGCAATTGATGTGTCGCCTGTGTGAGAACACTTCCTTTTTCTTCTTCTTCTCCGATGTTCATCAATCCTACTTTCGGACTTTTAAATCCGTGTACGTGCTCAAGGTAAAGACTACCTAAAACACCAAATTGCTGAAGCATTTCTGGTTTGCAATCTGCGTTCAAACCTACATCTAAGAAAACGCCCCAAGGACCATCTTCTTTAGGTAGGACAGAACATACAGCAGGACGCAAAACTCCAGGAATCGTTTTGACACTAAACATTGCTCCAACCATCATTGCTCCGCTGTTACCAGCTCCGCAAAATGCTTCGATATCACCACGCTTCAGGTATTCAAATCCGCGGGCAATACTAGAATCTTGTTTTTGAGTAATTGCTTTAGTTGGATGTTCATCCATTCCGATAACCTCTGTTGTTGACACAATAGAAACTTTCGAAATATCAGCGCCTGCTTCATTAAACTGTTGTGTAATAGCATCGATATCTCCAAACAAAACAAGTTGAACACCTTCCCCTAAATGAGGTAGCGCTTCAATAACTCCTTTTGTTATCTCAAGCGGAGCATAATCTCCACCCATGATATCAACACCAATCTTCATGATGACAAATTTTCCTTTGAAGAAATATTAAATTTTTTATTCAAGAAAAGCTTTTTGTAATTAAGCTCCACGCTCCATTACAACTTTACCTTTATACATTAATTTACCTTCGTACCAGTAAGCACGGTGGTATAAATGCGCTTCCCCTGTTGTTGCATCAACAGCGATAGTAGGTGCAGTAGCCTTATAATGCGTTCTGCGTTTGTCTCTTCTCGATTTCGAGTGTTTATGCTTTGGATTTGGCATAGTACTTAATTATTTATTAGTTAATTCAATTTTATTTTTTTCAGAGCACTCCATCGTTCATCCTTTACTTCTTCCTTACTTTCTTCTGTTTCATTTTCTGATAAAGAATCAAGTGCTTCATTCACACAACCAGGCTCATCATTGATGTCGGGGTGTGTAGGACTAAATGGGACTTCCAGCGTAACAAAGTCGTAAATATGATTATTCAAGACTAATTCACTTGCTGAATTTGCAATGTGTATTGTATCGATATCATCATCTTCAGCATTCGGACTTTCAACCATTCGAATTAAGAGATGCTGATGCGCATTCACAGGCATGGTGAAATTTTCGAGACATCGGCCACATTCTACCTCTACTTCTCCATTTATTTCAATGTCCAGCTCCATGGTTGTTGATTTATGTAAGACTACATCAACTTCCACGTTTGCTTTGTGAATAAGACTATTCGGATACTGCTCAAAGAACTCATCCCCAATGTGAAAGTTAAACTCATGATTTCCAGCTGTTAAGCTGATGAATTTAACGACTAAATCTTTATTATGCGTTGCCACTTTTCAACATTTAAATTACACGAGGGTGCAAGGGGAGCAAAAGTAATAAATGTCAATAAGGTACGAAAGAAAATCGGAAAGAAATGATAAAAAACTTCAAGGAGCTTTTATTTATGTTGTTGATTTTCAGATTTATAAATAAGAAAGGATCTTTTTGACCAGCAAAATTCCGAATTAATTTGATTTTGAAAAATTTAAAAATAAATAGCATTGTGATAAAAAGGAGAATATTCACTACTAACACAGCCTAATTATCAAACACATCTCCAATAAAATATTTAAATTTTTACTTCATACTCATCTAGCACCTCTTGTCCTTTGAAGCGAAGTAAAATCTGCATCACAGTAATTACATCTTTGCAGCAATAGGTAACGATACGCTCGAGGTTGTTTTCGTTCCAATATACATTGCCTACCTGACTCCCATCGATATCGTCTTTCGGACTAGGGATACCTAAAACGTTGGCTAATAGATTTAGTGGAGTATAGCTTTTATAATCGCCAAACTTCCATAACTCCATCGTATCTAAATGCGGAACTTCCCAAGGCTTCTTCATGCTATTATCTAATTGTGGCGGAAGCTCAATGCCGTTGATAATCATTCGTCGTGATAAATACGGAAAATCAAACTCTTTTCCGTTATGTCCGCATAACAACATATTGGGTTTTAACTTCCGAAGTAATTGCGCAAAATCTTCCAGTAATTCTTTCTCATCATGTCCGTAAAAAGATTTCATTCGAAACTCTCTTCCATCGCTGGTATGATTTAGAAATCCGGTAGAGATGCAAATAATTTTTCCAAACTCTGCATAAATACCTGCGCGATCATAGATGCTAATGTAATCTTCTGAATCCTCCTTCTTTAAATTATCAGCTTTGCGCTTCCATAATGGCCTTACCTCTTCTGGGACCTCATCAAATGATTTGTACTGAGGAACAGTTTCAATATCCAGACAAAGGATATTTTCTAATGCAATATTATTAAGCATGATTTTTTTGACAAAAATAATTATCCAATATAGCAATTATCAAGTATTAATCATTTACAAACGTTTATTATTAATTGTTCTAACGGATAATAACACCCTTCCTATTAATGAAAGGAATGCGGGTAAAATTGTCTTCAGTAATTGACTCGGGCAGAAAAATAAACTTCTTATCAAAAATATTCTTGCCTATATAAAAACTTACCCAGTATTCATTATTCAAACCAAACACATCCTTCTGAATTGGCTCTATCAAGCGTATATCTAAAGGCTCAAAGGAACCAAGGAAATGACGCAATACTGAGGTTTTAACCTCTTCTCCTTTATAAATTCCGTAACCCTTACTTGCAACAATAACATTCTCTAAACCTTCTTCTTTAAGATTAATCATATAAACTTCCCACACGCTACTGTCTTCTTCTGATGGCACAACGGCAATTGCAATATCCTCTACTTCGTCTCTAAAAATATCTTTTAACATTTTAATTTTCTTTTGTCCAATTTAAAACTTGTTCCACGTAAACCGGTAAATCTGTCAAAGTACCGTCCGCATTTTTTTCGCCTCGTTTATGACCTAAACGAACGAACACTATATTTTCGTCTGGTATCACACAAATATATTGGCCCAAGATTCCACGGCAATAAAAAACTTTTTTACCTGAATAATTTCCAATCCACCATTGATATCCATAAATCACATTAGGCTTCCCATTATTATCTAACGGATAGGGAGTAACGCTTTCAGTTACATAAGATGAATCAACAATTTGATTTCCCTTCCAGTTGCCTTGATGTAAGTACAAAGATCCTATTCGTGCGAAGTCTCTTGCATTCGAGTAAAAGCAGCAATATGCTTTCTCCATCCCATCTATTTTATCTAAACTCCATTGGGCATTATGAACTGCATTCAAAGGTTGCCAAAGTTTTTTTGACGCATAATCGGCTACTTTTTCACCAGTCGCTTTTTCAAGTACCATTGCCAGTAATTCCGATACTCCACTTTGATAATTAAATTTCTTTCCTGGATCTTCAACAACGTCCTGCTTTAGTATTAACCCTTTTAAATCATTCCCATAATAAGCTTCTGTTGTTGGCCCTAGAGGATTTACATACGACTCATCCCAACTTAACGCCGCCGACATAGTAAGTAAATGTCGAATAGTAAGTTTGCCACGATTACCTACTTTGTATTCAGGAATAAAGTCGCCAACTTTTTGATTCACACTTTTTATTTTACCTTCTTTTAATGCTACTCCTGTCAAAATACTAATAAAGCTTTTCGCCATGGAAAATGAATTCGTAAGCGATGAATCATTGTAACCATCCCAATAGTATTCATTTAAAACTGAATCATTTTTAAAAACCACAAAAGCAATCGACTGATACTTTTTCAATGCAGCTTCCAGCTTTTCAGGCATTGGCTTTTTATTATAATTAAAAGTAGTTGGCCATTCAATAGGTTTATTTGTTTTTACTACTCGTGTTTCAAACAAATCTAAATCATCAATGCCCGCAAAATTATAAGCAAGGGTTTTAAATAAATAAGTTTTACCGCTTACAAAAATAAATAGCGTAAGTAACAATGCTATTAAAGCAATTGCTTTAAAAATAAACTTGATTATTTTCATTCAACTACATTATTACTGTTTTCAATCCAAGGTAAATTTTCATTCCCAATTGTTTGAATACTAAAATCGAACAACTCTTGAAGATGCAAAAGAACTATTGATTTTACTTCTTCTAAATCGATTTCACGACCAAGCTCTTTTTGCAATGATGTTACACCTTTATCGGTAATTCCACAAGGAACAATCATATTGAAATAACTTAAGTCGGCATTAACATTAAACGCAAATCCGTGCATGGTAACCCATCTACTACATCGCACGCCAAAAGCACAAATTTTCCTTGCTTTAATCGGATCTTCAATATCTAACCAAACACCAGTTAAACCAGGAATACGACCTGCAGACAAGCCATAATCGGCACAAGTAAGAATAATGGCTTCTTCAAGATATCTTAAATATTTATGGATATCATTAAAGAAAAAATCTAAATCGAAAATAGGATAACCCACTAATTGTCCCGGGCCATGATAGGTAATATCTCCTCCACGATTTATCTTGTAGAAGGTAGCTTGCTTCGCTTTTAAAAAATTTTCGTCGGCAAGTAAATGATTAGCGGACCCACTTTTCCCTAACGTAAATACATGAGGGTGCTCACAAAATAATAAATAATGTCTTGAAGAGATGCTTAGCGAATTATCTTCCCGAACTTTCATTTTATCATTTACAATTTCTGTTAAAAGTCTTTCTTGAAGATCCCAACATTCCTTGTAATCGATATTCGATAAATCGTGAAAATATACTTGTTGCTTCATCGCTAATTACTTGCTATCTATCATTAAAACTTACTCAATAACCGGTTCAAGCCAATCACCATTCTGCTTAATTAAATTAATTAAGGCATCAACGGCGCCTTCAGCTTGAATATTTTTTGTTACAACTTCTTTACCTTTATAGAGTGTGATTTTCCCAACACCCGATCCGACATATCCGTAATCAGCATCTGCCATTTCTCCTGGGCCATTAACAATGCAACCCATGATACCAATTTTAATTCCTTTTAAATGACTTGTACGTGATCGAATTTTAGCTGTTGTCTCCTGTAAATCAAATAGTGTTCTACCGCAACTAGGACAACTGATATATTCTGTTTTTGAAATTCTTGTTCGTGCCGCTTGTAAAATACCAAAAGCTAAATTATTAATCATTTGCGGAGATGCACTTCCGTTAGCGCGAAGAAATAATCCGTCTCCCATACCATCTAACAACAAACCTCCCGCATCTATTGAAGCATACAATTGATAATCTTCATTATT
>CANFIN010000105.1 GCA_947447155.1 Bacteroidota bacterium | reverse complement strand
GTATAATCTCAAAAAGGAAGGATATCAGGTACTTCAGGCTAAAAATGGTAAAGAAGCAGTTGAAATTGCAAAAAAGGAATTCCCACATTTGGTTATTTTAGATATCATGATGCCTGTAATGGATGGTATTGAAGCGTGTCGTACAATGCGCGAAATACCGGAATTGCAAAACACACTAATTACTTTTTTAACTGCTCGAAATGAAGAATATTCCCAGTTGGCAGGTTTTGATGTGGGTGCAGATGATTATATCACAAAGCCTATCAAGCCAAGAATTATGTTAAGCAGAGTTAAGGCTCTTTTAAGACGACTAAACGGAAGCACGGGCACATCAACACCAGTAGTTCAAATAGGCGATCTTAGAATTGATAGAGAAAGTTATCTGGTTTATAAAAATGATGAATCAATAGTATTACCACGAAAAGAATTTGAGTTATTGGCATTACTGACTTCTAAACCAGGAAAAGTTTTTACCCGTGAAGATATATTGTCAAGAGTTTGGGGTTCTGATATTGTAGTCGGTGATCGTACTATCGATGTGCATATTCGCAAAATCAGAGAGAAGTTGGGCGATGAGTCAATTAAAACCATTAAAGGTATCGGTTATAAATTTGATATCTAGTATTTAGATATTTTTGTTTTTATATTAAAAATTACCGTGAAGCCTGTACAAATAACTATTGTTACCTCGCTATTGCTAAGTTTGGTAGTATGCGTGGTGTTCTATTTGATTTCCTTTTTTCTATTTGACTTATTACCATTCTACAGTTTATTTATCCTATTTGCAATTGTTTTTATACTGTCGCTCGCATCTTTAAAAATACTGTACAGCCAGTATATCTTTGGAAATCTAAATAAAATTTATCGAGAAATTATTAAGTTAAAAAACCCTAACGAGCCCATTCGTACTTTTCAAGAATCAGGCACTGATATTACAAATGAAATTCAAAATGTGCTTGTGGGATGGAGTAAAGAGTCGAAGCAGGAAATTGATAACCTTAAGCAAGTAGAGATTTACAGACGAGAGTTTTTAAGTAATGTATCTCATGAGTTGAAAACGCCAATATTTTCTGCACAGGGATACATTCATACATTAATTGATGGAGGCATTGATGATGCTGATGTAAATGTTATGTATTTAAATAAGGCAGCTAAGAGTATTGATCGTTTAGTTTCAATGGTTGATGATTTAGAGTCGATATCAAAGTTAGAAGCAGGAGAATTAATTGTAGAGATAAGAACATTTGATTTAACAGATCTGATACATGATGTTATAGACTCACTAGAAATCCAATCTAGAGAGAAGAAAATTAATCTTTCTATTGTTGAAGAATCAAATCGTCCGGTATATGTAAATGGTGATCGTGATTTAGTGCGACAAGTAATTGTTAATCTTTTAGTAAACTCGATTAAATACGGAGTGCAAGGCGGTGAAACAACTATTAGTTATGCCGATGGTGGAGATAAAATAATTGTTGACCTAGCTGATAATGGAATTGGTATAGAAAAAGGACATCTCCCTCGTTTATTCGAACGATTCTATCGGGTTGATAAAAGTCGTTCTCGTGAACAAGGAGGTACTGGACTTGGATTAGCAATTGTTAAGCATATTATAGAGGCACATCATCAATACATTAGTGTTCAATCAGAGATAGGCAAGGGGACTACTTTTTCTTTTTCGCTTCAGCTTAGTAAATAGAATTTTTAAGTAAATTAATTTCTAACTTCGCTTTTAAATTATAGAATATGAGATCGAAGAGATTGCCTACTGCACTTTCTAGTAGAATTGCAAAAATCAAATCGTTTAATCCTAATTCTCCTGGATTAAAAGAAGCTAATGTTTTTGGTTTGCCATTTACAACTGATGAATCAGAAATTGTATTGATCCCAGTGCCTTGGGAGGCAACAGTGAGTTATGGAGGAGGAACTTCTAAAGGTCCTGCTTCAATTTTGGAAGCTTCTGCTCAAGTAGATCTATATCATTCGGAATTTCCTGAATTGTGGAAACAAGGTATCGTTATGACAGCAATTTCAAAGGAGTTGCAACAACAAAGTAAATCCGCGAAGAAATTAGCTTCTAAAATCATTGATGCTTTTGGTGATGGGAAGAGTCCGCAAAATGATCCGAAGTTGAAAACAGCGTTAGTTGATGTTAATGAAGCTTCTGCTAAAATGATTAAGCATGTAGAAAATGAAACGACTGAATGGCTTAGCAAAGGTAAGTTAGTTGGATTAGTAGGAGGTGATCATAGTACGCCACTTGGTTTTTTTAAGTCCTTATCAAAAAAGTATAAGAAGTTTGGTATACTGCAAATTGATGCGCATATGGATTTACGTAAGGCATACGAAGGGTTCACTTATTCGCATGCATCTATTATGTATAATACACTTCAGTTAAAAGAAGTAACTAAGCTAGTACAATTGGGAATTCGTGATTTCTGCGAAGAGGAAAATAACTTTGCTGTTAAAAATGCAAAACGCGTAAAAGTATTTACTTATGCAGATGTTCGCAAGCAACAATATGAAGGCGCATCCTGGAAAAAAATATGTGATACTATTATCGCTTCTTTGCCTGAGCATGTCCATATTAGTTTTGATATTGATGGATTAGACCCTAAACTTTGTCCTAATACTGGAACTCCAGTTGCTGGAGGGTTCGAATTTCATGAGATTACATATTTGTTATCTGCATTAGCAAATAGTAAAAAGAAAATTATCTCCTTCGACTTAAACGAAGTTTCTCCTGGGGAGGATGATTGGGATGGTAATGTAGGTTCGCGAATGTTGTTTCATTTATGCGGTGTATTGGCTAAATCAAATGGAAGGATTTAATAATTCAAACTAAGACTCAAGTAAAATTAAAAAAGCCGAAATTATTTCGGCTTTTTTAATTGATTAATAGTTATAATTAATTTGATAATTCTGCAAATGCTTCATTTTTAAAAATGAAATTATTCGTATGGTCAATATCAATTTCTATTACTGCATCTTTGCTAATTGTTCCTGCTAAAATTTGTTTGCTTAGTTCGTTGAGCACTCTTTTTTGCATTACACGCTTTAATGGTCTTGCACCAAATTGTGGATCATATCCTAATTGCGAAAGCCAGTCTATAGCATCTTCTGTTATGTTAATTTGAATATCGTTTTTAGCTAACATGTTAGCAATTGAATTAAATTGAATTCTTACAATGTTTTTAATTTCATTTCTATTTAAAGGAGTAAACATTATTATCTCATCAATGCGATTTAGAAATTCAGGTCGCATAGATTTTTTTAATAATTCAAACACTTCAATTTTTGTTTTTGCTAATACCTCATCAGTATTATTGTCATTTAATGTTTCAGAATTAGCCTGAATTAGATGCGCCCCAATGTTTGAAGTCATAATAACAATCGTGTTTTTGAAATTTGCTATTCGTCCTTTGTTGTCTGTTAAACGACCATCATCTAATACTTGCAATAAAATATTGAATACATCTGGATGCGCTTTTTCAATTTCGTCAAGCAATACAACGCTGTATGGCCTTCTTCTAACTGCTTCTGTCAATTGACCACCTTCATCATATCCAACATATCCCGGAGGCGCTCCAATCAAACGACTTACGCTATGACGTTCCTGGTATTCGCTCATATCAATTCTTGTCATTGAGTTTTCATCGTTAAATAAGAATTCTGCTAATGCTTTTGCTAACTCCGTTTTACCAACGCCTGTTGTTCCTAAGAATATAAATGATCCAATTGGTTTACGACTGTCTTGTAATCCTGCGCGACTTCTTCTTACAGCATCTGATAAAGCTGCAATGGCTTCCTCTTGTCCAATTACACGTTTGTGTAGCTCTGTTTCTAAATGTAATAATTTCTCACGTTCACTTTGAAGCATTTTCTTTACAGGTATTTTTGTCCAGCGACTTACTACATCAGCAATATCTTCAGCATCTACTTCTTCTTTAATAAGCGCTTTATCTTTTTGTGCTTCGATTAGTTTTTCGTTGAATGCAATTAGTTTTTCTTCTGCTTCTTTTATTTTTCCATATCGTATTTCAGCTACTCTTCCATAATCTCCTGTACGTTCTGCTTGCTCTGCTTCAATTTTAAAGTTCTCTATATCTGCTTTAGTTTGTTGGATAGTATTGATGATTTGTTTTTCACCTTCCCATCTTCCTTTGATTGCATTACGTTGTTCATTTAAGTTGGCTAACTCTTCGCCAATTTCATTTACTTTTTTAGAATCGCCTTCACGTTTAATAGCAGCACGTTCAATTTCTAACTGCATAATGCGACGCTGAATTTCATCCAGCTCTTCCGGAACAGAATCCATTTCAAGGCGCAATTTTGCTGCCGCTTCATCCACTAAGTCGATGGCTTTGTCAGGCAAGAAACGATCACTGATATAACGGCCACTAAGTTCCGCCGCAGCAATAATCGCTTCATCTTTAATACGAACTTTATGATGCGTTTCATAACGTTCTTTAAGTCCTCGTAAAATTGAAATGGTATCTTCTACTGACGGTTCTTCCACCATTACTTTTTGAAATCGTCTTTCAAGCGCTTTATCTTTTTCAATGAACTTTTGATATTCATTTAAAGTAGTTGCACCAATAGAACGAAGTTCCCCTCTTGCTAATGCAGGCTTTAAAATATTGGCCGCATCCATAGCGCCTTCGCCACCACCAGCACCAACAAGCGTATGAATTTCATCGATGAATAAAATGATTTCTCCATCTGAACTTGTTACTTCTTTAACAACTGCTTTTAAACGTTCTTCAAATTCACCTTTGTATTTAGCACCTGCAACTAGAGATCCCATGTCGAGGGAGTAAATCACTTTTGTTTTTAAATTTTCTGGAACATCGCCATTAATTATACGATGTGCAAGTCCCTCCGCAATGGCTGTTTTACCTACACCAGGTTCGCCAATTAGTACTGGATTGTTCTTAGTTCTTCTCGATAAAATTTGCAGTACCCTTCTAATTTCTTCGTCTCTTCCGATAACGGGATCTAATTTACCAGCACGAGCCAACTCGTTTAAGTTGCGTGCATATTTACTTAAAGAATTGTAGGTTTCTTCTGCGGATGCACTCGTAACTTTTGCTCCTTTTCTTAAATCTAAAATTGCATTCTTTAAATCCTTTTCAGTTACTCCACTTTCTTTAAGCAATCTAGCTGTTGCATCGCTAGTGCTCAATAGTGCGAGCATTAAATGCTCTACTGACACGAATTCATCTTTGAAGTCTTTCAATAACTGAAGCGATTTATTAAAAACTTGATTTAGTTCGTTGCTTAGATATGTTGAACCTCCTGAGGTTTTTGGATATCCGTCGACAAGTTTATTTACACTATTGGAAATTGCGCTTAAATTCACATTTAACTTCTTTAGAAGAAAAGGAACTACATTCTCATCAACCTCTAATAAGGCCTTTAATAAATGGCCTGTATCAATTGTTGGGTTGCCATTTGTAGTGGCTGTGTTTTGTGCTTGCTGAATCGCTTCCTGCGATTTAAGCGTATATTGATTAAAGTTCATTTTAGTTATTTTTCTGAGGGGCAATCAAATCAATAACCAATGTGAAAAAATAAAATAATCAGGAAAAATTGGCGTAAAAAAGTAAAGTGATACGACTTTATTGCCGTATCACTTTAAATAAGAAGACAAGTTGTCTTAGTTTTAGAAGGTAATGGTAATGGTTCCTTTTTGTTCCAATGGAAAAGTTGTGCCTCCATCAAACATAGCACTTTCGGCTGCTTGTTTAGCTTTTGTTAAAAGGTAATTACTAGTTGTTGTTGTGCCATCTGCTCCAGCTTCAGCCTTCATAATGTTACCATATTTATTGATAGTAATATTAACAACAACGATTCCTTTTTCCATTGTTAAGTTATCAATTTTAGGCTGGCGAGTTAGCTTTCTACCTGGCATTACATACGTAGACCCTTTCGTCGTTGTTGTGGAAATAGATGATGCCCCACCAACATTTCCATCAAATTGTATTGATGAAATTTCCCCTACGTTGAAAGTGATATTACTGCCTTTATAGAAGAAGGTTACAGTGTTGTTTTGAATGGATTGTAACTCTCCGTTTAATTTGCTGCCATCCTTCATGATAACAGTATGCTGAGCGTTTGCTAAAGTTCCGATAGCACAGGCAACAAGTGCCAATAGTGTTTTTCTCATATTTGAAGTTTAATATTCAAAACTACTGATTAATTAATTGTTTTGTTGTACTAAGAGATATTTGCTTTATAACAATCTATTGTTAATTCATATCTTCGCCTAATAATTAAAAAATGAAGTTACTTTTTTCATATTTAAAGGCTTATTGGAAACTTGTTGCACTTGCCTTGCTTCTTGCCTCAATCAATCAAGTCTTTTCGCTGCTTGATCCTTATATTTTTAAGCATGTAATTGATGATTATGTGACAAAGTTTAATCAACATAATAAAAATGAGTTTTTTCGTGGAGTAGGCTTTTTGTTGTTAGCTGCAGTTGGAGTTGCATTTATAAGTCGTGTGGCGAAAAATTTCCAGGATTATTTTGTTAATGTAATAACGCAAAAAGTTGGAGCTAAAATATATTCTGATGGAATAATGCATTCATTAGAATTGCC